>NZ_RZRV01000029.1:0-79261 GCF_004023085.1 Mesorhizobium sp. M7A.F.Ca.US.010.02.1.1 | reverse complement strand
GTGTTGGGTTTAGCGCTGCTTCCGTCGAGCGATTTCTCCGGCCCGGTATCTTTCTGGCCGTACTGGAAAACGCGCTTCAAAACCTGGTCGTCTGGCGGTTTCGGCGGTTCCGGAGGCGGCTTTTGTTCAGGCGGCTTTTCAGCCTTCTTTTCAGGTGTCGGCTCCGGTGGCTTTGGAGCAGGTTTCGGCTTGGGCTTTTCGGGCGGGGGCACGATCGCGACATTGACGGGCTGTTCCTGCTGAGCCGGCTGCTGCTCGGGTCTCGGCAGGCCATAGACCAGAAACGCCGCGATGAGTGCATGCAGGATCAGCGATGCGGGCAAAGCCCACAGCAGATGCCGCCGCCGTTCTCCTGTTTCGCCCTTCATCCGCACCGATGTGGAATGAAATGGCGGCGGCTTCAAGCATAGGTAGTGGATTGGCTTGATTTAACCGCTGACAGGTTGGTGATCGGATGACGACGCGCGGATCAGCGCCGGTGAGATGTGGCGCGACTCAAACCACCTCCACAATCCGATTGAAGCCCTGAGGTCAGCCAGTTTGCCGCTGGCGCGCGATCCCGTCCAGAAACCGTTCGTCCAGCCGTGTCTCGCCAAACCAGTTCAGCCGGTTGATGCTGATGAAGCCGGCATCGATCGCCTCGTTCTCGTCGCCCGGCTGGCTGTCATGAGCCCGACCGCGCGGCACCGTGATGACAGTGCGATCGCCGTCGCTTTCAACGATTTCGGCTCTGCGGGCGATCTTGTCGCGACCGATGCGCGGCTGTCGGATTTCGGCCGGCAGCAAGGTCGGCAGGTTGATGCTCAGCCAATGACCCTCAGCGGCCCAGTCGGCGCGCGATTGCCACAATGAAGCGATCAGCGCGCCAAGCCATTGGTCGTCGCCATCGGTGAAATCAGGATTCTTCACGCGGGAGAAGCCGATGGCTGGAACGCCCCAGAAAGTCGCCTCCCGCGCAATGCCGAGCGTTCCGGAATAGGCAAGGTCCTCGGCAACGTTGCGGCCATCGTTGACGCCCGACAGCACAAGGCCCGGTTTCTCGGAATCGGCGAACAGCCAGGTCATAGCGCTTACCACGCAATCGGCCGGGGTGCCGGAACAGGAGTACCAGTTCGGCTTGACGCGCCGCATGGTCAACGGCCTGGCAATCGTTAATGACGAGCTGGCAGCGGTGCGCTTGCCGTCGGGCGCGACCACCCAGACATCGTCGCTCAACGTGCCGGCGGCCTTGACGAGACGGGCAAGCCCCGGCGCTTCGATGCCATCGTCGTTGCAGATCAGAATTCTCATCGTTTTCTTGCCTCAGGCACCGTGATGCGCTGGCCGGTGCGGCATTGCGTCCGCAGCGACGGGATGTGGGCTTGCAAATCGCCGAGAAGGTCCGGCGTGCAGGAATGACCGAGTGCGGCGGGACGGCCGGCCGTTTCCCAGATGTCGACATTGCCCGACAGCGTCGGATGGGTCGGCATGCGCACCCAGTCCGCCCGGCCGGCCTTGTGCAACAGATCGCCCGGCGAACCTGACGGCAGATGGCCGGTAAGCAGCACCGGAAAACCGGAATGGTCGGCACGCGGCAAGAGGCGCGACGACGGGCCGGCCTCACCCATACCGTCATCCGCCAGCAACGGGATTGGCGGCAGGGGATCGGCATCGGTCCAGTCGGCTGCGTCTTGCAGGCGGCGAAGCAAGAGTTCTGAGACACTTGGCAACAGGGATGCGGTGGCGCCGATCTGCGCTTCCAGCGACGAACGCATGCCGGCATGGATCGCGAACGGCCCAGGCAAGGCCGCGATCAGCTCCAGCGACCGACCCGAGAGCGGCGTCGGCAAAAGACACCCGCCCGAATGCCTCGCAACCCACTGCGATATTTCGAGCGCCCGCGCCGCCCCCGGCACCGGATCGGCGCCATAGGAAGCATCGAGGACAAGCAGGTCGCAGTGCGGCATCGTGTCCATGACGAAGACATTGCTGTCCGGCACCACATCGGCCGAATAGGCGACGCGGCTCTCGCCATCGTCCACGGCAAACCAGACGCCGCCCACCACATGCCCGGAGCGTCCCGTTCGAATCGTGAGATTTCCGCTCTTCAGCGTATCGCCGGGTTCGAACAATTGGATGCGGTCTTCGGGAAAAGGGAACCGCCTGAAATCCTCGAGCTCAGCATAGCCCGCGAGCGTGGCAGGCGCCTCATTGCGGGTCTCCGCCGTCATGAAAATCGGGCCGGCATAGCCGCGCGACAGCAGCCAGCTCAGCGCGCCGACATGATCCTCATGCGCATGCGAGACGAACAGCGCTTCGATGTCGGCGGCCGACCCGTTCAGCGCCGGATAGTAGTCCGCCCCCGAGGCGCCGACCTTGATGCCGACGTCGAGCAGGATGCGATCCTTGCCGCTGCTCACAGCAAGGCTGGTGCGGCCCTTTTCGCCAAAGCCGCCGAGCAGGTCGAGCATCATCACGATGCCGCCCCCGCCGCCGGGATCAGCCAGCCGGACCTTATGCGCAGACGGGCCCGGGACCCGCTTTCCAGCATGACTGGGTCGGGCTGTTCGAAGTGCAAGGTGATGTCGGGACTGGTCGAAGGCGTGAATTCGATACGCGCCGAGCCACCCTGATAGATCACCCGCTTGACCAGGCCATCGAAGCCGGGACCGTCCGGCGACACGTCAAGATCGGCTGACCGGCAGCAGATCTTGGCGCCAGCGCGCGGCCGCTCGCCAGGCCGGCAGCGGACAACCAGTTCCGCGCCGAGAACCCGGACCTTGCAGTGGCCTCTTTCTTCCACACTCAACACATCCGCAGGCAGCAAAATGCCTTGCGAAATGAAGGATGCGACCATTTCATTTGCCGGCTCATGATAGAGCTCGCGCGGCGTCGCCAGCTGGGCAAGGCGCCCGCCATCCATCACCGCGATGCGGTCGGCCAATGCCATCGCCTCGGCCTGATCATGGGTGATGTAGACGATAGTGGTGCCGGTGCGCTTGTGGAAGGATGCGAACTCGTCCTCCATCGATGCCCTCAGATGCACGTCGAGATTGGCGAGCGGCTCATCGAACAGCACCAGCGAGGGCGCGGCGACAAGGCAGCGCGCCAGCGCCACGCGCTGGCGCTGGCCGCCGGAAAGATTGGCCGGCCGACGCTCGCCCAGCCCTTGCAGATCGACAAGGGCCAGTGCGTCTTCAACCTTCCGGCGGGCGACGGCCTTGTCGAGCTTCGCCACCTTCAGCGAATAGCCGATGTTCTCGGCCACCGTCATATGCGGCCACAGCGCATAGTTCTGGAAGACGATGCCGACGCGCCGCTTTTCCGGCGCGACGCTGCCGCCCTTGCCCGACACGGCCTCGCTGCCGATGCGGATTTCGCCCGACGTCACTTTCTCGAATCCAGCGACCAGCCTCAGCAACGTCGTCTTGCCGCAGCCGGAAGGGCCGAGCACTGCCAGGAACTCGCCGTCGGCGACGTCGATCGACACGTCCTTGACGGCATCGAAATTGGCGAAGCTCTTGGTCACATTGTCCAGGCTCAATCGCGCCATGGCAGCACTCCGGTCGGAAGGTAGGGGGCAAGCAGATTGGTCACCAGCATGAGCACGAAAGTGACCGCCACGGTGATGACGGACATCGCCGCCGCATAGTTGGAATCGCCGCCCTGCTCGAAGGAGAACATCACCACGCCGATGGTTTCCGAGCCCGACGACCACAGCAGTGCGGAAACGGTAAGTTCGCTTAAGGCCGTCATGAAGATCAGCAGGCCGCCGGCGATCGCCGCCGGTGCCACCAAGGGAAAGATGATCGTGCGCATGCGGGTGAACAGCCCGGCGCCTGCCACTTGCGCCGCTTCCTCCAGCGCCCGGTCGATCTGGTGATAGCCGCTGATGGTTGGCCGCAGCGCCAGCACCAGGAAGCGGGCGAGATAGGCGTAGAGGATGATCCAGACCGTGTTGTAGAGCTGGATGCCGGTGAGCGGGATCGGCCGCAGGAACATGAGCAGCGAGGCGATCGCCAGCACCACACCGGGCAGAGCATAGGGCAGTTCCACCGACAGATTGAGCAGCCGCACCCAGCGCTGCTTGCCCCAGGCGATCAGATAGCCGATTGGCACGGCGACCAGGACCGCGAAGAAGGCAGCCGCGATCGACAGCCAGAAGCTGTTGAAGAAGGCGCGGCTGGCGGCATCATGCTCGAACAGCACGAAGCGATAATTGTCGAAGGTTGCCGTCTTGGCGGTGAGCGCGATGCCGTAGCCCGGCACCAGCGATGTCAGAACCAGCCCGAACAGCGGCAGGAACAGCACCACGATGATCAGCAGCCACATGCCGGCCTGCACGGCCGGCCGCCATCGGCCGAGTTCGTATGGCTCAGCCGCCAGCGACGTGGAACTGATGCGATAGTCGCGGCGGCGGCTCATGATCTCCTGGGCAAGGATGCCGGCCATGGCGATAATGCCGATCAGCACCGACAGGAACGCGGTTTCGCCGAGCACGGCAGGACCGCCGCCGGCCAGCTTCTGATAGATCAGCGTCGGCAGCACGAGATAGTTGGCGGGAATGCCTAGAAAGGCCGGAATGCCGAAATTGCCGACGCAGGAGACGAAGGCGAGTGCGGCGGCGGCCATGATCGAGGGCGTCATCAACGGCAGCACGATGGTGACCAGCATGGTGAACCAGCCGGCACCGCCCGCCCGCGCCGCTTCGATCAGTTCGCGCGGCAGCTTGCGCAGGCCGGCGCGCACCAGCAGGAAGACCAGCGGGCCATACTGCACGCCGAGCAGCAGGATGATGCCCGATGTCGAATAGAGCGGGTTCCTGGTCCCGAGCGGCGGTGCCGCCCCGAACAGCTTGAGGAACGGGCTTGCCGGGCCGAACAATTGCAGCCAGGCCAGCGCCGTCACCTGCGGCGCGATCATCAGGGGCATGACGTAACAGAGCACCATGGCGCTGCGAGCGCGGATATCGGTCAGCGTAACGAGCACTGCCACCAGCGTTCCCGACAGCACCGCAAGCAGGGTGCCGCCGATACCGACGACCAGTGTGTGCCAGGTGGCGATCCAGGTCGCCGGACTGGCGAGCCCCGCCTTTATCGCGACGGTCGACAGCGTGCCGCCGGGTGCCACGATTTCCTTGATCAGGCTCAGCATCGGCAGCAGCGAAAGCAGGACGATGACGATGGCCACCGCCGCCGTCAGGGCCATTTCCTGGCCCCGGCTTTCCCTGATCCGTGTTGACATGATTGCGTTTCCTGGGATCGATCGGCCGATGCGCTCGGATTTCGCAGTCGGCATGCCGCTAGGGGGGCATGCCGACTGGATTGCCGGCTCAGCCGCCGAACAGTTCCGAGAACTTCGCCTTGTCGGCGTCGGTCTTGGCGACGATTGCCTTGGTGTCGAACGACATCACCTTGACCTTGACGCCTTCCGGCAGCCATTCGGGGCGGCCGACCGAGGCACGCGCCGGCAGATAGCCCATCGAAAGCGCCAGCTTCTGGCCGTCATCGGAAAGAATGAAGTCGACGAACTTCTTGGCGCCATCGACATTCCTGGCGGTCTTCATGATGGCGACCGGTTCGGTCACTGCCGGCACACCTTCCGAGGGGAACACGAACTCGACCGGGGAACCCTTCTTCTTGGCGTTCATCGCCATGAAGTCGACGAGGATGCCATAGGGCTTCTCGCCCGATGCCACCGACTTCAGCACCGCACCATTGCCGCGCACGCTGACGGTGTTGTTGGTCTTCAGCTTCTGGAAGAAATCCCAGCCATAGTTGGTATCGCCGACGAAGCCTGAAAGCAGGTAGGCGGCGGCACCCGAATAGAGCGGGCTCGGCATGACCAGGCCATCGGCATAGGCGGGCTTGGCAAGATCGGCCCAATGCTGCGGCTTCTCGGTCGCCGCGGTGTTGTAGACGATGCCGGTGGTGATCAGCTTGCTGCCGAAATAGGTCTTGTCGGCATCATAGGCATCCGCTTCGATGCCGTCGAGCTTTGCCTCGGGATAGGGCAGCAGCCGGTCGTCCTTCTTCAACAGCTCCATGCTGACCGCGTCAGCGATCAAAAGCACGTCGGGCTGCGGGCTGCCGGCGGCAAACTCGGCCGCCATCTTGGTCAGGATGTCGCTCGTTCCGGAGCGATAGATATTCACATCGATACCCGGCTGCGCCTTCTTGAAGGCATCCACGGTCTTGGCCGCGTCGGCTTCCGGCTGGGACGTGTAGAGAGTCAGTGTTTCGGCGTTTGCCACGCCGGCAAACAAAGTTGCCGCGAGCGCCAGCTGGCTGGCCAGCAGCTTGATGAAGTGCGTCTTCAATGAGACCTCCTGTCTTTCTGTGCATGACCGGTCCGGCTCTGGCCGGCTCCCCGTCTCTTCCTCCCTGCACGGCGCATATGACTGGTGGATGACACAGCGCGTGAAACCCACAAAATATGTTCATATGTACGATGTCAATTACAAATGAACAAAACTGTGCGACAATCGACGCGCCTGCGATCGGCATCAATTGACATCCGGCCGGTGTTTCCTTGATGAGCACCGATCAGGCCACGGCTCATGAGGGACAGGAACCGATGACCACGGAAAAACCCAGACAGGCTCGCCTGCCGATGGTCTCGTCGGACCTTACCGTCAAGACGGCATGGCTCTACTATGTCGAAGGTTTTACCCAGGAACAGATCGCCGAAAAGCTCGATGTCTCCAGGGTGAAGGTCATGCGTACGCTGGCCTCCTGCACCGCCGAGGGCATTGTCGTCACCATGATCAACGCACCGACCGCCGGGCAGGTGGCGCTCGAGCGGGAACTGGAAAAGCGCTGGGGTCTGAACGCCGCCGTCGTCATCCCGACACCTTCGGCGCATGACCATCTGGAGAAGGCCATCGGCCATGCCGTCGCGGCCTATCTCGGCGAGCAGATGCAGGACGGCATGACGCTGGCGATCGGTGGCGGCGCGACCCTGCATGCCAGCCTCGGCTTCCTTGCCCGCCGGCAATTGAAGCGTGCCTGCGTGGTGGCGCTTGTCGGCAGCCTGCCGCACTCGCAATGGATCAATCCATCCATCGTTGCTGCCAAGGTCGCAGACGTCTTCGAGGTCGACAGCTATCAGATCACCGCGCCGGTGACGGTCGACAATTCCTCGCTGCGCGATCTCCTCTGGGCGCAGCCGACCCTGCAGGATGTACGCCAACGCGCGGCCGCCGCCGACATCGCGCTGCTCACCGTCGGCGACATGTCGCCGGACGCCACCATCTTCCGGCACGGCATCGTGCCCTCATCGCTGATCGCTCCGTTGAAAGCGAAGGGCGCGGTCGCCAACATGCTGTGCTATTTCGTCGATGCCGCCGGCGGGCTGGTCGACCACGAGGTCAACAGCCGCGTCATGGCCATCGATCTCGATGTGGTCAGCAACGTGCCGAATGTGGTTCTC
This sequence comes from Mesorhizobium sp. M7A.F.Ca.US.010.02.1.1, assembly GCF_004023085.1. NCBI lineage: Bacteria > Pseudomonadati > Pseudomonadota > Alphaproteobacteria > Hyphomicrobiales > Phyllobacteriaceae > Mesorhizobium > Mesorhizobium sp. M7A.F.Ca.US.010.02.1.1. The sequence continues at coordinate 71,851 of NZ_RZRV01000029.1, read as the reverse complement.
GCCGCGGGCGGCAAGCGCAAGGTCGCGGCGATCCTCGCCGCGCTGAAAGCCGTCGACACCAACGTGCTGATCACCGACAGCGATACCGCCACGGCGCTGCTTGCCAAGGGCGGCTGAGCCGGTTCGACTGGCCCCGGTGTTTCCCGCTACCCGTGTTTCTCGCTAAATGAGCCCGCGCTCGCGCAAAAAATCCTCGACACCGACATGGGTCATGGACTCGAATTCGGCGATCGCCTCGGCCACCCGCTTGCGCTGCGCCGCCAACAGCGTGAAAACCTGCTTCATCTCGCCGGAAACACCAAAACGGCTCCAGCGCTCGGCGATATGCGTGGGCAAGCCGATATCGGCGCAGAACGCGTCCAGGCTGTCATAGCCGAGGCTGGCGACAAGCTGCCTGGTCTCCTCCGCCGACATGCGCGGCTCGAAAGCGTGGTCGTGCAGGCGCTGCGCCACCAGCTTGATATCGGATGGCGACGCGCCCATGACCTTGCCGAACAGGGTTTTGACGTCAGATGGGTCGAATGCAGGCATATTTGGCCTCCCTGGATCGCAATCCAGATAGAACATGGGTCAAGGGTCGGCGCCTGACAAGTCGTTTCTGTTTTAAGCCGGCGCATCATTCGGCGCCGGCTTCTGCTTGGTGGATCAGACCAGCAGGCCGATCGGATTTTCAAGGAGGTTCTTGAAGGCGACCAGCAGTTCGGCACCCAGCGCGCCGTCGACGGCGCGATGGTCGGTCGACAGCGTCACCGACATCACGGTGGCTATTCTGATCTCGCCGTTCTTGACCACTGCCCGCTCCTCGCCGACACCAACGGCCAGGATGGTCGCATGCGGCGGGTTGATGACGGCGGCAAAGTCCTTGATGCCGAACATGCCGAGGTTGGACACCGCCGTGGTGCCGCCCTGATACTCTTCCGGCTTCAGCTTGCGGCTGCGGGCGCGGCTGGCCAGATCCTTCATCTCGTTGGAGATGGTGGACAGCGTCTTCTCATCGGCCTTGCGGATAATCGGCGTGATCAGGCCGCCCGGGATCGGCACCGCGACGCCGACATCGGCATGCTTGTGCTTGACCATGGCGCTTTCGGTCCATGAGGCATTGGCATCCGGCACCGCCTTCAGCGCCATAGCCATCGCCTTGATGACCATGTCGTTGACCGACAGCTTGTAAGCCGGCGCCTCGCCCTTGTCGGTCTTCTTCACTGGCGCTGCGGCGTTGATCTGCGTGCGCAGCGCCAACAGCGCATCAAGTTCGCAGTCGAGCGTTAGGTAGAAATGCGGGATGGTGGTCTTGGCCTCGACCAGGCGCCGCGCGATGGTCTTGCGCATATTGTCATGCGGGACGAGGTCGTAGGAGCCCTGTTCGAACAGTTTCAGCACCTGCTCGTCCGACATTGCCTTCACCGCAGGCGCAGGAGCGCCAGCAGGAGCCTTGGCGGCAGGCGCCGCCTGGGCGCCTCCACCGGCAATCGCCGCGTCGACATCCGCCTTCACCACCCGGCCATGCGGGCCGGTGCCGGCAATGCTGGCAAGGGCAAGACCCGCCTCGCGGGCCAGGCGTCGGGCAAGCGGTGTTGCACGGCCGGCGGATGGGGATTGGCCAATCTCCCCCCTTGTGGGGGAGATGCCAAGTGGCGGCAAAGAGGGCAGGGCAGAGGGGGGCGTGACAGAATGCGACGTTGGCTGGGCAGCGCCCCCCTCTGTCGGCTTCGCCGACATCTCCCCTACGGGTGGGGAGATTGGCGCTTTGTCCTGCTTTGTCGCAGCGACATCAGCCCCATAAGCCTCATCGTCAGCATAAATCCACGCGACGGCAGCGCCGACCGCAATATCGACACCTTCCTTGCCGCTGACATCGCGCAGGACGCCGCTGGCCGGCGCGTCGATCTCCATCGCCGCCTTGTCGGTCTCGATCTCGAACAGCACATCGCCCTTCTTGACGCGCGCGCCCTCCTCGGCGAACCAGCGCGAGATCTGTCCGGTCGCCATGTCCATGTCGACCTTGGGAAGAATGACTTCGGTCGGCATTTCTCAGCGAACCCCTTTCACGAGGTCGCGCGCGGCGGTGATGATGTCGGGAACCTGCGGCACCGTCGCTTTCTCAAGTTCCGGATTGTAGGGGATCGGCGTTTCGGCGCCGCCCAGCCGCACGATCGGCGCATCGAGATAATCGAAAGCCTCGCTCTCGGCGATCATGGCACTGACTTCGGCGCCGATGCCCAGCGTCTTGACCGCTTCGTAGACGCATAGCAGCCGCGACGTTTTCTTGACGCTGTCGATGACGGTCTGCTTGTCCATCGGCCGGATGGTCCGGAGATCGACGACTTCGACGTCGATGCCTTCGCTCTCCAGCGCGGCAGCCGCGTCGAGCGCCTTCTGCACCATGATCGAGGTGGCGACGATGGTCAGGTCCCGGCCCTCGCGGCGGATATCGGCCTTGCCGATCGGCACGGTGTAATAGCCTTCGGGCACCGGTCCCTTCATCTTGTAGAGCAGCTTGTGCTCGAAGATCATGACTGGATCGGGATCGGCGACCGCCGCCAAAAGCATACCCTTGGCATCATAGGGGGTCGCCGGCTGGATGACTTTCAGACCCGGCACATGGCCGAGCCAGGCCTCGAGGCTCTGGCTGTGCTGAGCCGCCGCACCGGTGCCGGAACCGGCGGGAAAGCGCATCACCACGGGAACCGAAACCTCGCCGCCCAGCATGAAGCGCATCTTGGCCGCCTGGTTGACGATCTGCTCCATGGCAAGCGTGGCGAAATCGGAAAACTGGAACTCGAAGATCGGCCGCATGCCGGTGAGGGCAGCGCCCACCGCAACGCCCGCGCCGCCCAGTTCCGAAATCGGTGTGTCGATGACGCGGTCAGCGCCGTAACGTTCGACCAGGTCGCCAGTGACCTGGAAGGCGCCGCCATAGACACCGATATCCTCACCCATCAGGAAGACGCGTTCGTCCATGTCCATGGCGATCGCCATGGCTTCCTGGATCGCCTGGGCGTAGCTCAGTTCACGCACCATCGCGTCCATCACGCCTGCTCCGTATACACGTAATTTCCGGTCTCGCTGATATCGGGCGATGGGCTCGCCTTGGCGAACTCGATGCCCTCGGCGATCTCTTGCGCCACGGCATCGCGAATGGCCTCGATGCCCTTGTCGTCGATGAAGCCGAATTCCCTGAGCTCGCTTTCGAACAGGGTGATCGGATCGCGGTTCGACATCCAGTCCTCGATCTCTTCCTTGGTGCGATAGCGGTTGCGGTCGCTCTTGGAATGGCCGCGATGGCGGTAGGTCTTGGACTCGATCAGCGTCGGCCCCTCGCCGGCGCGGGCTCGGGCGATGGCCTGATGAGACGCCTCGGCGACCTCGGAGAAGATGTTGCCGTTGACGATGACGCCGGGCATCGAATAGGCGGCGGCGCGCTCGGCGATGTTCTTGACGGCGGTCGAGCGGGCCGTCGATGTCGACATGCCATAGCCATTGTTCTCGCAGACGAAAATGACAGGCAGCTTCCAGACCGCCGCCATGTTGAGCGCCTCGTGGAAAGCGCCTTCATTGTTGGCGCCATCGCCGAAGAAGGAGACCACGACCTTGCCGGTCTTCATCATCTTGGAGGACAATGCCGCCCCGACGGCGATCGGGATGCCGCCACCGACGATGCCATTGGCGCCGAGATTGCCCTTGCCGACATCGGCGATGTGCATCGAGCCGCCACGGCCCTTGCAATAGCCTGTGGTCTTACCGAAGAACTCGGCGAACATGCGCTTGACCTCGGCACCCTTGGCTATGCAGTGGCCATGACCGCGATGCGTCGAGGTGATCTGGTCATCCTCGGCAAGCGGCATGCAGATGCCCATGGCGCTGGCTTCCTGGCCGATCGACAAATGCATGGTGCCGTGGATGAGACCGCGCGTGTAGCACTCCTCCGCGCCCTCTTCGAAGCGGCGGATCAGGTACATCTTGTGGAGCACCTCCCTGAGCTGCTCGGCGCTGTAGTGGCGGTAGACGAAGGGCAGATTGGCGCGACTGTCAGTGACGGCTTTGCTGGCTGTGGCCATGATCACGCTCCCACGGCCCCATAGACAAGCTTGTCCTGGCGGGCGCGCAGTTCGGCGATCTTGGAGCCCGCCGCGGGCGCTGCATTCGCGTAGGTTATGAGCTCGCCCTTCTTGATCGGCGCGGTGACCGAGCCGCCCTGCAGCAGGCCGCAGGGAATGGCCTTGGCGGCGCGCGCCTCAGGCGTCGTCATGATCCAGGCACGGTAGCAATATTCGCCGATCGCATCGAGCTTCTCGCCGGGCTTCATGTCCTTCTTGGCCACGGCGGCGACTTCGGCCACCGGTTTGGCCAGCGGCACCATGTCGGCCTTGCCGTAGAGCACGACGCGGGCGCAGGTCAGCGGCACTTCGAGCGAGGTAAGGTGATAGGGACGATGGAAAGTGAAATACGGGCCTTTGCCCATCTTCAAATCTTCCATGCGCTCGGAGATACGCGGATGCGACATGTCGGCAACGACGAAGACGCCTGGCGCGACACCCTTGCCGATCGAATAGTCGACGACGCCGACCCTCGACAGCACGCCGCCATCCTTCTGCGGCACCAGCACCTTGGACAGTTCGCCAAGCGTCGCCGCCGGGCCATGCATGCCGGCCTTGTCTGGAACCAGGCCGGTGGCATTGGCGATCGCCGCCATCTCGACCATGGTCTTGGAGCCGTCGACGAATTCGACCAGCATCCGCACGTTCATGTGCCGGCGCTTGGCCTCCTCCTCATAGTCGGGGGGAATCGCGTCGATGTTGAGCGGATTGTTCTTGCCCTTGCCTGCGGCAACGATCGGATGCCCCATCGCCGAAACGAATTCGATCAGCTCCATGCAGGAAGACGGCTCGTCGCCGGCGCCCAGCGAATAGGTGACGCCGAGCCGGTCGGCCTCGCTCTTCAGATAGGCGCCGATGGTGACGTCGGCCTCGACATTCATCATCACCAGATGCTTGCCATGTTCCATGGCGCGCAGCCCGATCTCGGCGCCGACGGCGGGAACCCCGGTGGCGTCGATGACGACGTCGATCAGATCGTTGTTGATGACCAGATTGGCGTCGTTGGTCACCGCGACCTTGCCGGCTTCCATCGCCGCGGTCATCGCCGAAGCGTTGGACACTTCGCGCGCATGCCCGGTTTCCTGGAAGGCGATATCGACCGCCTTGCTGGCGGCAGGCAGGTTCAGTTCGGAAATGGCGCCGATCTCGATGCCCGACATATGGGCGACACGGGTGACGATGTCGGTTCCCATCTCGCCCGAGCCGATCAGGCCGATGCGGATAGGCTTGCCCGACTTGGCGCGTTCCTCGAGATCGCGGGCAAGGCCCGTCAATGAAACATTGGAAGCCATACCGCTCGTTCCTCCCAAAAATGCAGGCTTGTTCGATTGCCTGACGGGTATTGAACATCTGTATTTCTGTCAAGACTAATGTCCAAATTCGATGCCTTTTGACACGCTTTCGGGGAGGCGCGGCGACCCCAGGCAATGGCGGCCGCACAGCGGGGTGCATACCGGTGGGCAGGCGCGGGGGCGAGTTTCCTGACGCACGGAACAAGGAGACCGGTCCGAAACGATCGCCATGACGGCGGCCACCTCAAATGCGGAGGGCCCTACGGAGCTCGATCGGCGCTGACGCCATCACGCGCTGCCCCACGGTCTGACTTGTGAGAAAGTAGGCTTCGGCCTAATAAAGCCGCAGCTCATTCAGAGCCTGGGGGAATTGTATGAGCTGGAACCCGAGGAGGGTCCTTATCGATCTGCTGAACCAGAACCGGCCTGTCAGAGCCGCCAAGGCATTGCGAAATGCCTTGATTGAACGCAACTTCCGCGGACGCGGTGTTGCGGAAGGCCTGAAGTTCGCCGACGAAGTCCGGCGAACCGGTGATCGGCGATTTTGTTTTGTCATTGCCTTCAACACCCCTTGGGTCATCGACGCGATGGCCCGCTCCTGGGAGCTGTATTCGTCCGGAATGACGCTGGTCGTTGTCGACAACTCTCCAAAGCAATCGGCTCGCACCCGCATCGAGGAAATCTGTCGAGCGCGAGGCGTCGCCTATTTCAGCTTGCCCCGAAACTGGGAGCGTCATCCCAATCGGTCGCACGGAACGTCCATGAACTGGATCTTCCACAATATCATCCGGCCGATGCAGCCGGAGCTGTTCGGCTTTCTGGATCACGACTGCTTTCCGATCATCCCCGTGGACATTCCCGCGACGATGGAAGGAAAAGCCGTCTATGGCTCAAAGCGCTGGTCAACTTCGGATCACCAAGCGTGGTTTTTGTGGGCAGGGTTCTGCTTCTTTCGCTTTAGCGCCATGGAGAACGTGGACATGGACTTTAACCCCCGCTTCATCCACGGGATGGACACCGGCGGAGGCAATTGGGCTGGGCTCTATCGCCTGCTCGGCGAAAACGACGTAGTGGATGTGCCAGCCACTACGGCTCATCTGAACCTCGGCGAGGCCGACTCCGGTCATCAAATGTTGGGCAGCGCCTTTTTGCATATCGGCGGCGCTGGCTACCGTAAGTTGGTTAACGCCGAGCGATACCGGCGGCTGGTCTCCAACTATTTGTGGGAGACCTATCTGCAGGGCGATGAGAACCGCCTCGTCAAGGAACTTTGACCAAGCTCAGGCTGTAGCCTTTACTTCGCCAGCCTTTGCTGTGCCGTCCACTGACAGGGTGGTCTGCAAGGCTGGGTCCCAAATACCGGACCGCGTCAGCACCGCACCTTGACCGATCATGAAATAAAAATACCGGAATACAAAACTATAAAATTTATCTTTCATGGCGTGTTCTCGCGTGCTAGCGTCGCGTCACGACTGGAAATGGAGTGCGCTTCCTGGGGTGGCATTTTCCGGTCTGTTCCAAATAGGTCTGCCAAGGGACAGCGGTCGATGAAGACGAAAACGCCTGGCGGGAAGGCTGTGTCCGGAGAGACTGAGGTGGCCAGTGCGCTGGAAGCCAGGTTGCGTGAGGGCTGGCTGGATTTCGCCCGGACCGAGCAGGCAATTGCGCGATACCTGCTCGCCAACATCCATGACATTCCCTTTGAAACTGGCGCCACCATTGCCGTCGGCGCCGGTGTAAGCGAGGCAAGCGTCACCCGTTTCGTACGGCGTCTCGGTTACACCGATCTCAAGGAAATGAAGCGTGGCCTGCGCTCCGCACCGAAAGCCGGAGGCCCGGGCCTGGACAGTGCCGAGTTGCGTTTCCGCATCGGCGGCGAAAAGCGGGAGCGGTTGGCTCGCAGCCTGGAGATGGAGCAGCAGGCCTTGACCGCGGCCTATGGCCTTGCCCAGGGCGAGATGTGGTCCGAAATTGTTCATCTGCTGAGCACCTGTGATCGCGTGAACTGCGTCAGCTTCCAGGCAGTGAAGGGATTGGGGCTCGATTTCGCGACGCGTCTGCGCTGGGTGCGGAGCGATGTCCGCTTTGCCGAAGGTTTGGGCGGCACGTTCTCGGAAATCCTCACCGACAGCGGCGAAAATTCTTGTGTCCTGCTGATCGACACAGCGGAATACGCCGCGATGAGCTTTCGGCTTTGCGCCCAGATCAAGCGCCGGAAGATTCCTCTGATCATCGTTACCGACAAATACAGTCATTGGGCATCTGAATACACAAAACTGGCGCTCGAAGTATCGACGCGCGTCGACCTGTACTGGGATTCGACGGCCGCGATAAGTTCGGTTCTGAACCTCCTCACGCATTCCGTTGCCGAGAAACTCGGCAAATCGGCCGAGACGCGGATGAATGAGCTGGAGGATATCGCCGGGATCCTGCGGACCTTCCACAAGCCGCCACGGCGCGTCGCACGGCACATCAAAGAAGAAGGCGAAGAATGACGATGCATCACCCGTTGCTGAAACCGTGGACAGTCAGGGCAAGCGCATGAAGTTGACGGAATACGCCGCCTATGACGGCGTTGGTCTGGCCGATCTCCTGCGCAAGCGGGAAGTTACGCCGCGCGAACTGGGAAACTGCATCCTTTCAGGGATCGCCGCGGTCAATCCGCAGCTCAATGCCGTGATCGAAACCTATGCCGATGCGATCGAAGCGCTCGGCGAGGATCCCGGACCCGCACCTTTCCACGGCATGCCGACATTGACCAAGGATTTCCCCATCGAAGCCGGCCGGCCGGGAGAGTTCGGCAGCGTTCTTGCCAAGGGTTTCATCTGCGGCGACGATCACGCCTTCTGGGTGAAAATGCGATCCGGCGGCCTTGCCAATATCGGGCGCACCACCACGTCGGAATTCGGCATAGCGGCGGCAACCGAATCCTCCCTCTATGGTGCGACACGCAACCCCTGGGATACCAGCAGGGGTGTTTCGGGATCGAGCGGCGGCGCAGCGGCAGCCGTTGCCGCCGGCATCGTTCCCTTCGCGCAAGGCGCCGACGGTGGCGGCTCCATTCGCACCCCCGCCGCCTTTTGTGGTGTCGTCGGCCTGAAGCCGTCTCGTGGCCGGATCAGCGGTGCGCCGGAATCGAATGCGCCAATGCTGGGTCTCGCCATTTCATTCATGCTGACACGCTCGATCCGCGACACGGCGGCTTTGCTTGATCTGGGGTCTGGTGCGCTTCCCGGCGACAGCTATGAGATCGTCCCTCCAACCACCAGCTATGCCCAGGCGATCAAGACGCCACCAAAGGCTTTGCGCATTGCCCTGTGTACAACGTCCTGGTCCGGCTATCCGCTCGACGCCGAGGTGAAGGCGGCAGTTCTCGAAGTGGGCAAGAGGCTGGAGCAACTGGGCCACAAGGTCGTCGAAGCCGGGCCTGTGTTCGATTATGAGCGCTATCTGGCGGCGCAGAAAGTGATCTGGGCAGCCTCTACGGCGCAGTCGCTCGACGAGTTGGCGGGCCTGCTGCGACGGCCTCTTGAAGAGGCCTGCCTGCAGCAGACGACACTTGCTGTCTATCGCCATGGCCGAACGCTGGACGCGGCAAGCCTGATCGCGGCCCTCGCTGTTTATGACCAGATCACGCGGACGATTGGCGAATTCCTGGCCGTCCATGACGTGCTGGTGACGCCGACTTGCGCGATCCCGCCGGAGTTGCTCGGCACGCACAACCCGGATCGTCCCGGCCGCGACATCGATACGGTGTTCGCCGATCTGGCGCCGAAGGAGACGTTCAGCGCGCTCTTCAACGGCACCGGATCGCCGGCGATATCCCTGCCGCTCGGCTGGACGCAAAACGGCCTGCCGATCGGAGTGCAGTTTGTCGCCGCATTCGGACGCGACGATCTGCTGCTACGGCTAGGTGCGGTGCTTGAGGCTGACTACGCCTGGCACCAGCGCCAACCACCTACCCACATCACCAAGACTGCTTGAACCATCAAGGACTGCTTGAACCAACAAGCATGGAACCGCCCCCGGGAACATCATCAACGAAAATGGGAGATTGTCATGGACCGCAGAGTATTCCTCAAAAGTGCGGCGCTTGCCGGCTTCAGCATCGCGACATTGCCGGCCACATTGCTTCGAGCCAATGCTGACGGCAGCAAGATACTGCGTATGGCCTATGGGGCCGAGGTTCTCACCCTGGACCCGATCAAAACCACTTACGGAGCCGATATCCTTATCCAGGGCATGATGTATGCACGCCTGCTGCATGCCAATGCCGATCGCACAGAAGTCGGCCCGGGCCTTGCCGAGAGCTGGGACATCGCGGATGACGGCAAGACCTATACCTTCCACCTGCGCGAGGCCAAATTTTCCGATGGGTCGCCGATCACGGCCGAGGACGTGGCGTTCAGCTGGAACCGCATGCGCTTCCAGAAGGATTCCGCCTATGCGGCGCCGTTTCAGCCCCTGACCAAGGTCGAGGCAAAGGACGCCAGGACAGTGGTGATGACGCTCGACCGCAAATTCACGCCCTTCCTGACGCTGACCGAAATCTGGAATACCGGCATCGTGCCGAAGGCAGCGGTCGAGAAAATGGGCGACGACGCTTTCGCCAAGGCGCCGGTCACATCAGGGCCGTTCAAATTCGTCGAATTGAAGCCGGGAGACCGCGTGGTCCTTGGCCGCAACGAGCATTATTACCGCCAAGGCGAGCCCAAGATCGACGGCGTCGAATTCCGCTATGTCCCGGACGACAACACCAGGGTCTCGATGTTGCAGGCGGGCGAACTCGACGTCTGCCTCGCAGTTCCGGCCCCGCGCATGGCCGAGTTGAAGGCCGCCGGCTTCCGGGCCGACCCTGAACCTTCGAGCACCACCTATGACATGCTGATCAACCATTCGGCAGAACCCTTCAACGACCTCAAATTCCGCCAGGCCGTCAGCTATGGCATCGACCGCACGGCCATCAATGCCGCGGTGACGCTGGGTCTCGGCACGCCGGCCAGTTCCATCATGAGCCCGACGCTCGATTTCTTCGACAAATCGCTGCCAGTCATTGCCCGAGACGTCGAAAAGGCCAAGGCCCTGCTGGCAGAATCCGGCAAGACCGGAGCCAGTTTCGAACTCATCCAGAATGCCGGAAGTGCCGACGAGGAAAAGGCGGCGGTGCTGATCCAGGCGCAGTTGGCGGAAGTCGGCATCACCGTCAACATTGCCAAGATCGATTCAACCCAGGCATGGACCCGCCTCGCCGATGGCGAGTATCAGGCGGAAATGAACTGGTGGTACAACGAGACGCGAGATCCCGACAACGCATTGCGCTGGTGCGTCTGGGGCGCGGGCGACAACAAGTCCTACTACACCCGCTACAACAACGAAACGGTCGACAAACTGATCGATAAAGCCTCGGGTGAGGCGGACAATGCCAAACGGGCCGAGCTCTATGCCCAGATCCAGAAGACCGTGGTGGACGAGGTGGCGCAGGTGGCGCTCTATCACCCGACGTGGCTCAACGCCTACGCTCCGAGCGTGAAAGGGTTGGTCCTGAACGTCGGCCTGCAATTCTCGTCCATCGGCGGGACCAGCCTGGATTGATCAGCACAGGATGCGAGACGGGGACGAGACACTTCGTCCCCGTCTCGCATCGATTTGACACCAGGATCCCGACCATGAATCGATTCTCCTTCGTGCTTAGACGGCCGATACAGTTGATCCCCGTGCTGCTGGGTATCAGTGTGATCACCTTCCTGCTGCTGCAAATGACACCCGGCGATCCGGTTCGCCTCATGCTTGGCCCCAAGGCCAGTCAGGAGGCGATCGAATTCGTGCGGGCGCGATACGGTCTCGATCAGCCCATCCCCGTGCAGTATTTCTATTACGTGCTGAATTGCCTGCGCGGCGATTTCGGTCAGTCGATCGCCTTCCGGGGTCCCGTCAGCGGCGTCATCGCGGCACGGATCGCGCCAACGGTTTTCTTGATCCTCTACGGCCTCGTGATCTCGCTGCTGTTGACATTCGCGCTCGCGGTCACCGCTGCCCGGCAGCGCGGACGGTGGATCGATCACCTCATCCGTCTCGTCTGCGTCGCGGGCGTCGGCGTGCCGTCCTACTTTGTCGGCCTGCTGTTGATCATGGGCTTCTGCCTGCGGCTGAAGATTTTCCCGGTATCCGGTTACGGACCGACCTTTATCAACAATCTGTGGCATCTGTTCTTGCCGGCCCTGACGATCGGTATCGGGGTGACGCCGATCCTCGCGCGCAATCTGCGCGCGACCTTCATTCAGCAGCTGGACAAGGATTATGCGATCGCCTGCCGCTCCAGGGGCCTGCCGGAAAGCTACATCTTTTCCCGGCATGTGTTCTGGAATTCCCTGTTGCCGACAGTCAATCTGCTGGGCGTCGTGGTCGCCTTCCTGATCGGCGGGACGGTCGTTGTCGAAAATGTCTTCAACATTCCAGGGCTCGGCAACCTGCTCATCCGCGGCGTTCTCACGCACGACCAGTTCGTCGTCCAGGCAGTGGCCCTGCTGCTTGCCGTAGGTGTCGTCATTTCGAATTTTGCCGTCGATGTCTTGACCGCCATTCTCGACCCACGGGTGGAATTATGAGCGATGTGATGCGAGGCAGCGGCCCCTTGGCCATGGCGCGGATCCGCACGATGCCGGCAACCTTGGCCATTGGCGGCGCCATCACCTTGGCCTGGATCGTCGTGGCCATTCTGGCGCCGGTGCTGACCAGTTTCGACCCGATCAAGGTCGATGTGATGCAGGCGCTGAAACCACCTGGCGCCGAGCATTGGTTTGGCACGGACGCCATCGGCCGCGATGTCCTGGCGCGGACACTGTTTGCCGCGCGCTACGATCTCGCCATGGCCTTCTTCGGCGTGGTCGGTCCGATCATCCTGGGGACGACCGTCGGCCTCATCGCCGGCTATCTGGGCGGCAGGATCGATGCGGTGCTGATGCGCATCCTCGAGGTCACCGTATCATTTCCCTATTTCGTCCTCGTGATCGCCATCGTGGCCGTGCTGGGGCCCGGCCTCAAGAGCTACTTCATCTCGCTCACCTTGGTGAACTGGGTCAGCTATGCCCGACTTGTGCGGAGCCAGGCGCTGGTGCTGCGCGGCGTCGATTTCGTGCTGGCGGCACGTGGCATGGGTTTTGGGCATTTGCGCATCATGCTGTTCCACATCCTGCCGAATGCCATCGTCCCATCGATCGTCTTCGTCATGACCGATGCCGTGCTGGCCATCGTGCTCGGATCATCATTGGGTTTTCTCGGCCTCGGCGTACAACCGCCGACGCCCGAATGGGGCGCCATGATCGCGGATGGGCAGACCTACCTGACGACCGCATGGTGGATTGCGATCTTCCCAGGCATCGCCATCTGCCTTCTGGCGCTCGGCCTCTCCTTGACCGCTGATGGTCTCGCCCGCCTCCTGAACACGGAATCCTGAGATGAGCGACCTCGTCAGCGTCGAGAACCTCACCATCGACTTCACCACCAATTTTGGCGACGTCCACGCCCTGCGCGGCGTCAGCTTTTCACTAAAAGCGGGAGAGGTCCTTGGGATCGTCGGTGAATCCGGATCGGGCAAGACGGTGGCCTGCAGAGCCATCCTCAAGCTGATTGCCGGCAACGCACTGGTGAAGTCGGGCCGGATCATGTTCGAGGGCAGCGATGTCCTCGCCATGAAGGATGCCGAGCTGGGCCGGCTGCGCGGCGGGCAAGCGGCGATGATCTTCCAGAACCCGTCGACGCATCTTGATCCGATCATGACGGTCGGGCGTCAGGTGGGCGAGGCGATGGTGGTCCATCAGGGCATATCCTGGCGGCAGGCCAATGCGCGGGCGGTCGGACTGCTCGAAGACATGCATATCAAGGACGCGTCAAGGCGCGCGGGCGCCTATCCTCACGAGCTGTCCGGTGGCATGCGTCAGCGGGTGATGATTGCGGCGGCCCTTGCCTGCGAACCGAAACTGCTGATTGCCGACGAGCCCACGACGGCACTTGATGTCACGGTGCAAGCTCAGATACTCGACCTGCTCCGCGGCATCCGGCGTGAACGCAACCTGTCGGTCATTCTGGTCTCTCACGACCTTGGCGTGATCGCGGAAATGTGCGACCGCGTCGTCGTCATGAAGGACGGTGCGGTGCTGGAAATCGGCTCGGTCGATCAGATCCTGCGTGACCCCGCCCATGAATACACGAAGCGCCTGATCGCTTCCCAACCCTCGCTGATGAAGCCGACCACGCATGCCTGCCCCGTGGCGACGGAACCGCATCTCCTGGTGAAGAACCTGTGCGTGAACTTCTACCCTGGGCAGAGCCTTGCGGCCTGGGCGACGCGCAAGCCGCCGCAAATCGTGCGCGCCGTCGACAATGTTTCGCTGGCATTGCGGCGCGGTGGGGCGCTGGGGATCGTCGGCGAGTCCGGTTCCGGCAAGAGCACCATAGCCCGGGCTATTGCCGGCCTTGTGCAGCCGCAACAAGGAGAGATCGAGGTGGACGGCCAATCGCTCGATCGCGCACTGAGGCAGCGCCGACCGGAGCAGGTTCGCAAACTGCAGATGGTGTTCCAGGACCCGTTCATGTCCCTCAACCCGGCGTTTACGGTTGCGCGAACTCTGGCCGAACCGCTGCGGCAACAGAACATCTGCCCGGAAAGAGACATCCCGGAGCGGATCCGTGAGCTGATGGAAAAAGTGGAATTGCCACGCCAGTTGCTGGACCGACGCACCACGCAGCTTTCCGGCGGCCAGCGGCAGCGCGTCGGCATCGCCAGAGCCCTGGCGCTGGAGCCCGAGATCTTGATCGCCGATGAAGTCACCTCCGCTCTGGACGTCACCATCCAGGCCCAGGTGCTCGGCCTCTTTGCGCGGCTGCGCCGCGAATTGTCGCTGACGCTGATCCTGATTTCCCACGATCTGGGCGTGGTGCGTTATCTCTGCGAGCACGTTGCGGTCATGCAGCACGGCAAGCTGGTTGAATACGGCAATACGGAAGACGTTCTGGATCGTCCGCAGCAGGCCTATACCCAAGAATTGATCGCCGCTATCCCGAAACTCTCGCGTCGAACGAGCAGCGGAATCCAACCAGGAGACACCCCGCTACTGGCCGCCGGAAGCAAATGCTAGACTAAAGCCTTCAGGGCCGAGCGTGATCGAGCACGGCAGCGTCAGCACTCAGGCAAGCAGCAAATTGCGTCGGGCGTTGCCGGAACGATGGCGGCGAACGGTTCCGGCTGCAATGGGGCGGCGCTGCGCACGCCGAAGGCGGGCAGGAACCACTTCGCGCTGCCCGATTGTTCCAGCGGATGATCCGGTCTCGGAATGCCCGCCTCGCTGGAACTATATCCACCATGTCCCACTCCAGATGCATTGCAGCAAAGAACTGGGAAGAACGCTATGGCCGCACGATGAACCCTGTGTGACGCCGGCGAACCGCGTTGACGCACAGGCCTGGCCGAAAAGCGGGTGGGCGACCTATTTGGCAATCTCGAGCAGGGACGATACCAACAGCTCGCGCTCGTCTTTCGACAGGACATCCGAATCGAAGAGGTTCATGCTGCGCAATCCCTCGATGGCGAGATAGCAGATCAATAGCGATTTGAGATCCGGCGTTTCGCCCTTCAGCCGCTCGAAAAGCTGCCGCTTGAAGGTCTTTATCGGCATCATGAAATCGGGATCCTCGGCGATGGCCGAGAAGATCCAGGACGCCGACGGCTGCTTTTCCTCGCAATCATTGGCCGACAGCCTGATGTAGACGGCCAGGGGATTTTCGTCCTTGTCATTTGTGCGGGCGGCTTCCAGCGCGTGCTCGAACTCACGCAGATAGCCTTCGACCAAACCTTGCATCAATTTGGCCTTGGTCGGGAAGTTGTAGAGGAGCCCTCCTTTCGACACGCCGGCACGGCTGGCGACGGCATCCAGCGACAGGCTGCCTGGTCCGGATTCCCGGGCAACATCAGCCGCCGCGGCGAGAATCTTCTCGCGCGAATTCGGTCGTTGGGCTCTCATGGTGCCTCCCATCGCAAGCTTAGGCCCAATTGACAAGACCGTCCAGACGGTACAGTAAGACCGCCATTATTTGAAATCGGGACCCGCAGTCGATATGTGTCCCGATATCCGCGCTTCGCGCCGGATTTTCGACTGAGGGGACTTCCTTGTTCAAGCGCATACTCCGTATATTTATCATTGTTCTGGTTTTGGCCCTGCTCGTCGTCGTGGTCGGCGGCATCGTGGGCTTCAACTTCCTGCGTGACAACGGCATCAAGCAGTACTTCGCATCGATGAAGCCGCCGGCAGCAACCGTTTCGACAACCATCGCCAAGCCTTCGGCCTGGACGCCCGGCGTCGAGGCGATCGGTACGGTCAAGGCCGTGCGCGGTGTCGACCTGACGGTCGAGACCACCGGTATCGTCAAGGACATCCTTTTCCATGCCAACCAGAAGGTGGCGGACAATGCGGTTCTGCTGCAGCTCGATGACGCCGTCGAGCGCGCCGATCTCGACGCACAGAAGGCTCAGGCCGCGCTCGATCAGACATCGCTTGCCCGCGCCATCGAACTGACCAGGCGTGGCGTTGGCTCCGACTCGACGCTGGACACGGCGCGTGCGGCGGCCTCGGCCTCGGCGTCTCAGGTCACCAAGCTGCAGGCCGTGCTCGAGCAGAAGCAGTTGACGGCGCCTTTCGGCGGCACGGTGGGCATTCCGAGGATCGATATCGGCCAGTATCTGGCGCCCGGCACCGCCGTGGTGACATTGCAGGATCTCGACACGATGCGGGTCGATTTCTCGGTTCCCGAACAGCAACTCGCCTTGCTCAAGATAGGCCAGACGATTCGATTGGGCTTTGGCGGTGAGGACAGGCCATTCGCAGGCGCCATTCGCGGCATCGACCCGAAGATCGACTCGTCCAGCCGGCTGGTGAACATCCGGGCGGAAGTCGCCAATCCCGATGGCAAGCTGACCCCCGGCCAGTTCGTGCAGGTGCGTGTCGAGCTGCCCGAAGAGCAGAACGTGCTGACCCTGCCGCAGACGGCGCTGACGACAAGTCTCTATGGCGACTACATCTTCGTGGTGCAGCCAGCCAAGCCCGCCGAGGCGGCGCCAGCTGCCAAGCCGGAGGAAAAACCCGCCGCGCCGGCAGCCGACAAATCGGCTGATGCCAAGCCTGCGGACACCAAGCCGGCCGATGCCATGAAGCCGGCGGCTGATGCTGCCAAGCCCACCGCCGATGCGGCAAAGCCGACTGACCAGGCTCCCGATGCGGCCAAGCCGGCGGCGGAAGGTGACAAGCCCGCGCTCGTGCTGTCGCAGGTGTTCGTCAAGCCCGGCCGCCGCAATCAAGGCATGGTCGAGATCGTCGAGGGGCTGAAGGCTGGCGACGAAGTCGTCACCGCCGGTCAGAACCGCCTCTTCAACGGCATGTCCGTCGTTGTGGACAACACCATCGACCCGACCAAATCGGCAAACAAGCAGGCCGGCCAGCAATGAGCATCTCCGATCTCTTCATTCGCCGGCCTGTTCTTTCGACGGTCCTTGGCTGCATGATCCTGCTTCTGGGTTTCCAGGGCATCTTCAACCTGTCGATCCGGCAGTATCCGAAGGTCGACGAAACGGCGATCACCATCACCACGGCCTATCCGGGCGCCAGCGCCGATCTGATCCAGGGCTTCATTTCCGCCCCGATCGCGCGCGCCGTCGCCTCGACCGAAAACATCGACTACGTCACCTCGTCCAGCCGCCCGTCCTCCAGCACCGTGACGGTGCAGATGAAGCTCGGCTCGAACCCCGACGTCGCGCTGACTGAAGTTCTGTCCAAGGTCCAGGGCGTGCGCGGCACCTTGCCGGACGCATCGAAGGACCCTGTCATCGTCAAGGGCACCGGCCAGCAGTTCGCGATGATGTACATCTCGATGCAAAATCCGAACATGACGAAGGAGCAGCTTACGGAGTATATCGAGCGCGTCATCAGGCCGCGCATGTCGACGGTCGAAGGCGTCGCCGACGTGCAGATCTTCGGCGCCCAGGAATACTCGATGCGCGTCTGGATCGATCCGGTCAAGCTTGCCGCGCGCGGCGTGACGGCCTCCGAACTGCTGACGGCGATCAACAATTCCAACTTCCTGTCGGCGCCCGGCAACACCCAGAACGAGTATGTCGTTTCCTCGATCACCGTGCGCTCGACATTGCAGACGCCGGAGGCCTTCGCCGAGCTGCCGCTGCGCTCGACTGACGGCAATGTGGTGCGGTTGCGCGACGTGGCTCGCGTCGAACTCGCCGCCGAGAACACCGACACCAGGGTCTCGTTCAACGGCAAGCCCGGCACCTTCCTCGCCATCTTCCCGACGCCGGCGGCCAATCCGCTGACCACGGCGGCGGCGCTCACCAAGCTGGTGCCACAGATTCAGGAGACACTGCCGAAGGGAATGACGATCGAGGTCGTCTACGACGCGACCGGGCAGATCAGCGCCTCGATCGAAGAGGTGTTCAAGACCATCGCCGAGGCGGTTGCCATCGTCATCGTCGTCATTCTTCTGTTCCTTGGCTCCTTCCGGTCGGTGATGATGCCTATCATCACCATCCCGTTGTCGCTGATCGGCGTCTGCTTCCTTTTGTTTGCGGTCGGCTACTCGATCAACCTGCTGTCGCTACTGGCCATGGTTCTGGCGATCGGCCTGGTCGTCGACGACGCCATCGTGGTGGTGGAGAACATCCATCGCCATATGGAAGAAGACCACATGTCGCCGATGCAGGCCGCGTTCAGCGGTATGCGCGAAATATCGTCGGCCATCGTTGCCATGACCATGACGCTGGCCGCCGTGTTCGCGCCGCTGGCCTTCACCGGCGGCCTGACCGGCGCGTTGTTCCGTGAATTCGCGGTCACGCTCGCCGGCTCGGTGGTGCTGTCGGGTGTCATTGCCATCACCATCACCCCGATGATGTCGGCACGCCTCTTGAAGTCCGGCACGCCGGGCCGTTTCCAGCGCATTGTCGACGGCACCTTCGCGCGCGTCGAGCATGGCTATGAACGGGCCGTCACCGGATCACTGAACTATCGCCCATTGACGCTGATCATCGTGCTTGCGCTTGTCGGCGTCACCGGCTTCATGTTCACCAAGACCTCAAGCGAACTGGCGCCGGAAGAAGACCAGGGCTTTCTGCTCTCGATTGTGACGGGGCCGCGTTATGCGACCTCCGATTACACCGAGACATACGTCAACCAGATCCTCGGCCTGGTGAAGGATATTCCCGAAACACGGGCGCAGTTCTCGGCCGTGGCCTTCGGCGGCACGACAAACAGCGCCTTCGTCGGCTATGCCTTCAAGGACTGGGCGGAACGTAAGCGCAATTCGAAGGAACTGCAGGCCGACATTACGGCCCGTATCGCCAAAGTGGCCGGTGTCGAGGCTTTCGTCTTTGCACCGCCGACGTTGCCGGGCTCCGGCGGCGGCCTGCCCATTTCCATGGTGGTGCGATCGACGGGCGCTTCCTCGGAGGTGTACGAGGTGGCCGAGCAGATCAAGAACAAGGCGCAGGCCTCCGGCCGCTTCATCGTCGTGCAGAATTCGATGGCCTATGACGCGCCGGAGGTGACGGTGACCATCGACCGCGACCGCGCCGCGGCGCTGAACCTGCCGATCGCCGATATCGGCCGCACGCTGACCTTGCTGGTCGGCGGCGCCGAAGTGGCGCAGTTCGACCGCGACTCCAACAGCTACGACATCATCCCGCAGGTGCCGCAAGAGTTTCGCGACAACCCCGACAAGCTCGGCGAATACTTCGTGCGCAGCGTGACGGGCGAGATGGTGCCGCTATCGGCGGTGGTCAAGATTTCGACCAATGCGGCGCCGGCGGCAATCGAGCAGTTCAACCAGCTGAATTCGTCGACGATTTCGGCGCTCCCGCTGCCCGGCGTCACCACCGGCGACGGGCTGAAGGCGCTGGAGGACATCGCCAAGGAGAGCCTGCCCGACACCTTCTTCCTCGACTATTCCGGTCAATCGCGGCAGGAAAAGGAACAGGGCAACACCATCCTGATCGCTTTCGCGGCCGCAGTTGTCGTCATCTATCTGGTGCTGGCGGCGCAGTTTGAAAGTTTCCGCGACCCGCTGATCATCATGATGGCGGTGCCGCTGTCGATCTTCGGCGCGATCGTGCCGCTCAATCTGGGCCTCGGCACGCTCAACATCTACACGCAGGTCGGCCTGATCACACTGATCGGTCTCATAACCAAGCACGGCATTCTGCTGGTCGAGTTCGCCAACCAGCAGCGCGAAATGCATGGCATGCGGCGGCGCGACGCCATCATCGCCTCGGCCAAGGTGCGCCTGCGGCCGATCCTGATGACGACAGCGGCGATGGCGCTTGGCGTGGTGCCGCTGATCACGTCCAGCGGCGCTGGTGCCGCGGCCCGCTATTCGATGGGCCTGGTCATCTTCACCGGCATCCTGGTCGGCACCCTGTTCACGCTCTTCGTCGTGCCCATGTTCTACACCTTCATCGCCAGCAAGGACCTGCCTCATTTGGCCGAGAAACCGGATCCCAAGCTGATGCCGGCACTGCCGAGCTGAGAAACGAAAAGAGGCCGGAAATCTCCGGCCTCTTTTTTGGCTGTGCTCAACCCCGGGATTCCGCGGGAGCCTTGAACAAGGCGTGGCAGCATGCTGACACGCCATCGTTTCCAGCCTGCTACTTGACGATGACGATGCTGGTGTTGGTTGCCCCGAAGGTTTCGACGAGCTGGTAAAAATCGGCAGCGTTGTCGGGATGCAGCCGCACGCAGCCATGCGAAGCCGGCTGGCCGAGACGCTTGATCGCATAGGTCGCATGCACGGCATAGCCGCCGCTGAAGAAGACCGAGTGCGGCATCGGGGCGTTGTCGTATTTCTTCGAGTACCACATCGCATGCATGCGCGTCGGCTTGAACGAGCCGGTCGGCGTCACATGGGCCCGGTCGCCGGTGGAAACCTTCCAGGCGAAGGTCGGCCGGCCGTCAACCGAGACTTCCATGACCTGCTGTGAAAGCGAAACGCGCGCCACGATCTTGTTGGCGGCATGCGCTGCGCCCGAGCCGGCGCCGAGCAGCAGTGCGGCACCCGTGAGCGCGGCGGCGGTAATGTTGATGAGCTTGGCGGAAATGGCGGTATGCATGATGAAGTCCCCTCTCTCTGCCGGTTCGGCCGGCTCCAATTCGATGGCTGCTTTTCCCAGCGTCATGTTTCGGGGATATTTCGCAAAACGCTCATTTGTGTTTCGAATCTGTTTCCTCAGGTTAACGAGCGCAGCCCTTCATAGAAGCGAATAAGTGTCGTCTCTGCAGCCTAACGGCGAGATCAAAGCCGGGAACATAGGTATCTGCCTGTAAACGAAAGTGCGAATCAACGGCATACGAAAGAAGGCCCCTCGATCTCGAAACCGAACTGCAACAAAACGAGGTTTCAAGCGGCATGATCCGGATACCGGCCGCAAGCAAAGTTGACGTAACGAAAACAGCCGGTAACGAAACATGGGAACGAAATCGAACGCGCTGTCCTGGCTACTCAGGATCAGCATCGCGGCAACGGTCATCGGCGGCGTCGGCACGGTTGCCGGCACCCCGCTGGCAAGCCTCGGCGCGATGACTTCAGGCGAGATTTCGACGCTGCATGCCGCACTGTTTTTCGCCACGGTCTGGATTGTTTCCAGCCTGCGCATCGCCCGGCTAAAGGCCCTCTGGCGGGTCGGCCTTAGGCTGACGGGTTTGCGCGGCGCCTCCGGCAACTTGCTGCCGAGAGGACCGAAGGCCCGCGCCGCGACGGGGGGCTCCGTGGGCGGCGCGGGCACTTCGGGGGTATCCTGAAGCGACCCGCAACAGGTTCATTTCTAGAGAATTGGCATTTTTGGGGAACTGCGACGATGAAAACGAAATTCGCTGCTTCGGTGCTGTCCGCACTGCTTTACGCCCAGGGCCTGCTCGGCTTTGCCGGTCTTGCCACCATGCTTCTCAGGGACCGCGCCCATGCAAGCGAACTCACCATGGGCAGTGACATGCCGGTGGGGCCATCGCTTCTGCTGGTACGCTGAGTGTCAAGAGCATCGGGCCCAGAGATGGAAAATCCGATGCCCGAAAAAAGGGATTGCGCCAGTACCCGGCAGTCAGTCGGCGAATTGCCGCGGCGGATCGAACCGATAGCCGGCGCCACGTATTGTGGTGATGGTGTCGGTGTCGAGCTTGCGGCGCAGCCGCACGATGCGCGAATCGATCGAGCGATCGAAGGCGTCGGCGTTTTCGGCCGGTGCCGCGGCGATGATGTCGTCACGCGTGAGCACCTTGCGCGGACTGGCCAGGAACAACCTGAGCAGCGCCACCTGGCCGGGCGAAAGCTGTTCCTCGGAGCCGGAGCGATGCATGACCATGGCCGATCTCAGATCGACGGTCGCGTTCTCCAGCACGATCAGTTCCTGGGTGCCCCTGCCGCGGCGCGAAAGAAGGCCGCCGACACGAGCGGCCAGTTCACGGACATTGAGCGGACTCTCGACGACGTCGGCCGCACCAAGCTCCAGCGCCAGCACCTTGTCGACAAGATCGGCCGGCCGGCAGATCAGGATGAAATCCGGCCCGCCCTCGCCGCCTCCTCCTTGGCCGCCATAACGTCTGAGCAGGTCGCGCCCCTCCGCCTGGCTGAGGCTGTCGCCGACGACGACGACGTCGATGCCCTTTCCCGACAGCAGCGATTCGGCCTCCCAGGGCTGGCGCGCCTGATGCACGTCGTGGCCGCGCCGCTCGAGATGGTCGGCGAGTTCGGTCGCGACCACTTCGGCTACCGAAACAAGCGCAATAACGGATCGTGCGGCCATATTTTCCAACCGTTCCCTGGCAACCCGGATATGAGTGCTGGACATGATGTTTATACCCAATCTACTTTCCACTGAAAGTGGGAGCGAAAGCATCGTGCGGGCAAGAATTGTTATCGTCGAGGACGAGCCCGACCTCAGGGATGCGGTTGCCGAATACCTCGAAGCCGCGGGCTATGAAGTGGTCACCGCCGAAAGTGCTGCCGCCGCGCGCAGCCTCGTTGAAACGCAATCGTTCCATCTCGCCATTCTCGACATCGCCATGCCCGGCGAGGACGGCCTCTCCCTCGGCCGCTGGCTGCGTTCGAAGCTGCCGATCGGCATCATCTATGCGACCGCGGCCGGCACCGCGCTCGACCGCATCGTCGGGCTGGAACTCGGTGCCGACGACTACATCGTCAAGCCCTACGAATTGCGCGAAGTGCTGGCCAGGGTGCGCAGCGTGTTGCGCCGCGTTCCCCAGCCGAAGGAGCTCCAGGACAAGAAGGCCGGGACGGATCGCCGTTCCGTTGCCTTCGGCCCCTTTCAGGCCGATCTCGATGGCAGGCTGGTCACCGGCGCCAATGGCGCGGTGATCGACATGGCCAAGAGTGAATTCGACGTGCTGGAGATTTTCCTCACCCGCGCCAACCGGCTGCTGACCCGCGCCGCGATCTCCGAGGCGATCGGTTTCACCGAAGATCCGGAATCGTCGCGTGCGGTCGACATTCGCATCATGCGGCTGCGCAAAAAGATCGAGGCTGATCCGGCCAATCCGAAATTCCTGCGCACGGTGCGCGGCGAGGGCTATATCTTCTCGCTGCCGACCGGCGATGGCAACTGAGGATCGGGCCAGAAGGATTCGGTTGCTCGCCAGCCGAAATTGGCACGACTCCGAATTGGCGCGACTCCGGAATGACAGCACAAGATGATCGCTGAAGCAGCAAGCACCGATATGCAAGGGTTCAGGCAGGGCGCGGCGATGGCGGCCGTGCGTGTCGTTCGCCGGCTGCGCGAGGCCGGCGACTGGCAGCGCGAGATGGACGGCATACTGGAAACGCTCTGCCGGGCCATGGATTGCCAGCGCGGCATCCTGTTTCGCTTGCGCGAACTGCCAGGCCAGGGCTTCGCCCAATCCGTCGCCGCCTATTGGATCGACCCTCTTTTCGGCGGCGAACTGGCATCGCCGACCGTCATCATGCAATCGATCGTCAATTCGGACCCCCTGCTGGAGCGGCTTGCCGAGGACGAGAGGCAAGGCAAGATCTTCGCCGGCCATACGCGCGACCTCGAAGGCTTCCTGAGGACCGATTTCGAGAAGCAGAACATCAAGTCGTTCCTCTCGGTCTCGGTCTTCGCGCATGGCCATCTCTGGGGCACGCTGGCGGTCAATGACTGCGTCAGCGAGCGTGCATGGACCGACGAGGAAGAGGCGACGCTGCACATCATCGCCCTGGCTATCGGCGACGCCATCGAGCGCTCGCCCTCCGACGCCCATGCCAGCGAGGTCATTCGCCGCACTATGCTGCAGGCCTCGCTCGATGCCATCGTCGTCATCGACGAGACCGGCTCGATCATCGAATTCAATCCGGCCGCCGAGAAGATGTTCGGCTTCCAGCGCAGCGACATTCTCGGCAAGGATCTGCTCGATACGATCGTGCCGATCTATTACCGCAAGGGCTATGCTTCGGGGGCCGAATACATGTCCGGCCGCGGCGCGCCGATGGTCGGCCAAAGGCTCGAGACGGTGACCCAGAATGCCGCCGGCGAAGTGTTCCCGATCGAGCTGACGGCGACCGAGATGCGGGTCGCCGACCGCCGCCTGATCTTCGGCTCCATCCGCGACCTACGCGACAAATTGCGTGCGGAGGAGGAAATCGGCCGGCAGCGCGAGAAGCTGCACCAGAACGAGAAGATGGCGGCGATGGGTTCGTTGCTGGCCGGCGTATCGCACGAGCTCAACAATCCCCTGGCCGTGGTTGTGGCGCAATCGACGCTGCTGCACGAATTCGCTTCCGATCCGCAGACCAAGGTGCGCGCCGAGAAAGTCCGCGCTGCGGCCGAGCGCTGCGGCCGCATCGTCAAGAGCTTCCTGTCGATGGTCCGCCTCCATCCCGCGGCACAGGCCGAGACCGACCTGAACCAGGTGATCCGGTCGGCACTCGAAGTGACCGCCTATGGCGCGCGCTCAAGCGGCATCGTCATCGACACCGATTTCGCCGCCGGCCCGCTGCTGGCCATGGCCGACGCCGATCATGTAACGCAGGTAGCGGCCAACTTCCTCATCAACAGCCAGCACGCCTTGGCTGGCATTGCCGGTGACCGGCTGATCAAGGTGCGGACGTTCCGCAGCGACCGCGGTCATCCCTGCTTCTCGGTCGAGGACAATGGGCCCGGCGTGCCGGAAGCGATCCGCGGCCGCATCTTCGAATCCTATTTCACCACCAAGCCGGTCGGCGTCGGCACCGGCATCGGCCTGTCGATCTCGAAATCGATCATCGAGCGGCACAATGGCAATGTCTGGTTCGAGGAAGTGCTCCCGAGAGGCGCGCGTTTCGTCGTCCAGCTGCCGGCCATCGTGGCCGGCCTCGCCACCGCCGGCGACAACCAGCCGCGATCGAGCGGCCTGCGCCATGCCTTGATCATCGACGACGAGCCGGATGTCGCCGGCTCGCTCTCCGACATACTCGAACTGATGGGCATCAAGTCGCGGATCGTTCCTGTCTGGGAATCGGCCGCCGCCACTTTGAGCGGCCACATGCCGCCGGACATCGTCTTTTCGGACCTGCGCATGCCCGGCGTCAGCGGCATATCGATCTATCGCGAGCTGCTCGCCGAAAAGCCTGACCTGGCGCGGCGTTTCGTGCTGGTTACAGGCGACCTGATCGGTGCGAAAGCCGAAATCGAGGCCCTGCCGGCACAGCAGCGGCCGCAGATCCTGGAAAAGCCGTTCAGCACGCTTGATGTGCGCAGTGTGCTGTCCGCCATTGCCGAACAGGCGGCCTTTAAAGAATAAAAAGAGGCCCCCGGGGGCGGGGGCCGAAGAAGAGCGCGCTGGAGGGAGCGCTCGGGGAGTCCAGAACATGATCCCAAAACGGGAACGGTTTCGGATCAGGCTACGATAAAATCAGAAAATATTCGGCGTGTCGGCCAACGGTGCGGCAGTGGCGATCATGCGGATGGCGCGGCTCTTGTGTGTTCCGGACTGTTCGGCGATTGCGCGCAGGCAGTCGATACTCTCGGCACCCCAGGTCTGGCCCTTGCAGGCGAAGTCGGTCACCGGTACCGGCAGACGCGCGGTCCTGGTCGTCGTCTGCGCCCCGTCGATGAGATTGGACGGCGGATTCAACGAAGCGAAGGCCGGCCCGATTGTCGGCGTGAACGCCATGCCGACGAAGGCGCAAGCAGCCAGCACCATGAACATCGCCATGGGGTGGTCGCTGGCCCGCTGGCGCAGCGCCAGTTTCGGACGGCGGTCATTGCGCTCTGGAGCCTGAAGGCGGCTCTCGCCGCGGATCGTCTGGATTTTCGCATGCATTGCCTTCCCCTTCGCTGAGTTTCTTTTGGCGGTGAAATGAACTTATCCGCACTTTGTAACGGCGATGGGGTGGCGAAGGACTGGCACTGTAACCAATTCGAAACAGCATTCGGGCGAAGTCGGGCAAAATCGGGCATAGCTTCGACGGCGCTCGGGCTCGAGGCGCAACCTGACCCGATCTTGCCAAACAGTTTTTCGAAAAGACCAGGCTCAGACCGGAGCTTGAAGTTCGGCAATGATCTTGTGCGCGGCGATACGCCCGGCAATGATGGCGCCCTCGACATACCCCGGAAACGACGGCGAGAGTTCAGAACAGGCGAGATACACCGGCGGTGCGCCGGCAAGGATCGTTCGCTCGGCATCTCTTGCTGTCACGTCGACAACAAGATCGCTGTACGCGCCGCCGCTCCAGCGATCTCTTACCCAGTCACGCAAACTGAAATCGATGACGTCGCCGGCACTCGGGCCGAGGGCTGCCTCCAACCGGCCGGTCACCTCCGCACGCAGTTCCACCTCACCGAGGTCGCGCCAGCGCAGCGCGAGCGACCCGCCGACGAACACGACGAGCGCGGCATGCTCCACATCCTTGCCGGCGTCGCAGGCAAACAGTCCCGGCGGATCGAGCCACATCACCATGCCGTTCAAATCCCGCCCGCGCCAAAACGGTTTGGCATAGCGCACCAGGATCTTGATAGCCGCGCCGCTTTTCCAGGCGCCGAGCGCCCGCCCCAGTCCAGCTGGCAAGGCGGGGGCAAAGGCGAGCTCCGTCACCGTCGCCGGGGGGACGGCAACCAGAACCGTGCGCGCCTCGATGGCACCCCCGGCCGAAACGACAAGAACACCTTGCGAACTATGCTCGATGCGCGTGACCGGCTCGCTGAGCCGCAACCGATCGCCAAGGTCGCGGGCCAGATCGTCGGCCAGTGAATGCATGGTTTCGCGCACAAAATATTGCAGCTCCGGCACCTCGTTGGTGACGCGTCGGTCATTGTCGATCAGATACCAGAGAGGAATCTGATCCAGCGCCATGCACCAGAGACCTTCGATCATCGAACGGAAGACGGCCCTGGCATCGGCCGA
The DNA here is from genome assembly GCF_004023085.1 of Mesorhizobium sp. M7A.F.Ca.US.010.02.1.1. NCBI lineage: Bacteria > Pseudomonadati > Pseudomonadota > Alphaproteobacteria > Hyphomicrobiales > Phyllobacteriaceae > Mesorhizobium > Mesorhizobium sp. M7A.F.Ca.US.010.02.1.1. The sequence continues at coordinate 45,028 of NZ_RZRV01000029.1, read as the reverse complement.
ATCGCGCTGGCGGGCAAGCCAGTCGGCAACGGTCAGTCCGGCAATCGAGACGTCGTCCGGATCGACCCCGTTCATGCGCTCGCGGATTGCCATTGCCGCGTCATAGATCCGCTCTGCTTGTTGTACGGACATCGTCGGCTGGGTGATGAAATCGCCATCGACATAGGTTTCAACCAGCGTCTTGCCGCGCGCCTCGATCAGCGCCATCAATTCCGGCATGTCCTCGCACAGGAACTGGCCGCCACTATCGATCCGTTCGCCAAGTCCGTTCAGTCGGGACTCGACGCGTCCGCCGACCCGGTCGCGTGCTTCGAGCAGAATGAAATCGATGCCGGCCTTCTTCATCTCGAGCGCCACCGACAGGCCTGTGAAACCCGCACCGACGATGACGACATCGGTTCGCTCGAATTCGCCGCCCTCATCCGTGGAGGTCTTCAGCATTGCCGGCTATCCACCCAATCGCATCCGGCTTCCACCGACGAAGTATGTCCTTGTCGACATATGCCGGCGGGCCGCACGCGCCATGCCGCAGGCTGTCTCTAACCTATCGTTTTCTCGAGCATATTGAGCCAGTTGCGATAGGCGATTTTTTCGATCAGTGCGCGGCCGAAACCGCGTGCCGCCAATGCATCGATCAGCTTCGGCAGGCCGGCGACATCCCCGATGACGGCCGGGATCATGGCGCCGTCGAAATCGGAGCCAAGACCAACGCCGTCCTCACCCAGCGCCTGCAGCAGCGAATCGATATGCCGCACCATGATGTCGAGGCTTGTGTCGGCATTCATGCGACCATCCTCGCGCAGGAAGCCGGTTGCGAAGTTCAGCCCGACCATGCCGCCGGTTTCGCGGATCGCGCCGAGCTGCCAGTCGGTCAAGTTGCGCGAATGGCCGCAGATCGCGTGCACGTTGGAATGGGTCGCGACCAGCGGCGCATCGCTGAGCGCCGCGACATCGCGAAAGCCCTTCTCGTTGAGATGCGAGAGGTCGATCATGATCTTCAACTGGTTGCAGGCCTTGACCAGCGCCTTGCCGGCATCGGTCAGGCCGGGGCCGGTGTCGGGCGAGGACGGGAAGCGGAACGGCACGCCGTGGCCGAAGGCGTTCGGCCGGCTCCAGACGATGCCGAGGGAACGCAGGCCGGCTTCATGCAGCACGTCGAGCATGGTGAGCTCGGGATCGATCGCCTCGACCCCTTCGATGTGGAACACCGCGGCGATCGAGCCTTGCGCCATGGCACCGCGCACATCGCCGGCGCTGCGGCAGACGGTGAGCGCTCCGGCCCGTTCCAGCCTGAACAGGATCGAGGTCATCGCGATGGTCGAGGTCAGCGCCTCATTGCGCGGAACCTCGGGCGGCAGCGGCTCGGCGGTACTCGGCGCCAGGGGCACGGCGCCGCGCCTGGATTTCTCGACAGGCGGCGGAAAGATGGCAAACATGCCGCCGGCGAAGCCGCCGGCTTTGGCACGCGGCAGGTCGATATGGCCGCCCGATTTCCCCTCTATGAACAGCTTTTCGACATCCGTGTCTTTCGACTGGTAGAGTCTGAGCAACGTATCGTTGTGGCCGTCGAAGACGGGAACGAGATCGGTTTCGGTCATAGGGGGATCATTCGGTTCGTTTGTCGGCAAGGGGCTGAGATATATCATATCGACTTAGGCAGGATGCGCTACCCGCACAAATGCCAAAGTCATCCCCGTGGGGATCGCAGCCGCTTTCCGCACCGTTTCCAAGCGACGAAACCCCTATTGCTTCAGCACGTCGGCCCATTCCTGATGGCGACGAAACTGGGCGTTGGCGAACGGGCAGAGCGGGATGATCTTCTTACCCGCCGCACGCGCATCCTCGACGGCGCGGGTGACGAGGCGAAGCCCGGCACCCTGGCCGCGAAAGACGTCCGGCACCTCGGTGTGGTCGATGATGATCTGGTGCTCACCGATCTTGGTGAAGGTCATCTCGGCCTCGGCGCCATCGGGTCCACGCAGGACATAGCGGCCCTTGGAACCGCGATCCTCAAGTTCGATCTCAGGCAGTTGGTCAGGCATCGCTATGCTCCTTGGGCAGCATCGGCAAAGAACCGCCGTGCCGCCTCGATCTCGTTTGGCCGCACCTCGTGCCCGCCATCGTGCCATTCCACTGTGACATCGGCGCCGTCGGCACGCAAATATGCCTCGAGTCGCGTGGTCAGGTTCGGCGGGCAGATCGGGTCGCGCTTGCCGGCGGTCATCAGAATATGGCGGCCGGCGAGACTGCCCTTCACCTGCGGCTCGAACGGGATCAGCGGATGCATCAACACCGACGCGTCGAACAGCGCTGGAACCGCGAACACCACCGAGGCCAGGACATTCGCGCCGTTGGAATAGCCGAGACCCAGCACGGCCGATGGCTTCGCTGCTTCGACATGGACTTTGACGAAGCCCGCCATCCTGATCGTCGCCCGTGCCAGATCCTCCATGTCGTAGACGCCCTCGCCGGTGCGGCGAAAGAAGCGCGCGGCACCTTGTTCGGACACATCGCCGCGCGGCGAGATGATGGTTGCCTGAGGCGCCAGATCGCGCCCCAGCGACAGAAGCTGGTTCTCATCGCCTCCAGTGCCATGGAAGACGAACAGCAATGGACCACCCGGCGAACCGGGCATCAGCTTGTGGATGTAAGCGTCCTTGCTCATGACCTCAGCCTTCCAGTCTCTGCAGATGCTGTTCCAGATACGGCCGCAGGTGCTGGTGCTGCGACGGCAGCTTCAGCGCCTCGCCCAGATGAGCGGTATCCTCGTCGCGATCGAAACCCGGCTCGTTGGTGGCGACTTCGAACAGCACGCCACCCGGTGTGCGGAAATAGATCGCCCAGAAGTAGTCGCGATCGATCACCGGCGTCACCCCATAGCCGGTGTCCATCAACGCCTTGCGTACCTCGAGCTGCCTGGCGCGGTTCTCGACCGCGAAGGCGACGTGATGGACAGAGCCGGCACCGAGATCGGCGAAGGCCGTGCTCGGCAGCGATTCGATGTCGATGACGTCGGCGCCATTGCCGTTCTTCACCGCCAGCCGCCTGAGATTGCCGGACTTGTCGACTTCCTCATAGCCCATGAACTTCAGCAGCTCCTCGGTGGCGCCGCCATCCTTCAGCCTGAGCGATACCGAATGTAAACCGCGGATCGCCTGGTCGACCGGAACACCGCCTTTCGCCCAGGGCGCTCTGCCGTCACCCTTGCCCTCGACCAGCGCGAAGCCGTCACCATCCGGTCCGGCAAAAGCCAGGCGCTTCTCGCCGAAGGTCTCTTCGCGCGAGAGGCCGGTGACGCCCTCATCGGCAAAACGGCTTTCCCAATAGCCAAGCGTGCCTTCCGGCACCGAGTAGACGGTGGTTCCGACTTCCCCGACCCCATGCCGGCCCTTGCCTATATCGGGGAAAGGGAAATAGGTCATCACCGAACCCGGCGTGCCGATCTCGTCACCGTAATAGAGGTGGTAGACGTCGGGCGCGTCGAAATTGACGGTCTTCTTGACCCGGCGCTGGCCGAGTTTCCTGGTGAAGAATTCGTTGTTCTGGCGGGCATCCCTGGCCATCGATGTGACGTGATGCAGGCCCTTGATCTGGTCGAGCATTGTCTTGCTCCTTCCTTGGTGCATGTGCGGCCCTCGCCGCTGTCCACGCCAATATGAGGACCAGAGCAGTTTAGGCAAAGGCGGCAAACACAGAATGGACTGTGTCGTAAAAGTGAACGATGGAACAAGGTTCGTTCACCAATTGGCCCGCAGAGTCGGGCTTGCGCCGTGGCCGGAATTCGGTTCCATGAACGGCGTTCGACATCCCGCGAAAAAGGTATCGTGAGTGACTGGAAAAGCCAGGCGGCCCAACATTCTCCTGATCACATGCGATCAGTGGCGTGGCGATTGTCTGTCCGCAGCCGGCCATCCGGTCGTGCAGACGCCCAATACCGACGCTTTGGCCGCGGAGGGTGTGCTGTTCAAGCGGCACTATGGCGGCGCGGCACCCTGTTCGCCCGCTCGCGCCTGCCTCTACACCGGCCTCTACCAGATGAACAACCGCGTCTGCCGCAACGGCACGCCGCTCGACGCTCGCCACGGCAACATCGCGCTCTCGGCTCGCGCCCTGGGCTATGATCCGACGCTGTTCGGCTACACCGACGTCTCGCTCGATCCGCGCCTGCTGGCGCCGGGCGATCCGCGGCTGCAAAGCTATGAAGGCGTGCTGCCGGGCTTTACGGTGCGCCAGTTGCTGCCCGAGCACCAGAAGCAATGGCTATCCTGGCTGGAGCTGCAAGGTGTCGACGCCAGCGCCGGGTCTCCCGACATCCACCGTCCGCTGGCCGACGGCGTGGCCGGGACCATCAGCAACGCGCCGCCCGTCTACTCCGGGCAACAAACGCCGGCGGCTTTCCTGACCGGCGAATTCACGCGTTGGCTTGGCGAACAGGAGGACGCCACGCCGTGGTTCGCGCATCTTTCCTTCATCAGCCCGCACCCGCCTTTCATTGTGCCGGAGCCCTACAACACGATGTACGATCCAGCTGACGGCCCGGCCTTCCGGCGCGCGGCAAGCTGGCACGAAGAGGCGGAAAACCATCCCTACCTTGCCTATGATCTCGGCCGGCAGAAACAGATAAAATTCCGCCCGGACGCCAGAGGCAAGGTGCACGACTGGAGCGAAGACGATTTTCGCCGCATCCGCGCGATCTATTACGGCATGATTTCCGAGGTCGATGCGCAGCTCGGCCGCGTCTGGCAAGCGGTCAAGGCCACAGGCGCGTGGGACGACACCATCATCGTTCTGACCTCGGACCATGCCGAGATGATGGGCGACCATTTCATGCTGGGCAAGGGCGGCTATTTCGACGGCAGCTACCACATTCCGCTGATCATTCGCGATCCGCGCCAAGGCAAGGCGACCGGCGGCAGTGTCGACAGCTTCACCGAAGCGGTCGACATTTTGCCGACGCTTCTCGACCTGCTCGGCGAAAAGCCCGCGCCGCATCTCGACGGCGCCTCGCTGAAGCCGTTCCTGGGCGGAGAAACCCCTGCGGCCTGGCGCGATGCCGCGCATTGGGAGTTTGACTTCCGCTCGATTGCCGCGGGCGAGGCCGAAAACCATTTCGGCATCGCCGCACGCCAATGCAACCTCGCCGTTATCCGCACGGAGCATTTCAAATATGTGCATTTCGGCGGCAATCTGCCGCCGCTGCTCTTTGATCTAAAAAGCGATCCGGGCGAGCTGGACAATCTCGCGGCCGACCCCGGCCATCTCACCGTGCGCCTGGAATTCGCCGAACGGCTGCTCGCCTGGCGGGCCGAACATCTCGACCAGTCGCTGGCGCTGGCCGAATTGACCGAGAACGGCCTCGTCGGCCATGCCGCTGGCCTGCCACCTGGCCACACATAAAAAGCCCGCGCCGTTGCCAGCGCGGGCTTCATTGGGCTGAACAGAATTACCTTACGATCATGCGCTGCTGATCGCGCTGTTCGGCGTAACTGCCTTTATCATAGGCGGTTTGAGCCTCGAGCTGTTCCTTGGTGAAGGTCGTGTAGAGGTACTTGTTGCCGTCCTTGTCGGTCATGAATTTGAGATTATCCATACCAACCGCGACCTCCTTTTCACCGACGCCTAAGAAGCCGCCAACGTCGACGACCACCGCGTCCGTCTTGTTGTCAGGCGCAAGCACGACATCGCCGATTTCGCCTACCCTGGCGTCGTTTGCGCCGTAGACAGTCGTGCCCTTCAGGTCATCGGCACGAATCTCGCCGACCGGCATCTCGGTCAACGTCGACTTGTCGATGGCGGCAGTCTGTGTCTGGTCGGGAGCCGAGGCGTCAGGGGTGGTCGCTGCCGGAGCTTCGGCGGTCTTATCTGCCGGAGCGACAGCAGGAGCCGTCGTGTCGGACGGCACAGCAGCCGGAGCGGTGGCCGCAGGCTCGTTGGAAGCCGTCGTGGCCGGCGCCGGATCATAGGCCTTGCGGTCGAAATCGGGCTGCGCCTGCAGCTCTTCCTTGGTGGTCTGGGCCACCAGCCAGCGGTCGCCATTCTTCTCGGCCCACTGCGCCTTAGAGAAATCATAGGTGACATTCTTGGCGCCGAGGCCAAGGAAACCGCCCACGCCGATGACCAGGGACTCGGCCTTGCCTTCCTTGGTCAGCACGATGTCGTTGACGTCGCCGATATTCTGCGCGTCATCACCGGTTCCGTTATATACGTCTTCACCGATGATGTTGGTGGCAAGGTTACCGTCCGCGCGCTTTACCGGTTCCGCCGGAGCGGCGTTCATGTCGGCCGGCTTTTGTGCCGTATCCGTCGTAGCAGGTGCCGTAGGTGCGGTCGCGTCGGTCGATGCCGCAGGTGCGGGGGCCGGACTGTAGGGCTGGCTGTCGAATTCCGCCTGAGCGGTCAACTCGTCCTTGGTCGTCTGGGCTACCAGCCAGCGGTCACCATTCTTTTCGGCCCACTGCAGCTTGCCGTACTCGAAGGCGACGCTCTTGGCACCGACACCCAGAAAACCGCCAACGTCGATGACGACGGATTTCGCCTGCCCATCCTTGTCGAAGACGACGTCGCTGACATTGCCGATGTTCTCGGCATCATCGCCGGTGCCGTTGTAGACGGATTCACCGATGATGTTGGTGACGATGCTGCCCTCTGCGCGGACCGTCGCGGCGCCTGACTCCTGAACGGCTGGGCTCTGTGCCGGCGCCGGGGTCGTCGCGCTCTGCGCATATGCGCCCGTCGCGATCAGTGTTGCGAGTGCGGTCGTGGCTAAAAGATTGCGGATCATGATAGTCTCTCCTCGTGCCTGATCTCATGCGCCGCGTCGTGCTCGCTGGGGAAATCGGACGCGGCATCTACAGGTTCACAACGTCGTGACCAGTCTGTTGTTCCGACAAAACCACTGCGGTTCGGGAAACGAAAACACGGAATGATCGAGCGGCTTAGAAGCCCCTCCGTGTCAAAGGAACCTTTCCGTCGCTGCCGCGTTTCAGCCATCGGCTGGGCGTGTCCCGGCCGCTTTTTGGCTGACATGGTGGAGCGGGGTATGAAATTCGCAGCGGTGCTGAACCGGGATGGCGGCACTTTGCGCACCACCGACCTCGTCGCCTTCTCCGACAGGATGCATCAGACGCTGGAGACGGCAGGGCACTCGCTCAGCATCGAAATTGTCGCCGGCAAGGACGTGGTGGAAACGCTCGACAGCGCGGCTTCGCGTCGCTCTGTCGACATCGTGCTGGCGGGTGGCGGCGACGGGACCATTTCCGCCGCGGCCGCCCGGCTGATGGGCACGAAGAAGGCGCTTGCCATATTGCCGGCCGGCACCATGAACCTGTTCGCACGGGGGTTGGGCATTCCGCAGTCACTCGATGGAGCGCTGAAATCCTTCGCCGACGGCGAAATCATCGCGGTCGACGTGGCGACAGCCAATGGCCAACCTTTCATACATCAGTTCTCGATCGGCATGCATGCGAAGATGGTGCAACTGCGCCAGAAGATGGAGTTCGGTTCGCGGTTGGGAAAGATCCGCGCCTCGGCCAAAGCGGCTTGGGCGACGATCAACAATCCACCTGCGATGAATGTGACGCTCAGCATCGGCGAAGCCGAAATGGCGGCACGCATCACCGGCATCGGCATCACCAACAATTTGTTCGGCGAAGGCCATTTGCCTTACGCCGACAATCCGGCGGGCGGCGTACTCGGTGTCTATGTCACGGTGGCGAAGCAGCGCGCCGAACTGGTCAAGTTTTTCTTCAACGTGGCGCGCGGCAAATGGCGCGACAACGAACATGTCGAAATCCACCAGACGAACAGAACGGTGCTGAAAATCCATTCGAGCAGCCGCAAGTTTCGCGCTGTGATGGACGGCGAATTGGTCAGGCTTGACCATGAAACGGTAATCGAAATCCAGCCTGGCGCGCTGAATGTACTGGTGCCGGCGAGCGCGGCCCAATCGAGAGCCGCCTGATGCGATGCGTTGCAACGAACAAACCGGCTTTAGCCAGCAGGAGCCTGCTCGGTGGTGCTGGGTGCGGGGACATGCTGTTCATCGCTGGTTGGCGCCTTGATCAACACACCATAAATCTCGGCAATGCCCCACGCAGCAAACACCAGAAGCAATGCGGCGATCAGGATTCGAAATCCATGCCAGCCCCAACGCCCCTGCCGCGCCTTGTTTTCTGGAATGATCTTGGCCATGCTCGATCCCTGTCTCATTCTGCACCAGCTGGCGCGCTCGGCAAATCATGGTCGGGTAACGGTTCCTCGCTTGGATGGTTCCGGAAAAGCGCGCTGGCCTTGCACCAGCGCAAGCAGGCGGCGGCGAAGACCGGGACGAGGCAAGTGGGGTGACTGGCAAGACGCAAACAGTGCCCGAGCTGCCGGCCGAAGTTGCGCGCGCAGTCAAGGATGTTGACCGGCTCGCCGTGCTGCACGGGTTGGAGATGCTGGATACGGCGGCCGATCCCGATTTCGACCGCGTCAGCAGCCTTGCCGCGGCGGTGATGCAGGTGCCGATGGCCCTGGTCACGCTCGTCGACCTCGAACGGCAGTGGTTCAAATCCTGCTTCGGCCTGGACGAGACCGAAACGGCGACCGACGTTTCGTTTTGCGCCCATGCGATTTCCGCCGGCGACGAGCCGATGGTGGTCGTGGATGCAACGACGGACCCCCGTTTCAAGACCAACCGGCTGGTCACCGGAAAACATCATGTCCGCTTCTATGCCGGCGCGCCGATGATCGTGGCAGGTGCCCGCATCGGTACTCTGTGCGTGCTCGACCGCGAGCCGCATGGTTTTCCATCCCGCGCCGAGCTCGACCAGTTGAAGGCGCTCGCCAGCCTCGCCGCCAGCCTGTTCACCCTCAAGGATGCAACCCGCAGCGGCGCGATCGCCGAGGCCGCACTGGTGCGCGAGGAAAAACGACGCGCCATCGCACTCGATGCGGCGTCGCTCGCCAGTTGGGCATGGGACATCCGCACCGATATCATCGAATGCGACACATTGATGTCGGAGCTGTTCAGCCTGCCGCGCTCCAACCGGCTGCGCGCACGTGACATCCTCGCCGCCATCGATCCGCGTGACGTCTACCAGACCGAAACCCGCTTTCGCGACGCCCTGACCGGCAGCGACGACTATTTCGGCGAACACCGGGTGAAGGGCTTTCATCCGCCGCGCTGGCTCGCCACGCGCGGCCGTGTGATCGAGCGTGACGGCGACGGCAAGCCGACATTGATCTTCGGCGTCAACTACGACATCTCCGAGCGCAAGCTCGGCGACGAACGGCAACGGCTGCTGCTGCGTGAGCTCAACCATCGCGTCAAGAACACTTTGGCGACCGTCCAGGCGCTGGCAACCCAGACCGTGCGCCACGCCCGCCAGCCAAGCCAGTTCCTTGAGGCCTTCGGCGCCAGGCTTCAGGCCTTGGGCATCGCCCACAATCTGTTGTCGGACCGCGAGTGGCGTGGCATCGGCATCAGTGAACTCGTCCAAATCGAGGTCAAACCTTTCGAAACGGCCGAGCAGCCGCGCATGACGATCTCCGGCGACGACCTGCTGCTGTCGCCCGACCAGGCCATCGGGCTTGGCCTGATCCTGCATGAACTCGCCAGCAACGCGCTGAAATATGGCTCGCTGTCGGTGCCGTCAGGCAGGGTCGACCTCGGCTGGAGGACGCAAGGCAGGAGGGATGCCCGGCGTCTTGTGCTGACCTGGCGTGAAAGCGGCGGCCCGCAAGTCGCTCCGCCGGATCGGCACGGCTTCGGCTCGATCCTCATTCGCCGCAGCCTTGCCAAGGTCATTTCCAGCGAAGTGACCCATGAATTCCGGCCGGAAGGCGTATTTGCCGAAATATCGATGCCCCTGGAAGATCTGTCGAAGTGACCTCCCGACAGCTCTATCTCCGCTCGCTCTCGTCCGGATCGTCGGATTTCACATTCTCGCGGTAGATGGCGTAGGCCGCGAGGGCCACGGCCGGCCCCAGAATGACGCCGAGACCGCCTTTTCCCTTAAGCAGGCTCGGCAGCACGGCGAGTGCGGCGGTGATGCCGATCGCCTTCATGTCGGCATTGCGGCGCTGCGCCCGGCGCCGGGCACGCGAGCCTGCCGATATCCGGTAGACCAGCAGGACAAGCCCGGCAAGCACCAGAAAACCGACGCCGAACCCCAGTGCCGCGGCAAGCGGCCCATAGCGCATCGCCGCCCAGATATAGGCGGCCCCGACAAGAAAGCCGAGACCGCAAAGTGCGGCGGCCATGGCGATCACATAGACGATTGCCGCCGTGCGCGCCCGGTATATGGCGGCCACGGTCTCCCCCGAGGCGAGACCCGAGATCAGGGTTGCCAGCATTCCCATCCGAAGCGCGACTAGCGACGCGCGATGAGCGCGAAAAGGAAGCCGACGCCGGCGGCGATCGCCAGTGACGTCACCGGCTTTTCGCGTACACTTGCCATCATCTGCGCTTCGATGTCCTTGGCATTGCTGCGCAGGCTGTCAAAGGCTGCTTCGCCCTGCGCACGCAACTGCTCGACCCCTTCCGTGGCTGCGCGGCGCGCGGTGCCATAACCATGCTCGCCGGTCTTGGCCAGTTGTTTGGTGAGCTTGTCGATGTCGGCCTTCAACTGCCTGATGTCGGCTTCCAGGTCCGCATTTGCACGGGCGTCGTTTGCGGTCTTTCCTGCGGCAGTGGCCATGGCTTAACTCCTTGTGATTGCTTGGTTTCAAACGCGCTGCCCGCCTCAAGGTTCCGGCATTGGGGACAAAGTAGCCGAAAACGCATCGGCGCGCACCCGGTCCGTCGGCTCCCGCAAAAGACGCTTCCTCAGATTAATGGCCGGCGCGCTTCACCCAGCCCTTCCCAGCCGGCGAGCCGCTTGAGGCCTTCATTGTCGGAGACCACGCAGCCGCCGTCGCGCCAGACGATCAGCTTGCGATCCATCAGCTTGCGGATCGTCTTGTTGGTGTGAACCAGCGACAGGCCGAGCGTATCGGCAATGTGCTGCTGCGTGATCGGTATCTGGACAGTTTGGTTGCCATTCAGTCCAACGACCTTGGCGCGGCTGCCGATGAAGGCGATGAGATAGGCAGCGCGCTCGATCGCACTGCGGCGCCCGAGGCTGAGCAGGTTCTCGTCCAGCATCCGCTCTTCACGCGATGCGATCCAGGTGATGTCATAGGCCAGCCCGGGGATGATTGCGGTACAGCTCATGCAGATATTCGCGCTCGAAAACACACAGCAGCATCGGCGACAGTGCCTCTACGGAATGCTGCATCTCGCCCATCACACTGCCTTGCAGGCCGATCAGATCGCCGGGCATGAGATAGTTGAGGATTTGGCGGCGGCCGTCCCGCAACAACTTGTAGCGAAACGCCCAGCCGGAGAGCACGGTGTAGAGATGGGCGCTATGGCTTCCCTCCACCAGCACCGTGCCACCCTTTTCGACTGCGAGTTCGCCCTTCTTGAATTTGCTGATGAAGGCCAGTTCCTGTTTTTCGAAATCGCGGAAAATCGGCAACGGCCGCAATGGGCAGTTCTCGCAAGGATATTGGCGGCTGGAGAAAGCGCTATTGTTCTGGACTGACATTTCGACCCCCTTCGAAAGCCCGCTCTTGGAGGAGCGCGTTTCATCCCGTTGCAAGGATTGAGATTCCGCCCGCTTGCCACATGTCTTTTTTAAATGACAGCAAGCGAATTAGCGATCATGACTCCGGCGTTTCAAGGAGTCTTTGCCTGTGCCCACATTGCTTGACGGATTGCGGATTCTGGTCCTGGAGGACGAATTTCTGATCGCCATGGATGTCGAGCAGCTTTGCCGCGACCATGGCGCCGATGAGGTGGTGATCGCCCGTGACCTGACCGAGGTCGATGGCCGCGAGGTCGCCACGCGATTCGATGCAGCCATTGTCGACTTGATGCTGGGCGGTGTCTCGACGATCGATTTCGCCTCCGGCCTGCGCGCGGCAGGCATACCTTTCGTGTTTGCGTCGGGCTATTCGGATGCAGAGGAGATCAAGGCATCGTTTCCGGGCGTCAGGCTGATTGGCAAACCCTATTCGGGTGAAGACCTCGTGCAAGCGGTCGCCGCGGCCTGCGGACGCGCTTGAGACACGATCGCGGTCAGCTTGCCGGCGAGCTCGTTACCTGGGCCGAAATTGCGTCCGGACCATACTCGTCCTCGCCTGATATTTTCAGGATCTCCTGCAAGCGCGTACGGGCTCGGCTGACGCGGCTCTTGATCGTCCCCACCGCGCAACCGCAGATCTCGGCGGCCTCCTCGTAGGAGAAACCAGACGCGCCGATGAGGATGATGGCTTCGCGTTGGTCCTCCGGCAATTGCTCCAGCGCCCCACGAAAATCCTTCAGGTCAAGCTGGCCGTGCTGAGCCGGATGAACGGCAAGCCTGGCCGTCATGATACCGTCGCTGTCCTGCACTTCGCGCCCGCGCTTGCGCATCTGCGAATAGAACTCGTTGCGCAGGATGGTGAAAAGCCAGGCCTTGAGGTTGGTGCCGGGCTGGAAGCTCTCATGCTTGTCCCAAGCCTTGACGAGCGTTTCCTGGACGAGGTCGTCGGCTTTATCGGCATTTTGCGTCAGCGACACGGCGAACGCGCGCAGACTTGGGATTGCCCCAAGCAGATCGGTCTTGAAGCCTTGGGAGACCGCGGCCATGCCTCAGTCCTTCTTCTGTGCGGGTTCAGCCTGTTCCAGCTGGCTAAGCAACTGGGAAAAGCGATCCGGCACATCGTCGGAGACCAGCGCGTCGTAATATTGTTTGAGTTTGCGTCCGATTTCGGAGTTCGGCCCAAGGGCGTCACCAGAACCGTTCCGGCGCCTGCTCTCGGCGCCAGCCAGAATATCTTTCGTCATATCCTTCATTTTGCCCTTGTATTCCCAGCGCTCAAGCCGCTCTTATCATACTCAACACAACGCAAGCGGCGCCCTCGTCTGGTCGCCCATCCCGACCACAAACGCCACTCCCCGGCTTTTGTTCCGTCGAGGCGGAACTTTTTCAAAAAATCCGCGTTAACGTCAGGGCTTGCAGTCAGCTTGACCTATGCACCTATGCAATCACGTCATTCTGAGGGAGACGTCTTACCATGAGCTTATCCGCCACCATCGCACCACATCTGCCCTTCCTGCGCCGCTTCTCGCGGGCTGTTTCCGGGTCGCAAGAGAGTGGTGATGCGCTGGTAGCCGCGATGCTCGAGGCCATCATCGCCGATATCGAAATATTTCCCGAAGCATCGAGCGACCGCATCGCGCTGTACAAGGTGTTCGCCAAGCTGTTCACATCGGTCGCCATCCGCGTCCCACAGGAGCAGGCGCAATCGGCGTGGGAACAGCGCACCGCCGCCAATCTGAATGCGATCGCGCCGCGGCCTCGTCAGGCCTTTCTGCTCGTGGCTGTCGAAGGCTTCAGCGAGGACGAAGCGGCTGAGATCCTCGACGTCGGCGACCAGGAGTTTTCAGAGCTGCTTGCCCAAGCGAGCAACGAGATATCCCGTCAGGTGGCAACCGACGTCCTGATCATCGAGGATGAACCGCTGATCGCCATGGATATCGAAGAAATGGTAGAGAGCCTCGGGCACCGCGTCGTTGGAACGGCGCGCACCCATGCCGAGGCAGTGATGATGTTCGGCAAGACACGGCCGAAGATGGTGCTGGCCGACATCCAGCTTGCCGACGGCAGTTCCGGCATCGAGGCCGTGAACGAGATCCTGTCATCGACGTCGGTGCCCGTCATCTTCATCACCGCCTTCCCCGAGCGCCTCTTGACTGGCGAACGGCCGGAACCGGCCTTCCTGGTCACCAAGCCCTTCAATCCCGACATGGTCAAGGCGCTGATCAGCCAGGCACTGTTCTTTGACCGCCAGGCGAAAGCCGCCGCATAGTCGTGAATTGGGGAAGTGGTAATCGTGCCGCCTGATGCACGCGGGCGGCGACGGTGAAATTCCTGCGCGCTTCCTGCTTTAACGATTTGCAAGCTCGGTCTTTTTCGGCAAAGGGTGGGAACAAACCGCACCCATCCACGTTTTTATCGCAGCATTCGAAGGAGATGCATCATGCTTTACTGGGCGCTCGTATTTCTCGTCGTTGCGATCATCGCCGGCGCGCTTGGTTTCGGCGGCATCGCCGGTACATCTGCCGGCATAGCGCAGATATTGTTTTTCATCTTCCTCGCTTTCCTGGTCATTTCGCTTCTTGCGGGCCTGTTCAAACGGGCTTCGTAACGACCAACGGCCGAACACTGGAAGCCGCACCCCTCAAACGGTTTCCAGCCACCGCCGGGCGGTGTCCTAAAGGACGCCGTCCGGCGGACCGTTTTTGGCGGCGGGTTCGGGAAACCTGTTTGGAACCCATTTACCGGTGAGCCGTTCAGCCTGAATTGGGTGGACAGTTTGGCCGATGGGTTCCAGGACCGGAAACAGGAAGGACGACGTGCAAAGCGATGAAGTCATCGCCCTCCATCCTGCCGAAAGCGGCATGCAGCTCGGCCGCGCCCTTCTTCACGCGTTGCACAATGCCGGCATTTCCGTTCTCTACCAGGATCGCGAGATGAAAACCGTATGGGCGCGCAACATGCGTGCGCCCTGGGTTTCGGACACCACCGACAGCATCGGTATTCTGCCGGAGGCGCAGGCCGACCGCATCGGCGCGGCCAAGCGCGACGTCATTGCATCCGGCAACCCCCAACGTCTCGAGATCAGCGTTCCCGTCGAGGATGGCAGCCGCTGGTTTGAGGTCTGGATCGATGCCGACCACGGCGACGGCGGCACGGTGCAAGGCGTCGTCACCACAATGGTCGAGACGACCGAGCAAAAGCGCCGCGAGCAGACCCTGACGACGCTGTTGCGGGAGGTAAGCCATCGCTCCAAAAACCTGCTGGCGATCATCCAGAGCATAGCCACCCAGACCGGTCGCTACTCCGACAGCATCGGCGATTTCCTGACACGCTTTCGCGGCCGGCTGCAATCGCTGGCTTCGTCCCAAGATCTCGTGACCTCTTCCAACTGGCGGGGTGCAGCACTTCGCGAACTCGTATCGGGCCAGGTGGGCCGCTACGGCGGCGATCCGGTTCGCAGCCTGAGATTTCAGGGGGCAAACCCCTATCTCAATCCCAACGCTGCCCTGCATATCGGCCTTGCGATGCATGAACTCGCCGTCAATTCGGTGAGCTATGGCGCCCTGTCGCGGCCCGATGGATTCGTCGATGTTACAGCTAACCTGACCGCCGCCGACACGGGAACCTCCCTGTCCCTGACATGGGCCGAGGCAATCGGAGCCAGTGATGTTAGGCGTAGCGAGAAGCGCTTCGGCAGCGTCGCACTCGAACGGGTCGTGCCGACGTCGCTGAACGGAACGGCGACGCTCGAAATCGCGGCTGGCCGTCTCGAGTACCGCCTTGTCGTTCCGCACGGCAATTTCGAGACGGATTGAGCGACCCGAGCTTCCTTAACCAGCTGTTCACCATAAAAGCAGATGCTGTTTTTCCCAGATACCGCTGGAACTTGTTGCATCACCGAACATTTCCGCAGCAGGATTGCAGCATGGTGCGGGAGGAATGCCTTGACGGTTGCCGACATGAACAGACTGGAGCAGGCCGCCCGGATTTCCATGGGCGAGTTTGAGGACTCCGAGGCATCCGCGCCACCGCTGGCCCCTGTTCCCAATGGGGCCTTGCGCCTTGTCGCGCTGGGCCTGCTGGCCGTGATCGCGGTGGTCGCCCTGTACCAATTGGTCTGAGGCCAGCTCGTTTCGGCCGGTGACAGAATCGATTGTCGCCCTCTTACTTCCCTGCCCGGCCCAGCGAGCCAGGAACTTTGGCGAATGTAGACCGTTACTATGGCGAGAGGACTTCCCGCCATGGAACATATCGCTGCATTGCTGCTGGTCATCGGTTGCTCGAACACGATGGCCGACTGCCGTGAACTCCAGGTGCCCAGAAGCGTTTTCGCGAGCGCCGAGCAATGCGTGGCCGAACGCCCGTTCGCCTTGGGCGACGTGCAAGGGCAGGCTGACAACATCGTCGCCAAATGCCTTGCCGTCGATCCGGCGCTTGAAGACGACTATGATAAGATCGTCTGGAATGTGCGCGCCGATGGTACGCTTGACGCGTCTTTGGCAATTTCCAGCCTCGTAATGGCGTCGAACGCGGCACGCCCAGAAAAAGACTATCTTCACCAACAATAGATTGCAGCAGCAAAGGCCGTCATTTCATGCTAAATGGCAGCTGGAGCTTTACCAAGTGAGGACAAAAAGTGAGGAGTGACTCTATGCGGAAGATGATTATTGCACTGGTTGCGGTGGTTGCCGTCAGCGGCTGCACCTCGACCGAGCAGGACGTGGTTGGCGGCGGCTTGATCGGCGCCGGTGTCGGCGGCTTGGTCGGCGGCGGCAAGGGTGCGCTGATCGGCGCGGCCGTTGGTGCCGGTTCCGGCCTGCTGGTGCGCAATCTGCGCAACGGCTATTGCCAATATCGCGATCATCGCGGCCGGATCTACACGGCTCGCTGCAACTAATTCGGCGATCATCGAAACGTCGATCCGGAGGCCGGTCCGCTGGCCTTCGGATTTTTCATGTCTGGACGCTTGATCCTTTTCGGGTGAAGGTCGCGCTCAGTTGGCGAGTGGAATTTTGATTTCCACGTTCAGCCCATTGGCCTGGTAATCGCGTTTAATCGTACCGCGCAGTTCGCGCGTCACGTTGAGATCGATCAGCTTGGTGCCGAATCCGGTCTTGGCTGGCGCTTCGAGTTTCGTCTGCCCGTTTTCGCGCCAATTGAGAGCCAGCGTCCTGTCGCGCCCGCGCCCTTCGACCGACCAGTCCACTTTCAGCGCGCCGACGGAATTGCCGGCTTCGCCGTATTTCAGCGCATTCGTCGCCAGTTCGTGGAAGGTCAGGCCGAGCGCTTGCGTCGTGGTTTCGTCGAGCAGCACCTGTGGTCCCGACAACAGCTCATCGGGTAGCTCCTTGCCGAACACCTGACCCAGCTCGATGCGCAGGAGATCGCCAAGATCGGCCTTCTGCCAGCGCGAGCGCGTCAGCATATCCTGGGACGCCGCCATCGCCTGCAGCCTGGCCGAGAAGGATGCGGAAAACTCGTTGACGTCGGTAGCCCGCGACGCCGTCTGGCGCGCGATAGCCAGCACCCTGGTAATCGAATTCTTGATGCGATGCTTCATCTCCTGCAGCATCAGGTCTTTTTCGATCAGGCTCTTTTCCGTCGTTTCGTGCAATCGCGACGCTGCCTCATAGGCCCGCTCCTGATAGCGCGCCACCAGCGCGATGGCGCCCGCCAACAGCAGGCCGAACAGCCCCAGCATCACCGGAATGGCGCGCGACGACGGCTGCGAGAAGGCGCTTGTCGGCCGGAACAGGACAGTCCACGGCCGTCCGGCGACGATGATCTTTCGGGTGACCAGCAGCCTGTCGCCGAAAGTCGACGCCGGCGGCGTCTCCGACCGGAACAGCAGATTATCGCCGTTCACGGCACCATCGCCATCATAGATTTCGGTGTTGACCGGCAGCAACGGCGACCGGCTGAGCGCGGTCTGGAACAGATCGCGAGCCCGAAAGGCCGCATAGAGAAAACCGGCCGTCGAGGATCTCGAAGCATTGATGACGTCGGGAGCGGTTTCGACATTGAGCCGCACGAAAACGAAGAAGCCGGTGAACGTCTGCGCGGCGCCCGTGTCCTGGCCCAATTGCACCAGCCCGCTGGCGTGCTGCTGGTCGTCGGACATCGCCTTTTCGATCGCCACACGCCGCGCCGGTTCGCTGAACATGTCATAGCCGATGCCGGCTTGATTGGATGGATCCAGCGGTTCGAACAGCACGATAGGGGTGCGCCAGGGTTGAGTGGTATCCGGATAGATTGGATGACTGTCGCCATAATCGTGCAGCATATCGCGTTCGACCGTCGCCTCGTCGCCCGCCTTTGCCAGCCTGAGGAAGCCGATACCGCGCAAGCCGGCGAAATTCTTGTCGACATCGAGCGCGTTGAAGAACGCCTTGAACTCATTGCGAGAAATATCGCCATTGCGGGCGTCGAACAGGGCCTGCGTTGAGCGCAGCAGCGACAGATGCAGGTCGATGCGGCTCTCGATCCGGTTGAGCGCATCGTCGGCAGTCGCCTCGAACTTGATGCGCGCGGCTTCCTGCGTGGCGAAATAGGCAAAACCTGCCATCACCATGCTGATCAGCGCGACGGCGATAAAGGCGATGATCGGAAAAAGCTTCTTCAACGGATCGTGCGGTCCCTGAGCAATGTCGGACCTTTATGGGCAAGTCGCCGTGCCAACACAATGCCAAGGCCAAGCCATCCTTACGGCTGGCATATCACGTGTCCGGCAACCGCGATCTGGCTCGATCTCAGGCCGCTATCTTCAGCGCGCCCGGTCCGGGAATGGCGCCCGGCGGGCATTTGCCCAGAATGATCATCCCCAGCACCTCGTCCTGGGTGACATCGGTGGTGCGGGCGGTGCCGACGACCTGGCCGTTCTTCATGACGCAGACCCGGTCGGCAAGCTCGAACACATCGTGGATGTCGTGGCTGATCAGGAAGATGCCGATGCCGTCGGACTTGAGCTGCTTGACCAGTTCGCCGACCTGCGCCGTTTCCTGCGGACCAAGCGCCGCCGTCGGCTCGTCCATGATCAGGATGCGGGCGTTGAACAGGATCGCACGCGCGATCGCCACCGATTGCCGCTGGCCGCCCGACAGCTTGATCACCGGCTCCTTGAAGCGCTGGAACCGGGGATTGAGCCGACCCATCACCTTGCGCGCCTCGGCCTCCATGGCAACGTCGTCGAGCGTGCCCCAGGCGGTCATCAGCTCGCGGCCGAGGAACAGATTGGCGGCGGCATCGACATTGTCGGCCAACGCCAGCGTCTGGTAGATCGTCTCGATGCCATATTTCTTGGCGTCGCGTGGATTGGAGATCGATGCCTCCTCGCCGTTGACGAAGATCTGGCCCGAATCGCGCTTGTAGGCGCCGGACAGGATCTTGATCAATGTCGACTTGCCGGCGCCATTATGGCCGAGCAGCGCCACGACCTCGCCGGGGAAAAGATCGATCGAGGCGTCGTCGACGGCGCGGATGCCGCCAAACGCGATCGAGATGTTCCTCATGTCGATCAGCGCGGTGGCTGCAGGAGCAGTCTTGTCAATCATGGCATGCCCTCCTAGACGCGCTTGCGATAGACGGTGTCGAGCCACACGGCGATGACCAGTACGGCCCCGACGACGATGCTCTGCAGCGGCGAGTCGACGCCGAGCAGCACCATGCCGGACTGCAGCGACTGCATCAGCAGCGCGCCCAGCATGGCGCCGATGATCGTTCCCGATCCGCCGGCAAGCGACGTGCCGCCGATTACGGCGGCTGCAATGACCAGCAGTTCGTCGAGCGTTCCAAGCACGTTGGTGGCCGAATTCTGCCGGGCCGAGGAGATTGCCGCGGCGATCGTGGCCAGCACGCCCATGATCATGAACACCTTCATGGTGATCCAGCGCGTGTTGATGCCGGCGAGATTGGCCGCCTCGGGATTGCCGCCGATGGCAAAGACATAGCGGCCGAAGCGGGTGCGGTTGGTGATGAAGGTCATGACCAGCCCGACGGCGACCGCCATCAGCACCGGTATGGCGATACCGTGGGCGATGAACAGGCCGCCTTCGGGAAGGGTGATGTTGTTGGCGGCCGCATATCTGTTCACGATGCCGATCGGCCAGGGATAGGAATTGGCGAGCCAGACCGCGCCCATGATGGCGCCGCAGGTGACGACTCCGAGCAGCGTCTCGGCCCAGATCGGACGTAGCGGAAACCGGAAACGCTTGCGCTGCACCCGGCCGTTGAACAGCCCAAACACCACGGCGAGGCAGGCGACGATCCCGACGACCCAGCTCCAGGTCGCGCCGATCGATCCCGCCGGCCCGCCGCCCATCAGCTGAAAGGTGGCGTCGAGCGGCGCCACGGTCTGGCCTGACGTGACCCACCAGGCCGCACCGCGCCAGACCAGCAGGCCACCCAGCGTCACGATAAAGGCGGGCACTTCGAGATAGGCGATGACGAAGCCTTGAAAGGCGCCGATCAACAGGCCAAGCGCCAGGCCGATGACCAGCGCCAGGACCCAGATCCACGGATTGCCGAGTTCGAGCCCGACAAAGCGCACCAGGAAATGAACCTGAGCAAATCCCATTACCATGCCGATCAGGCCCTCGGCGGAACCGACCGACAGGTCGATGTTGCGCATGACGATGACCAGCACCATGCCGCAGGCCATGATGGCAACCGCGGATGTCTGCACCGACAGGTTCCACAGATTGCGCGGCGTGAGAAAGGTGCGGCTGTCGAAATCGAGCGGGTTGACGCCCAGGCGCAGGCTGGAAATGACATGCAGCCCAATCCAGATGACCAGCAGCGCACCGATCATGCCGAGCATGCGGGTGTCGATCTCGGTCGCCTTCAGGAACCGGGCGACGGCCCCGAGTTCCGACGCGCGCGCCGTATCGGCCTGTGGGTTGGACGTCGTATCGGTCATGATTTCCTCCCACCGACTGGCCGTCTGACGCGCATGCCGGAGCCCAGCCTAGAAGCTATCCGCATGATGCGGAAACACAAAAGTTTTTGAGAAAACGCCGCGGCTTTTGGGCCGCGGCGTTGAGAATGCAGGCACAAGCCAGCTTTTAGTTGCAGGCCGCGACGGTGCCGGCAGCGACGCCCGTGCAGACTTCTTCCTTCTTGATCCAGCCAGCGTCGATGACGAGGTTGAGATTGTCCTTGGTGATGGCAATCGGGGTCAGGAACAGCGACTTGACGGTGTTGCCGCCCGGCGTCGTGAAGTCCTTGGCGCCGGCAATGTCGCCGGTCTTCTTGCCGTCTGCGAGCTGCGAAGCGATCTCGGCGGCGGTCTTGCCGAGCTCACGCGCGTCCTTCCATACCGAAACGGTCTGCGTGCCGAGCGCGATACGGTTCAGCGCGGCGTGGTCGCCGTCCTGACCCGAGACCGGCACTGTGCCGGCAAGGCCTTGCGCCGTCAGCGCCGCGACGACGCCACCGGCGGTGCCGTCATTGGCCGCGACCACCGCGTCGACCTTGTTGTCGTTGGCGGTCAGGAACTGTTCCATGTTCTTCTGGGCGTTGGCGGGCAGCCAGCCATCCGTGTAGGCTTCGCCGACATTCTTGATCTTGCCGCTGTCGATGGCTTCCTTGAGCACTTCCATCGAGCCCGAGAACAGGAAGTCGGCATTGGGATCGGCACCGGAGCCCTTGATGAAGACGTAGTTGCCTTCCGGCTTGACCTTGAACACTTCGCGGGCCTGCATGCGGCCGACTTCCTTGTTGTCGAAGGTCAGATAGAAGACGTCCTTGTTTTCGATCAACCGGTCATAGCCGACGACCGGAATGCCTTCGTCCAGCGCCTTCTGCACCGCAGGGCCGATGGCCGAGGCGTCCTGCGCCAGGATGATCAGCGAATTGGCGCCCTGCGAAATCAGGCTTTCGACATCGGTGAGCTGCTTGCCGGGATTGGACTGCGCATCGGCGGAGATGTACTTGTCGCCGGCGGCCTCGATCGCCGTCTTCATGGCGGCCTCGTCGGTCTTCCAACGCTCTTCCTGGAAATTGGACCACGAAACGCCGACGACCTTGTCCTTCGCCTGCGCGACAGACGCGAGCGTCAGCGACATGGCGGCACCCGCCAGGATGGCGGCTGTGAATCTTTTCATATTATCCTCCCTGCGCCGCGTATGGCGCGACCAAACTGACCCGAGGGCCGGCACAGAAGCCCTATTTTTTCGAGCCTCGAAAAAACACTGGGCCAACGTCCGAACGCTGTCAACATCGATTCTGATGGATTTTGATGTGATTTCGAGTTTTTTTCGAGTCTCGGAATAAATAAATGACAGGGCGTGCAGCTTCTGCCAGTATTTACCTGCGTCACCGACAGCGTTCCAGGGCAGGAAGAACCGCGGCGACCGGGAGGACGTGAAAGAACATGTCGGTCGGAATCCGCCACGACGATCTGCGTCGCCGCAACCGGGCGATGGTAATTGCGGCCGTGCGCCAGGCCGGACAACCGTCCCGCACCGAAATCGCCGCGACCACAAGCCTCAGCCATTCGACCATCTCGGCGATTTCCTCCGACTTGATCGTCGAAGGCATCCTGACCGAAAGCAAGCCGAGCGAGGCCGGCTCGCTCAAACGCGGCCGGCCGCAGGTCGGCCTCAGCCTCAATCCGGAAGCGGCCGCGGTAATGACCGTGGTGCTGTCGCTGAACTTCCTCTCCGTCGCCGTCATCGACTATGCCGGCCAGGTAGTATCCGAGGAACAGCGCCGGCTGGACACGCTGACGATGTCGCGCGAGTCGCTGATCGGTGAATGCACGGCAATCGTGCGGCGCCGCCTGGCAGATCCCGACCTGGACGTGCGCAGCATCGCCCGCATCGCGCTGGCGATCCAGGGCATTACCGACACCCGTGCCCGCGCCATGCTGTGGTCGCCGATCACGCCGCACACCGATATCGCCTTCGCTGACATATTCGAAGACGCGTTCGGCATCCCCGCCATAATGGAGAACGACTGCAACATGATGGCGGTGGCGCTGCGGTGGCGCGACCCCGATCGTTACCGCGACGATTTCATCGCTATCCTTTTGTCGCACGGCATCGGCATGGGCCTGGTGCTGAAGGGCGAATTGTTCACCGGCACCCATTCCTCGGGCGGCGAATTCGGCCACATGATCCATCGGCCGAACGGCGCGCTCTGCCGCTGCGGACGGCGCGGCTGCGTCGAAGCCTATGCGGGCAATTACGCCATCTGGCGCAACGCCAGGCAGATGGGCGAGGATGCAGAACCCGTCGCCGATGTCAGCGACGCCGACATGCGCGCCCTGGCTGCCGCGGCCCGCGAAGGTGACGGACCCGAACGGGAAGCCTATCGCAAGGCTGGCGAAGCGCTCGGCTACGGCCTCGGCAGCCTGTTCGCGCTGATCGATCCGGCGCCCGTTGCCATGGTCGGCGTCAGCGCGGCCGCCTTCGACCTGATAGAGCCGGCACTGCGCGAGGCGATTGCCCAGACCGCCGGTGGCCAGCACTCAAAATCGATTTCCTTCGACACCGAGCCGAACGAACTGCCACTGATCCGCGAAGGCTGCGCCATGCGGGCACTGATCTTCGTCGATCAAGAGATTTTTGCGCCGGGCGTGCAGGCGAGAGGGAGCGCCGGAAAGAGCGTGGCGTGAGGACCAGGGTCAAAATTGCGCGGTCCGCAACATCTACCGCTCCTTGAAAGCGCGCGCGAAGGAATCGCGCATCGGCCGTACGAGATACTCGAAGAAAGTCCGTTCGCCGGTGCTGATGAACGCTTCTACCGGCATTCCAGGGTAAAGCTGCTCCGCTTTCACGCCGGGCGGCAAGTTGGCGGCAATCTTCAGCTTGGCGCGGAAATAGGGTTCATGCGTAGCCTGATCGATAAGCCGATCTGCGGAAACCTGTGTCACCATGGCTGAAATCTCAGGGGTGAGCCGCATGTTCAACGCTGATAGTCGCAGTCTTGCCGGCTGGCCGACACGAACCTGGTCAATGTCTTTCGGCGGCAGCCGTGCATCGACGATCAAGCCCGATGCCGTAGGCAGAATCTCCATGATCTTCTCGCCGGGGGCAATCACGCTGCCCTTGGAATTGTAGGTGGACGATACCACGATGCCCGCCGCCGGCGCCTTGATCGTCGTCCGCCGCAGCACTGCCTCGGATGCCCGCATCTGTTCGTCAATGTCAGCCAGCGAAGAACGTACCTCGTCGAGTTTCGTCAGGGCTTCCTCCACGCGTTGCGTGGTCAGGCGCTCTATCTGCTCCTGGGCTTCGACGATCTGGGTGTTGGCCGATGCAAGATTTGCCTCCAGCGCCCCTGCCTGCCCGACGAGATCGGCCTCGCTACGCAAAAGCTGTGAATATTCAGTGCGATTGGTGAGGCCCTTGTCCAAAAGGCTGGTCTTGATGCCGAGTTCTTTCTTCACGACTTCGGCCTGTTGCTCAATGGCCTGTTTCTGGGCCTGCAATCCGACAACAGACTGGCGATGCATGGCAACCCGTTGCCTGAGGATCGATTGTTCCGATCGAAATCGGGCGAGCCTGGCGTTGAATTCCTTCTGCTGTTCTTGAACCAGGACCTCGAAATTGTGTTGGAACGGTGCCGGCGCAGCCTCTGTGATTGGCGCAAGCCGATCCAACCCGTCGCGTTCCGCCTCCAGCCGCGAGGCGCTGGCCTTCAACGCGATCGACTGTCTCGTCAGCCGGTTGAGTTCGGCTTGCGCGGCTGTTCGATCCAGCAGGATCAGTTCCTGGGCCTGTTGCACCCGATCACCCTCATGGACGAGCAACTCTTGGATGATGCCGCCCTCGGGATGCTGGATGAGGATGTTCCCGCCTGTCGCCGAGATTGTGCCTTGCGTGATGACCGCGCCGGACAACGGTGCACTGACCGCCCAATAGCCAAAGCAACCCATCAATATCGCCATTGCCGCGTATCCGGCGAATGCCACCCGGCGAATGTCGGTGCGTGCTGTGCCTTCCCGGACGAGGCTCTGTGCTGTCATCTTCTACGATCCAAAGCGGACACTATGAGGGGTGCCGCGGTTCGTCGTTGCAAAAGACCCTGTCACCGCCATGCTGCGCTGTGGGGCAAGGCCGATGCCGGCGATTGGCTGCCGCATCACGTCGCCGCTTGGACCGAAGGCTTCGATCACTCCGCTGCGTAGAAGCATCACGCGGTCGCAGGCTGCGGCGACCGAAGGGCGGTGCGTTATCACGATTGTCGTAACGCCCGCCGCTTTCGCGGCGGCAAGCACTTCTTCGAGCGCGGCTTCGCCGCTGCCGTCGAGATGGGTACTGGGCTCATCCAGAACGAGAACATGCGGATTGCCGTAAAAAGCGCGCGCCAGCCCGATCCTTTGGCGTTCGCCGCCCGACAGTGTTCTGTCCGACGAACCTATTCTGGTCTGATAGCCGTCTCGCTGCTCCAGTATCAGCTCATGCGCCCGGGCATTCTTTGCTGCCTCGACGATAGAGGCGTCATTCGCATCGGGTTCAAAGCGGGCGACATTTTCCGCGATCGATCCGGGAAAGAGCTCCACCTCCTGAGCGAGATATCCGATATGCCGGCCAAGCTGCTTCTCGTCCCAGGTTCTGAGATCGGCGCCATCAATCCTGACGCAGCCGCTGGTTGCCTGAATCGCACCGACAAGTAATCTTGCCAGGGTGGACTTGCCGGCTCCGCTCGGACCTATTATCGCCACCGCTTCGCCTGCGCCGATGCGGAAGTTCAGTCTCTTGATGATGGGTTCGGTGCCGGGTGTGGCGTTCGGCGCGACAAAGATGAGGCCCTGCACGACAATTTCGCCGGACGGGTCCGGCAAGGTCAGTTTTTGCGCAAGCGCCGGATGGGCGGAAAACGCCTTGTCCAACCGCTTCCACGATCGTCTGGCGTCGACGATCTGCCGCCATGACCCGATCAGTTGGTCGAGCGGCTGCAGCGCGCGGGACGACACCAGGGAAGACGCGAAGATCATGCCGGCCGTCATCTTCCCTTGCAGCACGAGCCATGCTCCGACACCCAGTATTGCCAGCTGAAGCATCATGCGTACGGCTCGCGACGTTCCACTGAAAATCGCGTTGGCCATCGACGAACGGTCATGCAGGACTAGCGCCTCCGCCACGTGCCTTCCCCACACTCGCGCGGCGTTTTGGATCATGCCCATGGCGCGCAGCGTCTCTGCATTCCGGGCAAAGGCCTGCTCCGACAGGCTGGCAACAGCCGAGCGTTCCGCCGACAAGGCATCATTCCTGCCGATGGCAAACTGATTTGCCACGACCATCGCAAGCAACAGCCCAGATCCCGCCAGCGTAAGCCAGAACAGCATAGGGTGGATGAGGTACAGCAGGGCGAGGAAGAACGGAGCAAACGGCAGGTCGAACAAGACCGCCGCGCCGCGTGACCTGATGAAGGCGCATACCGAGGCAAGGTCGCGCAGTGGAGACAGGGCCGCTCCCGCAGCGTACTTAGCCTCCAGCGAGACGGCGAATGTCCTCGCGCCCAGTCTGTTGTCGACAATGGCTGCAACGCGCTGCGTGTAAACGGAGCGGACCGCATCAAGGAGACCGAGAAAGGCGAGTGCGAGAACCGCGATAGCAGAGAGGTAAAGAAGCGTCTCGACGCTGGAGGAAGGCAGGACGCGGTCATAGACCTGCAAGAGATAAAGGGGGATCACCAATAGCAGGATGTTGATGAGGAACGAAAAAACGCCGACATCGGCGATGGCGCGCCTCAAGACTGCCCGCAGATCAGACCGTGCAATCATTCCCGCGCTCCTAACGGCTCATGGCCCCAACATAAGGGCGTCGCTTAGACCGAATGGTCGCCGGCGATGTCCAAGGGGTGGTGCTGCAGGTCGTCCAGCGTATAGGCGCGGATGTAGTCGATCTTCATCTCCGCTGGCGTAGCCAGATGGTCAGGAGGCTGGCCGGCAATGCCGCCCACCGCGAGATTGGCCAGCATATACATGGGATCGTGCATGTCGGCCGGCGTCGCTGCTTGAGCGACCTTTACACCATCGTAGGTCCAGACAAGCTCATCCTTCGTCCAGAGCAGGCCATAGGTGTGGAAACCGTCGGTATCCGCAACGTTCACCGTTGACGAAACCTTCGTGTGCGCTCCCGTCTCATTGGAATGCGCCGTCATGTAGAGCGTGTTCGGGTCCTGGCCGCGCGTTTCGACAACGTCCAGCTCCGGCGGCCACGATCCGTCCTCCGGAAGCAGCCAGAACGCCGGCCAGGCTCCGGCTGTTTCAGGAAGATCCGCCCGCATTTCGAAATAGCCGTAGGTTTGCGAGAAGGTGTCGTGGGTCGTCAGGATCCCCGAGGTGTATTCGTAGTTGTTGATCAGAGGCTTGATGTCCTCCGGCGCCTGCGCGGCGGTGATGGTGAGGACGCCGTTCTCAACGCTGAACGGATGGACCGAACTCGTCGGGCCATAATTGGCGTCGATATACCACTGCAACTCACCATTGCTGCTCAACGTGCTGCCGTTCGGCGCTCCCCACCAGAAATGAATTCCAGGTGCCGTCCTGCCCGTCCCGAAGGCTCAGCGTGTTGAAATCGTCGGAGAAGGACAGCGTCATTGCGGACTTGTCGATCGGAAGTTCGAACTGGGTGGGCTGCAGCTTGTCGATGGTCGTATTCTTGAACACCAGGATCTCGTCGGATCCGAGGTTCAGCATCACGTTCGATTCCACCTGGACCATCTGTGAACGGACGGCATCGAACGAAGTGAAGTCGTAGCCGTCAAGCCGGACCGCATCGGTCGCACCGAAGTCGAAGATAAGATCGCTTCCATTACCTTTGGAGATGGCGAAAGTATCGGCGCCATCGCCGCCGATCAGGACATCATTTCCCTTGCCGCCATCCAGCGTCTGGTGACCCGACCCGCCCTTGATGATGTTGTCCACCGCATTTCCGAACGCAAATCGGTTGGTGCCGGTAACGACGAGGTTCTCGAAATTGTCGGGGAGCTTGTAGCTCATCCATGTGTCGATCGTGTCGATCCCTGCCCCAGGATCCTCGACCACCTTATTGTTGGTGGAATAGAGATGATAGTAGTCGTCGCCGGCGCCACCGTAGATCGTGACAGTGACGCCGGTGTCTCCCCAGAAGGAGTCGTTGCCGGAGGTGCCATGCAGTTCCGGTCCAGACCCGGTGGCCGAGAACCAATGAGTGGAAGCGCCGGTGTAGGCAAGAGGGATGCCCTTGGCGTTTAAGACCGTGCTCATCAGAAATCCTTCCTCATGGTGTCCGACCTGGTCAAAGGTCCCGCGACCGCTTCCAAGCAACGCTGCAAAGAACGAGATCGTTCCACGGAATCGTCATTAGATCCGAGATCGCATTGAACAATCGACGGACAAGCGATGAATAAAGAGGAGAGGACTCGCAATAATTTGAAGTAATTTATTAAAATTGTATATTTCTGCAGAATGCGCGTCATCCGACGAACGTATATCTAAATTAACTCAAAGTCATTCTTGCGTGGCTTTCTGGTCGGAGCCTGCGGGCAAGATGGCGACGTACCAAGTAATTCGCCGTGGTTCCTGCGGCCAGCCGGGGCCCAATAGAGAGTTTGGGAGATCGAGGAACGCCAGAAGCTGCCTGTCGCTTTGGTCCAAATGCAGTCATTCGAAACCTGATGAGGATGACCGCTCCTGTCGTCACGTGCTCGCTCCCCATCGATGAGACGAGTGCAACATTCCACCGGCTGTTGGCGACCGCGTGCTAATCGAGTTTTCCCGATCTATCGGGACGGAACAGCCACCTAGTCTTCCCTGATCGCGTAGCCCGCCCCACGGATCGTGCGGATGACATCAGGCATGCGGCCGTTGTTGACCGCCTTGCGCAGCCGCCCGACATGTACGTCGACCGTGCGCTCGTCAATGTAGATCGTTTCGCCCCAGACATTGTCGAGCAACTGGCTGCGCGAGAACACGCGGCCTGGATGGCGCATCATGAATTCGAGCAGGCGGAACTCGGTCGGTCCGAGCCGGATCTCGCTCTTCTTACGATAGACCCGGTGCGATTCACGATCGAGCAAGATGTCGCCGACCTTTAGCACGCTGGACAGCACTTCCGGCTTGGCGCGGCGCAACAGCGCCTTGACCCTGGCCATGAACTCCGGCGTCGAGAACGGCTTGACCAGATAGTCGTCGGCGCCGGTCGAGAGGCCGCGCACGCGGTCGCTTTCCTCGCCGCGCGCGGTCAGCATGATGATCGGCAGCCGCTCGGTCTCTGGGCGCATTCTTAGCCGGCGGCAGAGTTCGATGCCGGAAACCGCCGGCACCATCCAGTCGAGCACGAGAAGGTCGGGAACGTTCTCCTGCAGCCGGATCTCGGCCTCGTCGCCGCGCGTCACCACCTCGACCTGGTAACCTTCGGATTCAAGATTGTAGCGGAGCAGCACGCCTAGCGGCTCCTCATCCTCCACCACCATGATGCGTGGTGCGATCATCGGCTGGTCACCCCTGTTATGCCGCTGGCGCGGACATTGCCGTCTCGTCCTGCTTCGGACGATTGGCTGGCAACTGCGTGCCGGTCAAAACATAATAGGCATTTTCGGCGATGTTGGTCACGTGATCGCCGATCCGCTCGAGGTTCTTGGCGCAGAACAACAAGTGCGTGCACGCCGTGATGTTGCGGGGATCTTCCATCATGTAGGTCAGCAGCTCGCGGAACACCGAGGTGTATTTGACGTCGATGCGTTCGTCATTGTTTCTGAGCGTGGCAAGCGCTGCCGCGTCAGCGGCGGCATACTCGTCGACGACCCCCTGCACCTGGATCAGCACCAGTTGCGCCATCGCGTCGATCGAATGCGAAAGGTCGTGCGGCGTGACACTCAGCCCGACAGTGCCGACGCGCTTGGCGATGTTCTTGGCAAGGTCGCCGATGCGCTCAAGGTCGCCGGCCATGCGGATCGAACCGACCACCGCACGCAGATCGTTGGCCATTGGCTGGCGCTTGGCGATCAGCGTGATGGCGCGATCGTCCAGCTCGCGCTGGCGTGCATCCATGATGGCATCATCGGAAACCACGCGCTGCGCCAGCGCATTGTCCGAATTGAGCAAAGCCCTGGTCGAGCCACTGACCATCGAGCGGGCGAGATCGCCCATGTCGCGGATCAGCTGGCTGATCTGCTCCAGATCCTCATCGAAAGATGCGACGGTATGTTCACCCATGATCTTCGTCCCTCGTATGCCTGAGCTCAGCCGAACCGGCCGGTGATGTAGTCCTGGGTGCGTTTGTCGTCGGGGGTGGTGAACATCTTGTCGGTGGCGCCCTCCTCGACCAGATAGCCTAGATGGAACATCGCGGTGCGCTGCGACACGCGTGCTGCCTGCTGCATCGAATGGGTGACGATGACGATCGTATAGTTCTGACGCAGTTCGTCGATCAGTTCCTCGACGCGAGCAGTGGCGATCGGGTCGAGCGCCGAACACGGTTCGTCCATCAGGATCACCTCGGGTGACACGGCGATGGCGCGTGCAATGCACAGACGCTGCTGCTGGCCACCGGAAAGACCCGTGCCAGGTTCTTGCAAACGGTCCTTGACCTCGTTCCAGATCGCCGCCTTCTTCAGGCTCGACTCTACGATCTGATCCATGTCGGCCTTGCGCTTGGCCAATCCGTGGATGCGCGGACCATAGGCAACGTTCTCGTAGATCGATTTGGGGAACGGATTGGGTTTCTGGAACACCATGCCGACGCGCGCCCTGAGTTCGACGACATCGATGTTCTTGTCGTAGATGTCTTCTTCGTCGAGCGTTATCTTGCCGGTTACCCGTGCTGAATCGATGGTGTCGTTCATGCGGTTGAGGCAGCGCAGGAAGGTGGACTTGCCGCAGCCGGAGGGGCCAATCAGCGCCGTCACCTGGTTCAGGCGGACGTCGAGATCGACGTCGAACAGCGCCTGCTTCTCGCCATAGAACACGCCGACCTTGTCGCCGCGCATTTTGATCACTTCGTTCGACTTCATCTTGTCGCCCACTGCGTTTTCAAGGGACTGTTCGGTCATGATGTTCATACCAAGATGCCTTTTTTCTACCAGCGCCGCTCGAACCGACGCCGAAGCACGATCGCGGTGATGTTCATGGCCATGAGGAAGACGAGCAGGATGATGATGGCGCCGGACATACGCTCGACGAAGGCGCGTTCGGCCTCGTTCGCCCACATATAGATCTGCACCGGCAGCGCGGTGGCCGGATCGAAAGGCGTCGTCGGTGGATCGGCGACGAAGGCGACCATGCCGATCAGCAGCAGAGGCGCGGTTTCGCCGAGCGCACGCGCTAGACCGATGATGGTGCCGGTGAGGATGCCGGGCGCGGCAAGCGGCAGGATGTGCTGGAACACCATCTGCATCTTGGAGGCGCCAAGACCGAGAGCCGCCGAGCGGATCGACGGCGGCACCGCGGCAAGTGCGGCGCGCGTCGCGATGATGATCGTCGGCAGCGTCATCAGTGTCAGCACCAGGCCGCCGACGAAAGCGGCGGAGCGCGGCATGCCCAGGAAATTGATGAACACCGCGAGGCCGAGCAAGCCGAAGACGATTGACGGCACCGCGGCCAGATTGTTGATGTTGACCTCGATAAGGTCGGTGAAACGGTTCTTCTTGGCGAACTCCTCCAGATAGATGGAGGCGGCGACGCCGATCGGCAGCGCCAGGAGCAACACGATCACCATCATATAAAAGGAGCCGATGATCGCCACGCCCATGCCCGAGGTTTCCGGGCGGCTGGAGGCGCCGTAGGTGAACAGACCGCTGTTGAAGTGCTCGGCCATCGCGCCCTCGGCCTTGAGCTTGTTCATCCAGGTGATCTGCTGGTCCGAGACCTTGCGTCGCGCTTCCTCGACACTGAGGTCGATCTGGCCCTTGAAAGCCGAGTCGAGATTGGCGGCGGCGAGGATGTTGACGTCGCGTGTCGTGCCGATCACCGAGGGATCGGCGGCAACGATGTCGCGCAACTGGACGCGGGCGCCTTCCGACAGGAAGCCCTTGAGCTGCTTGATCGCCGGCTTGTCGTCGGGATTGATGCCGAGCTTGGCCACCAGCGCGTTTTCGGCGAGCTTGGGATAATTCGCCTTGATCAGAACGCTCGGATCGGTTGCGCGCTTGCCGGAAGGATCGATCACCTTCTCGTCGAACGAGATCGGCAGTGATACCGTCGTCTGCCAGAAGGCGGTGTAGCCTTTCGAGACGATGGTGATCAGCATGATTGCCAGGAACGCCAGGCCTACGGAAATCGCCACGACGCCATAGATGCGGAAACGGCGTTCGGCGGCGTAACGGGCCTTCAGGCCGATGTCGCGGCGCGGATGGGCCGCCGCCCTGACCATCGTATCCATGGAAATGTCGGTCATTCGTACTGCTCCCGATATTTGCGCACGATGTAGAGCGCGACGATGTTCATCACCAACGTCAGCGCGAACAGCGTCAGGCCGAGCGCGAAGGCCACCAGCGTCTGCGGCGAATTGAACTCGAGGTCGCCGGTGAGCTGGTTGACGATCTTGACGGTGATGGTCGTCATCGCCTCGAACGGGTTGATGGTGAGGTTGGCGGCGACGCCCGCCGCCAGCACGACAATCATCGTTTCGCCGATGGCGCGCGAGGCAGTCAGCAGGATGGCGCCGACGATGCCGGGCAGTGCAGCCGGCAGGATCACCCGCTTGATCGTCTCGGAGCGGGTCGCGCCGAGGCCAAGCGACCCGTCGCGCATGGCGCGCGGCACCGCGGTTATGATGTCGTCCGAAAGAGAGGACACGACCGGGATCAGCATGACGCCCATGACCAGGCCGGCGGTGAAGATGCTCTGGCCCTGGATGAAGGGCGAACCGCCGGTCAGCGCCGCGGACAGGTCGCGCAGGAATGGCCCAAGCGTGACGACGGCGAAGATGCCGTAGACGATGGTCGGTATGCCGGCCAGCAGTTCAAGCGCCGGCTTGACCACCGAGCGCACCCTGGGCGTTGCGTATTCGGCCATGTAGACAGCCGACATCAGCCCCACCGGCACCGCAACCAGCAGTGCGACGGCGGCGATGTAGAGCGTGCCCGCAAGAAGCGGGATCAGGCCGAATTGGCCCTGGCTGCCGCCCGAACCGGCAGCGGCAAAACGCGGATCCCAGACGGTGCCGAAGAAGAAACTCATCGGCGAGACGCTTTCGAAGAAAGTGATCGTCTGGAACAGCATCGAAAGCACGATGCCGATGGTGGTCAGGATGGCGATGGTGGAGGCGGCAAGCAGCCCCCACAGCATCAGCCTCTCGACATTGTTGCGTGCCCTGGCGCGCGGCTCGATCTGCCTGAGCGCATAGAAGGCGCCGGCGATCGAGGAAACGAGGATGACAATGGCGCCGAACAGGCCGAGCCGGTCCTGGACCTTGTTCGCCTCCACGGCGATCGGGATCATGTAATCCTGCGTGTCGCTCGCCAGTGCCACACCCTTGGCGGCGAGCAGCGGCTGCAGCTCGGCAAAGCTGGCAGGCATTGCGGCCAGTGTGCCTGCATCGAGTTTGCGCAGGCCCCTGGCGAGGCTCTTTACCAGGCTGACGTCCAGTGCCTCACTGGCAACCTTGCTGTCGACGGTGCGCTCGGGCAAGGCAGCGTGAATGTGTCGGTCCAGATAGATGGAAGACCCGACGGTCCAGACGGCAAGCAGCAAAAGAGCAGGCAGAACGGCGAGCAGGAAGGCCCACCAGCCATGATAATGGGCGCGCGAATGCGGCTTGACCTTGCCATTGTCCTGGGCCGCGGCACGTTGCCGGCCGATGAAAAAGGCAACCAGGCCGACGGCAACGACGATGGCCAGTACGAGCAAGGACGACATGGACCCACCCCAAGAGAAATTCTTACGCAGCCGCCATTGCGGCCTGCGATGAAACCGGGGCGCGGGATTGGCCCGCACCCCGGTTCGGCAGCTGATTACATCGACTTTCCGGCGGCGAAAGCGTCACGCTGGGCCTGACGCTCGGCATCCGGTGCAGCAACGAGGCCGTATTCGGCGAGCGGGCTTTCCGGGCCAACCATCTGGTCGTCAAGGAAGAACTCGACATATTCCTTGAGGCCGGGAACGACGCCCAGATGCGCCTTCTTGACGTAGAAGAACAGCGGGCGCGAGACGGGATACTTGCCGCTGGCGATCGTCTCGGTCGAAGGCACGATGCCTTCCACGGTGGCGACCTTCAGCTTGTCGGCATTGTTCTCATAGAAGGCGAGGCCAAACACGCCGACGCCGGTCTTGTTGGAGTCTATGCGGGCGAGCGTCTCGGTATAGTCGCCATCGATGTCGACGGCCTTGCCGTCCTTGCGGATGGCGATGCAGGTTTTGCCGATTTCCTTGTCGTCGGCAATGCCGGCAGCCTTGAGAGCAGCCTTGTCACAGCCGGCATCGAGGAGCTTGGTCTCGAACACTTCGCGCGTGCCGTGCTTTTCGCCCGGAATGTAGGCGGCGATGTCCCAGTCGGGCAGCTTCGGATTGACCTGGCTCCACTTGGTGTTCGGATTGTCGACCAGCTTGCCGTCAACGACCAGCTTGGCCGCGAGCGCCTTGTAGATGTCAGCGGGAACCAGCGCCCAGTCCGGGCCCTTGATGTCGGTGGCGAAGACGATGCCGTCATAGCCGATCCGGACTTCCTGGACTTCCTTCACGCCGGCGTCGGCGCAGGACTTGAGTTCGTCCTCCTTGATCGGACGCGACGAGTTGGCGATGTCGATCGTGTCTTCGCCGACGCCCTTGCAAAATTCCTTGATGCCGGCGCCGCTGCCGCCGGATTCGACGACCGGGGTCTTGAAGTTGGTGAACGTTTCGCCGAACTGCTCGGCAACGATCTTGGCATAAGGTAACACGGTCGATGACCCGGCGACCTGGATCTGGTCGCGCGCGGCGGCGAAGCCGGACGACGCGGCGAGCGCAAGCGCAGCGGCCGACGCCGTATAGAGGAATTTCTTCATGTGGCCTGCTCCTGTTCGGAAGATGGTCTCTCGGCGCTCGTCAGTCGGCGCCCGCTGAGGCCAATAGCCTTCGATTATAACAGTCGCATGACAGTTTGATGTCACCCCGGTAACGCTTCAGCGGGATGAGCAGAATGCCGCCTGGCCGGCACTCCCGACGCAGCCCGGCTTTGTCACCGGAATCAGGGACTTGCTCTATTCAGCCGAGGCTGGCCGGCGATTTGGGACCAGCCGGCCTCTGTGAAGAAAAGCCGGACGGGAGCGCGTTGCTCTCAGCCAGACGGTGTCGTGGCCGGGCCATCGCCGAAAACAGGTCCGTTGGGGTAGGTTGACGCTGTCTCATGCCGGCGGTCGCTGCTCCCGCCCGTAACTGGGAAGAGCGGAATTCGAATGTAGCCATTGTCTCGGCTGGATGCCGCCTTTGATATGGTGCGATCGCGCCATAGTCTTGGCCGCTGACAGGGGCGCGAATCTTCGCCGCGTTCCCCGCACTCGGGCAGAGCCGGCTTACCCGGCGTTGCGCTGAGCCTGCCGGCTGGCGCCGACCCAGCGCTCGACCTTCTCGAGCAACGCCCGGGGACTGATCGGCTTGGGCAGATAGTCGTCCATGCCTGCCTCCAGGCAGCGCTCGCGGTCGCCCTTCAGCGCATGCGCGGTGACGCCGACGATCGGCACATGCGTGCCGGTTTCTTCCTCCAGCCGGCGAATGGCGGCGGTTGCTTCGAGACCGTTCATCTCCGGCATGGAGACATCCATCAGGATCATGCACGGGTTGAGCCGGCCAAAGGCGTCGAGCGCCTTGCGGCCATTGCCGACGATCTCGAAACCATAACCGGTCTCGCCGAGGATCTGGGTGAACACCATCTGGTTCACCTCATTGTCCTCGGCCACCAGGATATCCAGCCTGTCGCCACCAGCCGCCACCGGTGGCCGGGGGCGAATCGAAGGCGGCTGCAGCAGCGCACGCTGTTCGGACGGTGCCGAGGGCTGCGGCCGTGCAACATTGCCTGGAGTGGCGTCGGCCGCGAGCGGCTGCGTGTCGCCAGTATTGTGGCGATGCCGCTGGATGGTGGCGACCAGCGTTTCCAGCAGCACCGAAGAGCGCGCCGGCTTGATCAGCTGGGCATCGATGCCGAGATCGCGATAGCTGGTGTTGGCGAGCGACTGGTCGACCGAGGTCAGCATGATGATCGGCGTGCCGGCAAGACCGGCGGTGTTGCGCACGATCCGCGCCATTTCGGCGCCGCTCATTTCAGGCATCTGGTAGTCGAGCACGACGCAGTCGACCGGCACGCCATAGGCTGCGGCGGCGATCAGCACCTTGAGGCCTTCGGCGCCGCTTTCGGCCGCGCAGGAATCGAACGTCCACGATGTCATCTGTTCGGTCAGGATCGCCCGGTTGACGGCATTGTCGTCGACGATCAGCACACGCGCACCGGTCACGTCGATCGGCATGATGCGTTGCCCGTTCTGCTGTCCGGCCCTCGGCAGCGTCACCGAGAACCAGAAAGTCGAGCCCTTGCCTTCCGCACTTTCGACCCCGATATCGCCGCCCATCAGCTCGACGAGCCGCGAGGTGATGGCGAGGCCGAGACCGGTCCCCTCGTGTCGCCTCGTCGAAGAGGTGTCGACCTGGCTGAATTTCTCGAACACCAGTTTCAGTTTTTCCTCGGGGATACCGATGCCGGTATCGGTGACCGAGATCGTCAGCTTCGTTCCGGTTGGAACCCTCTCGCCGGTGACGTCGACCAGCACATGGCCTTCATCGGTGAATTTCACCGCGTTGCCGAGCAGGTTGGTGACGATCTGCCTGATACGGCCGACATCGCCGACGAACAGGCTCTCGAGCCGAGGCTCGACACGAACGATCAGCTCGAGGTCCTTTTCCTTGGCGCGTGTCGACACCAGCGTCGCTACATCCTCGATCGCCTCGGCCAGATTGAAGGGCGCGGGATCGAGCACCAGCTGACCGGCATCGATCTTGGAGAAGTCCAGGATGTCGTTGATGATGGTGAGCAGCGCATTGCCCGATTTCACGATGATGTCGGTAAACGTCTTCTGCTTCGGGTCGAGGTCCGATTTGGCCAGCAGTTCGGCCATGCCGAGCACGCCGTTCATCGGCGTGCGGATCTCATGGCTCATATTGGCGAGGAATTCCGACTTGGCGCGGTCGGCGAGCACGGCGCGCTGACGCGCCTCGCGCAGTTCGGCCTCTCGCATCTTCAGCTCGGTGATGTCGGTGGTCGAGCCGATCAGGTAGAGCGAGCCGTCGGAGGCGATCATCGCGCCCTTGCGGGCGAATTGATGCCTGACGCTGCCGTCGGCCAACGTCACCGTCTCTTCGACCTCCTGGGTTTCGCCGGTGCGCAGCACGGCGAGGTCGCCATTGACGAAAGCCTCGCCATCCGGCCCGAAAATCTCGATGTCGGTCTTGCCGATAGCCTCTTCCTTGCGGAAGCCCGTGAGATCGCACCAGCCCTTGTTGACATAGAACTGCCGGAGATCGGAGCGCTTGGCGTAGATCGATACCGGCACGTTGTCGATCAGGCTGCGGAACACCTCGTTCTCGCGCATGCTTTCTTCCAGCGCACGCTCGCGCGCCTTGACGTCGGTGATGTCGGTGCTCGAACCGACCAGATGCACCGACCCGTCCAGCGTCACCAGGCGGCTCTTGCGCGTCATCAACTGCCGAACCGTACCGTCGCGATGGGTGACGGGTTCCTCGACCTCCTTGACGGCGCCCGTCACGACGACTTGCGTGTCGTCATGGCTGTAGCCATCGGCGTCCTGCGCACCGAACAACTGCCGGTCGGTGCGGCCGATGACATCCTCCTTGGCCAAGCCGGTGATCGCGCACCAGGCCTTGTTGACGAATTCGATGCTCAGGTCCTGCGCCTTGATGAAGGCGGCCACCGGCAACTCGTCCATCACGTGCCGGAACAGGTCGATCTGGCGCATCGAATCGCGCAATGCCGCCTCGCGGCTCTTGATCTCGGAGATGTCGACGCGAACACCGATGAAGGTGCCATCATCGGTCCGCATGTCGTAGACCTGGTACCAGCGGCCGTCGGGGTTATGACGCTCGTAGCAGGAATTGGGCAAGCGGTAGCGGGCGAGGATCGCATCCAGCCAGCGGTCATGGTCGCTGTCGTAGAGCTGGTCGACTTGTGGATCGCCGCTGTTGCGGAAATAGCCGTTCGCATGGCCCAGAACGAGTGCCTCGCGGAATGTGCAGCCGGGCTGCCATGCCGGCTTCAAGGCCGGCAGCGTATCCTGGATCTTGCGGTTGGCGAACACGAACCTGTCGTCGCTATCGTAGATGATCACGGCGGCCGGCAAGGATTCCAGAACGCTGGCGAGATGCTTGCGCGCATCCTGCGCCTCGGTCTCGCGGCGCTTCATGTCGGAAATGTCGAACAGGAAGCCGGCAACATAGTCGCGGCCGCTGGCCATGCCGACGCGGCTCTTCCTCACGATGCGCGATCGGCTGGCGCCATCGACCTCGAAATTCTCTTCCACTTCGTACGGCCGCCCGGTCGCAAGGACCTCACCTTCGCTCTGCTCGAAAAGCGCGACAGCGTTCGCCGGGAGGAAATCGCCGCCGGGCTTGCCGAGCATGGCTTGCGGCGTCTGGCCAAACAGAGCGGCGAACGCCTCGTTGACGAAGACGAAGCGCAGATGGTCGTCCTTGACGAAGATCGGATCCTTGACGGCGTTGATCACCGCCTCCGCCAGCCGCGCCTTCTCCAGCGCGTCGGCAAGTTCGGCCTCCCGGTCCTTCATGTCGGTGACGTCGACATAGGAGATCAGCCGCTTGCCGCCGGCCAGCGGCGCCATCGACGAGATCAGGGTGCGGCCGTCATTGCGCGGGAACTGCCGCGAGGCGGCGATCCCGGCCCTGATTTCCGCCTCGCGCTCTGCCACATGCCGCTGCCATGATGCATCGTCGGCACCAAACG
Organism: Mesorhizobium sp. M7A.F.Ca.US.010.02.1.1; assembly: GCF_004023085.1. Lineage (NCBI taxonomy): Bacteria > Pseudomonadati > Pseudomonadota > Alphaproteobacteria > Hyphomicrobiales > Phyllobacteriaceae > Mesorhizobium > Mesorhizobium sp. M7A.F.Ca.US.010.02.1.1. Next base: position 6,546 of record NZ_RZRV01000029.1, on the reverse strand, counting down.
GATCGATGTCGCGGCTGGCGTCCATCAGATCGCGGAAGCTGCAGCCGATCTCGGCGCGCCGGGCGTCGATCTGCCAGAAATCATAGAAAGCACGGTTGATGATCTCCGCGCGCATATTGGCGTCGAGGACGAGGACACCGATCGGCATCTGGTCGACCATGGTGCGGAGACTGGCGAAGGTCTCTGCGATCTTGGCATTGGCGCTTTTGATCTCCGCATCGCGCTGCTTGATCTCGGTAACCTCATAATAGGTCAGCAGCCGCCTGCCCCCGGACAACGCCGTCACCGAGAACATCATCGTCCTGCCGTTGGCATGGACAAATTCGCGCGGCGCGACGGATCCGGCGCGAATCTCGTCGAGGCGGGTGGCGAGGTAGCGCTGCCATTGCTGTTCGTCGATGTCGCCATAGATGCCGCTGCGGCGGTTGAGCTCCATCAACAGGCTGAACGGAGCGCCGACGCTAACAGCGCCGTCCGGAATCCTCGAGAGGTCGCGATAGGCCTTGTTGATGATCAGCGTGTCGAGCCTGGCATCGAGAAGCACGACGCCCATATGCATGGCGTCCATGGTCTGCTCGAGGTCGGCCAGATGCTGGTCGGGCTCGCCGTAGGCCGATGGTCCCGGCCCCGGATCTTTGAAGGCGCCCGCCAGTGCCGTGACGTTGCGGCCGATGCCGCGATAACCGGCAAATCTTCCTTCGTCGTCGAACTTCGGAAAGCCTGACGTCAAGACCCAGCGACAGTCGGCGTTGCCACCCTTGAGTTCGTAGACGAAGTCGCGAAAAGGCCGGTGCGCCTGCAGATCCTCCAGATGCGCGGCGCCACTGCGATCGCCGTTAAGGACCTGGTTGAGGAAGTCGAAGCGGAACCGGCCGAGCACGTTTGCCGGATCGGTGCCAGTGGCTGCCTGGTAGTTTTGCGAAAGCCAGGAGAAGCGCAGTTCGGCGTCGGTCTCCCAGATCCAGTCGGAACCGGCTTCAACGAGTTGGCGAAGCGCATCGTTCGAATCCATGCAAGAGGCGGACGATGATGCATCATCGCCATGCGCAGTGGATCTGCGAGGCTCGCGCTTGCCGCGCGCGCCGATTGTTTCGTTCGCTTCCGCCATGCCGTCCCCACCCCGAAAACCAAGGCCGAACCCTCCTCCGCGGTTCGTCGGCGGAATGTGCCCGAGAAGCATTAAGGATCCGCTAACCTTAACGGTTGGTTAGACAGGATTGGGCGGCAGGGTCTGCTTCATCCGCCCGGTTGTCGGCAGGGTCGAACCCGCTATATAAGCAACGGCAGGGGTATTGCTGATGCTTGGACGGATTGTGCCTTTTTTCATGGGGCTGGCGCTGCTTTTCGGCGGCGGTTGCTCTCGCAGTTATGACGGCACGGTCGTCATCCCGAGACCGCTCGATGTCCGGCGCATCTGGGATCGGCCGCCACCGAATGTCGACTACGGCCAATCCGAGGTCGAAAACGGCGCTTTTCCGGTGGCGCCGCAGCCACCCCGGCGTTTTTCCGAGCGCAAGGTCAGCCATGCCGCACCGAGACGGCACCAGACGAGGTTGCCTGCGTCGGCGTCCCTATCGGCGCCGGCGAAGCCGCTGACCTGCAGGAACGTCAGCGAGCCCGGCAAGAGAGCTCGCATGGTCTGTGATTAGATTGGAGCGGGTCTCTAAAAGCAGGATTCGATCAAACAAAACGCGATCCGCGGATAGCTCGGTTACCCGGCCTTCACAGGGAAGCAGCGCCTTTTTTCGGCTCCTTCGCTCCGAGCTTGTCGAGTGCAAGACGAACCTGACGCAGATCTTCCTGCCAACCGTCATCGTCGTCCATTGGACCCTCCGAGGCAGCCCGCTGCAACCCACGCGCCTCGGATTCGATCTCGCGCAGTTCGGCGATTTTCTGTTCGGTGGTCAGCGAGTCGTCCTCGACGATCTCCAGCACCCGCATTTCCCTGAACGTAGCCACGGCGTTCCTCCCGGCTGATGTCGATCACAACGCCGTGAGTGCCCCTCTGTTCCAGAGGGATCGCGCAACCGCATCGCAGCACGCACGCCGCCACCGGTGATCGCCGATCGGGGAAGACCGGCGATCATTCGGCCGGGAAAAATGCCGGGCCGACCACGCGCACCGGCCGCTCGCCGGCCTCGATCGAAAGGTGCTGGGCCGCACCTGGGGCTTCGGCATCGATCCCGGCGACGGCCGCAACCGTGCCGAGATCCGGCTTCGCCGTCGGCAGCGGAATAATGGCGTTGCGCATGTTGGCGGGCGTCACGGTCCTGGCTCGCAGTTCGGTGACCCGCTGGTAGTAGCGCTTGACGTCGCATGCCTTGAAATTCGCATCATCGCGATATCTGAAGGCTGCCGGCAGCTCGGTATAGGGTTTGCGCGTGTCGAGCGCGGTCATCTGGTCGGTTTCGAGGCTGGCGTCGCTCAACGTGTAGAGGTCGACGCTGGGGTCATCGCAGATGTAACGGCATTGATCGACCGTCTCCTTAAGATCGCCACTGGCGGCGAACTGCGACTTTGGCGCCGGGAAGAAATACCCGTCCGACAGACGCACGCAAAACAGCATCGCATTGCCGGCGAACGTGGTGGTCGCCGATTGGGTGCTGGGCGCGGCGCGCACAGGCCGTTGCTTTGCTGAAGGCGCACAGCCAAGCGCGACGAGGCGCGCCTGCAGGCCCGCTGTGTCGCGGCCCGAATTCCCGGCGGCAGCGATCCGGCGCTGCACATCCGAGCGGCTCCTGGCGAGATCGGCGCAGGCGTTGAAGAGACCACCAAGCGAACTTTTCGCCGTGCACTGGCGCTGTCTCTCGATAGTCTGGATGGCTGCAAGTTGCCGGCGCAACGGGGCAAGCTCCGGGCTTGCCCCGCCGCTGCGGCCAGCCGAAAGCAACTGGCTTCTGATCGCGCCGCAGCTGTCCGCGTAGGACGAAAGCGTACCGAACAAAACTGCCGCCAGTGAAATAAATGCGATCACCATGGAAGGCCAGAAACGGATCATCGGGACAACTTGGTCCTTTTGCGGAGAACCTGGAATTTAGAGCCCATGACTTCAGCAAGCTTCAGCTACATGAGTAATTTCTAATAATCTAAAGAGTTTCAACCTGAAGGACCTATTGTCTATTGTACTACGTTACCTCATGTAAATTCGATATTACATTTTTATTTCAAGATTGAGACGAACCTCGAAAGAAAGCGCAAGCCTGACCGTGGCCGAGGATTTGCAACGCAACGGACCGAGATCAATGCGCCATTATCGCCAGGCGTTCGAAACCTTTGCCGGGCCTTCCGCGTTGAAGGACCAAAGGGAGATTGCAGATGTCGATCCACTTCACCGTCTCGGACCTGACAAGAAACCTGTTTCACTCGCTGGGGCTGGACCAGCGCGCGCCAAGGCCACTCAATCCCGAGCAGAGCCTGTTGCTGGAATGCTATCTGGCCGGCCAGGTTCCTGAATCAGCCTGGAGCGACTACGTCTTCGAGACGCCCGATCTTGCCCGGCATGCCGAGGCAAGGCGCAGTCACCACTGAGCGGCAGCGCCTATTTTGGAGAAGCGAATTGCAATGTGAACACGTTGCCGGCGATCCCTTGCGCCAGCTTCGCTGAGAAGGTCAGGGGCAGACAATTCTGCAGGGCGGTTGTCGCGGCGTCGACAAACGATTTCTTCGCCATGGCACCGCCTTCCACCTTGATGGCTGTCGGCCTCGGTGGGCCGATTAGCGTGCCGTCCCGCTTGAAGCTGAAGCTCAAGGTGACGCTGGCGGTTCCGGCATCCGCCGGCGGTGTCCAGCATGCCTGAATGGCGGTCCCGACATCGTTCATTGTGTTCAGTTCAGCCGCATTTGAAGGATGAACAGCACTCGCCAGCATCACACCCACAACCGCAACCCGCTTCGCAACGCTTTTCATCGCCAGCCCTCATTTCGCGCCTGACCGACAATCCATGCCGGACTGCCGAAATGGATGGTAGGGTCAACGCCGGCGATGACAATATCTCTCCGCAAAAGTTGACGCCAAAAAAGCGACAGCGGCCGAGGCTTGCGTGGCCTGATCGCTGCTCGATCGCGCCCGGCGATAGAGCAATTCCAGGAAAAGTGTGAAACGGTTTTCCCGGGGAAAGCGCATGGCGCTTCCCTTGGGAATTGCGTTGAACAAAGAGACCGCGTGCGAAAGCAAAAAGGCCGGCATTGCGCCGACCTTTCCTATCGCTACGACGTTCTGCGCCAGTACATCCGTGGTCGCGGGCCGAAAGCGAATTGCCCCGCAGTAGACAGGGCTTTGGTTAACGCATCCTTAACCTCAGGCCTTGGCCTGCGACTTCACATGCGCGATATAGCCGCGCACGTCGCCGGCCGGCTCGCTATAGGCCTTGCCGAGCGTCTTCTCGATCGCCGCCACATAGTCCTTCGCCCATCGGGGCAAGGAATAGTCGACGACGGCCAGGAATTCGAGCGTCGCCGCCAGCCGGATATCGGCGATCGAAGGATGCTTGCCGCCGATGAACGGCTTGCCGTCCCTGAAGAAGCTGTGGAAGACCTCCAGCGGCTCGGCGATCGCGGCCATCGCCGCCTTCTGGGCCTCCGACTTCCTGTCGGGGTGCGCGTCGCTGTGGCCGACCTCGCCGGCATAATGAGGGAAGCCGAGCGCCGGATAGGTGGCGCGCGCCACATAGGGGTAGAGCGTACCGATCAGGTAGAACATGGCACTGTCGACCATCGCCCGCTTGGCCGGCGCCTTCGGATAGAATTTCTCCAGCCCGTGCTTGTTGGCGAGATACTGCATGATGGCGCAGCTTTCCCACAACACGCCTCTGGGGAGGCCCTTGTCCTCGATCATCGGTGTCAAATGGGCGGGATTTCGCGCCATGAACTCCGGCGAACGGGTGTGGCCCCAGGCATCGGTCTCGGCATGGTCGAAACCGGCCGCGCGCGCAAACACCCGCACGGTCATGTTGTTGACGCTGGGCTTCAGCATGCTGAGCTTCAGCGCCGGCTTCTTGGCCGGCTTGGCCTTGGCCCTGGGCGCGGCTTTTGCCGTCGCCTTGGCGGCCGCCTTGGCTTTTGGCTTTGCCGCAGCTTTCGCCGCCGGCTTGGCGGCAGCTTTGGCCGCGGATTTCCCGGCAGTCTTCGTCGCTGTCTTGGCCATCTTGTTCCTCCCTCTGGTCTGTTCAGTATGGGTTTTTCGGCGCCCGATCGTCCGACAAGGTGGCGCGGGAACGTTCGACGAGCGCCTGGATCGCATCGGCGAGATGCACTTCGGCGATGTTGTAGTCGCCGCGCGCGACCCGCAGCCTGTGCGCTTCCATCAGCACATCGGCGTGGGTGAAGCCCGCTGGCGGTTCGAAGCGGTAGGACGCCAACTCGATCAGCAGGCCGAGCGGATCCTCGAAATAGATCGAATCCATGAAACCGCGATCCTTGACGCCGCTGTGCTTGATGCCGCGCTCGTCGAGCCGAGAGACCGCCTGCAGGAAGGTGACGCGCGACACCGAAAAGGCAATGTGGTGGACACAGCCCGGATCGGTCGGCGTGCGCCGCTTCTCTGGTGTGCGGCTCTCGTCGGTGAAGATGGTGACCAGCCGGCCGTCGCCAGGATCGAAATAGAGGTGGCTTTCCCTCGGCTTGTCGAGATTGGGCTGTTCGAAGATGAACGGCATGCCGAGCACGCCTTCCCAGAAATCGATAGAGGTCTGGCGCCCGGCGCCGACCAGCGTGATGTGATGGACGCCCTGCGATTGCAGCTTCTGCATTGGCCTTCCTCCCCACGGCATCAACTGGCCGTCCGGGCAGCGCGGCGTTCTGCGCGCCGCCGGAGCCGCACCTCAGGATCCGTGACGTGATGCTAATGCAAACAGGGCCGCAGCGCCAGAAGCGACGAACGCGGCAGCGCAACGGATAAGCCGGGTGATTGAGAGTGCGCCGTCCTTCCGATGCCCGGCATCGGAAGGACGTACACGCTACGCTTTTGGAGGCTGAGGGTCGACGATCCGGCCGACGGCCGACCGAATTGAGGTACCGACTTACGAGCCGCTGCTGTTGACCGTAGTGCCGACGTTCGTGAATATCCCGTTGAGCGAATTGCCAAGTGCCCCGGCGCCGGTGATGATCGCGAGCGCGATAAGAGCCGCGATCAAGCCATACTCGATCGCGGTGGCGCCAGACTCGTCCCAAGCGAAACGATAGGCTGTTTTCTGCATTTCAACCTCCTACAGCTACTAAAGCGACAACTAATATATTGCCGTGAGTTGCGGGGGCGTTAAGGTTCTCGGTTTCGGGTCCGTTAACATTTGCCAGATGAATGAAATGAAGGCCCGAGTGGTTGGTGCCACTGGGATTTTCAAGGCTGCGGCTACCTGTGCAGAGCTGGTTTCCTGAACGCCACAGTATCGAGGGTCGTCGACTTCAGAACGAAATCAACGGCATCCTGCAAATTTGTCGAAAAACTTGGTACGCCCAAGGGGAATCGAACCCCTGTTCCCGCCGTGAGAGGGCGGTGTCCTGACCGCTAGACGATGGGCGCGTTCAAGAACCGGCGATATAGGCCTGTCT
>NZ_RZRV01000028.1:0-79881 GCF_004023085.1 Mesorhizobium sp. M7A.F.Ca.US.010.02.1.1 | reverse complement strand
CCGACAAACAGGTTCAGCACCCCGCCGGTATAGCGCGGCAAACCGGAAATGGGGTCGAGTCCCACCGTGCCCAGCCACAAGCCCAGCGCCAACGCGATGAAACCCTTGAAGGCGTTGCGGCCGCCCAATACGCTGAGCAGCGAAAGCGCAAAACACATCATCGCCGTCATCTCGGTCGGACCAAACGCAAGTGCATAGCGCGATACCGGAACCGAAAGAGCCACCAGCCCGGCAATGCCGAGAAAACCGCCGACGAAGGAGGCGAAGACGCTCGTTCCCAGCGCGCGCCCGGCCTCTCCTTTCTGGGCCATTGGATAGCCATCGATGACCGTCATCACGGAAGGTGCGTCGCCGGGAATGCCGAGCAGGATCGACGTGATGGCGCCGCCGAACATCGAGCCATAGTAGACACCACCGAGGCACGCGATTGCCGCGACGCCGCCGAAGCCTGCGGCCACGGGCAGCATGATCGCAACACCGGCGGTCGGTCCGAGGCCAGGGAGCGCACCGATCAGCAAGCCGATCACAGCGCCCAATATGGTGCAGGCGAAGATTGCCGGATCCGTGGCGGCGAGAATTCCGTCCCACAGCAGAGCAAGCGTTTCCATCGCGGTACCTCTCTTGGGTGGCCGATTAGCTAGAAGCCGAGCGGTCCCCTAGGGGTCGGCACGCCCAGGAGATTTTCGAACAGCAGCAGAAGGACGATCGGCGTGATCACCGCCACCGCCGTAAGCTTGACAAAGAAAACCGGTCCCGGTTCGGTTCGCAGAGCCAGGCCGATCGCCGCCATGGCCAGCATGGTGGCGATCATCATGCCGAGATACGGGGTCAGCCAGACGGCGATGAGGAGCGCAGCGATCACGACGCCAGCTTTTGCCGCCTCGCGGCCCGATATGCCCGGGCCAAGCTTCTCAAGCCCGCCGAGCGCCCGGTAGAGATTTATTGCGCTGAGCAGAGCGATCGACGAACCGATGATAATGGGGAAGAGACCGGCCCCGGGCGTGGTGCTCTGCATCACGCCATAACCGATGCCCGTGTAGATCAGCCAGAGACCGAAGATTATCAGCAGTGCTGCGACCAGTAGGTCGAGCCGTTGAACGCTCATCGCTTTCCTCCTCCCGATGAGAGCCACCATTTCGGGTGGCTCCGAGCAACGTCATTATTTGATGATGCCGAGTTCCTTCATCATCGTCTCGTAGCGCGCATTGGTGCGCTCGAGCACTTCCTTGAAGCCTTCCGCGTCGACATAGTCCGGGATGTCGTGAAAGCGATCGATATACTGCTTCTTCCACTGCTCGCTGGTCGCAACCTTTTGCAGCACGCCCTCCCAGTAGGTGACGACTTCCGGTGGAACGCCCGCAGGCATGACCAGTCCGCGAAGCTGGGTGTGCAAAATGTCGTCGTAGCCGAGTTCCTTGAAGGTCGGGATATCGGGGAAGGCCGGCGAACGCTCTGCCGATGTGATCGCCAGTGGCCGCAGCTTGCCGGCCTTCATCTGCGCCATCGCCTCGGACGGGTTGAGAAAGCCGACGTTTACATGCCCGCCGAGCAGCGCCGCCATCACCTCGCCCTCACCGTCGAACGGCACGGAGTCGATCTGGATGCCGAGCGCGTTGGACGTCATCTTGGCCAGCAGTGCCGCGTCGGAGACGACGCCCGTCGTGCCCGTGGTGAAGCGAGGCGTCTTCTTCAGGTCGTCAAGCTTCTGGTATTCGCTAGACGTGGGGACAACCATGATGTACGGCGACTGCGCGATCGCGGCGAGTGGAGTGAAGTCCTTGTAGCTCACCGGCGAGCCACCCAGGAGTGGCGTTGTGAAAAAACTGACGCTGACGGTCGCCAGATGATAGGGATCGCCCTTTTCCTTGGCGACTGCACTGTAGCCGACCGCGCCCGAGCCGCCTGTACGGTTCTCAGGCAGGATCTTCACAGGGATCAGCTTCATCTCCTCGATCACGCCGGCGATGGTGCGGGCGAGCGTATCGCTGCCGCCGCCGGCGCCGAACGGGATTATCATCTTGATGTCCTTGTCCGGATACTCCGCCGCCGCGGGACTGACCGCGACGGCCGCGGCTGTGAGCAAACCGAGGCCGACGGCGCGGCCGTGGTTGACGAAATTCGAGAGTGCGTAGGTCATAGTCGTTTCCTCCCAGTTAGAAATTGGAACAGCCCCGGAACCGATCGAACCATTTTTTGGCGGTCCCGGGGCTGCGATTGTCAGGCGTTCTTCTTTTCGATGGTTTCACGCAGCAGGTAGCCGTGTGCATCACGACCGGTGAACTGGCTGCCTTTGGGATCCTTGACCCGGCCATCCTTGAGCGCTTCGTAATTCGGCGTGAAGCCAAGGCCCGGCGCATCCGGGATTGTCATCTTGCCGTTCACGGGGTCGGGCGTGCCGTTGAAGAAATGCTTTCCGGTCATCCACATGCCGTAGTGGAATTCGACCGGGCCGCCATTCATCACGCCTGCCAGAATGTGCATGTTGAAGATCGGCCAGCCGCCGCCATTGGCCATCGGCAGGTTGAAGGCCTGGGCGAGATGCGCCACTTTGAGCGCTTCGGTGTAGCCGCCATTGTAGAGAACGTTCGGCTGCAGCACGTCCACCGCGTGGTGGACGACGAGTTCGCGGAAGCGCCAGCGGTTGCCTTCCATCTGGCCGGCGGCGATAGGTATCTTGACGCGACCGCGCAGGTCGGCAAGCGCACGCGCATCGTTCTGCTGGATCGGTTCCTCGAACCATTTCAGGTTCGCGTCTTCTACGGCCTTCGCCAGCATGAAGGCCTCATGCGGATTGAAGTAGCAATTGGCGTCGATCATGAGGTCGACGTCGGGACCGATTGCCTCGCGTGCGGCATAGACGCGACGCACATCGTCCTTCCAGGTACGCGTCGGCTCGCCGCCGACGACCATCTTCAGCATGGTGTGCCCGTCGGCCAGAAACTTCTTGGCATAGTCGGCGATCTGCTGCTCGTCGAAGAACGGGTAGCCAAATGTCGCATAGGTGTAGGCCTCGCGGGAATAGCCGCCCAGCAGCTCCGAGACCGACTTGCCGACAATCTTGCCCTGGAGGTCCCACAGCGCGATGTCGATCGCCGAGAGAGCGTTGGAAATGACACCGGTATAGGCGCGGTTGTTGAGCTGCTTCCATACTTTGGAGTGGATCGCCTCGGTGTGGAAGACATCCATTCCCTTGATCAACGGAAAGATATGATCCTCGATGCAGGGCATGGTCGACCAGGGCAGGAACTGGCCGGTGCAGCCGAGCCCCTTCAGACCCGTGTCGGTCTCGACCTCGACAAAGACGAACATGCGAGATTCGATGGATTCGCCAATGCCAGGCAAATCGATCTCGTGGCGATGCAGGCTGGCTGTGATGTTTGCAATTTTCAAGTGAGGTCTCCTTGGGATAAATGGATCATATGGCGACCGCGGCGGGCGCCGTCGTTTCGATGGACGCTTTCCAACGCGCCTTGCCGTTAAGGACGTGCTCGCTCCCCCGGCGCCGCGCGAGTTCGGCGTCACCGCATTCGATCGCCTCGACGATTGTGCGATGCTCCAGATTTGTCTGGCCGGGCGATGACAGAGAGCGCCGCAAGGAATGGGTCTCTCGGATTAGGTCGTTGTAGACGCGATGCGCGCAGGAGTGGTCGGCTATGCGGCCGATCAGTTGATGAAGCTCGAGGTTGATCTCGTAGTAGTGCGCGATCCTGCCGGCGGCGATCGCCATGTCCATGTCATCGATCAGGCGCTTGAGCTTTGCCACGTCGGAATCGGTGCGCCGTTCCGCAGCCTGCGCGCACATCAATCCGGTGAGCAATGAGCGCACGTCGTAGTTTTCGGCGATCTCGCGGTGGGACATTTCACGTACGAAAACACCGCGCGCCGGGACGAACACAAGAAGCCCCGCCTCGACCAGCGCACGCGTCGCCTCGCGCACCGGCGCGCGGCTTACCGCCATCTGTTCGGCAAGCACCGCCTCCTTGATCCTGCTGCCGGGCTGCATGTCCCCCGCGAGGATCATCCGCTCGATCTCGGCGTAGACGCGAACGGCAAGACTTGCGGTTCGCTCGATCGGCCTTGCTGCAAAAGTCATGCCTTGCCCCTCGTTTCTCTGCCGCCAGTAAACTGAAAACTGTCGACAGTAAAATCGAGGGGAGAAAGCACCCAGTCCGCGCCGGATTCCTGTGCAATTTGATACAAGCGCCGATGGAGGCCAGGCCCGATGGGAATGCCGGCCTTCTCGCGCTCGGCGCGGACCCTGCGCTCAGGGTCGCCCGCCACCTGGACGGGCTTCAGCGGGTCCACCGGGGGCGTTGCGCGCAGGTCGTGGCAGAAGCGGGAAACGTCGGCTCGGAAGTCCGCTATCGGACGGAACAAGGCGGGGTTGATGGCCATGAAGAAGTGGCCGACATCAAGGCCCCAGGGCTGTTTCGAATGGTTGGGATCGGTGATCAGCGTAGAGCCGGACAGGCACGAGGCGAGGATATTGACCATCCCAGCCAGCCCGTAACCCTTGTAGCCGGCGCTCTCCGCCGACCCGCCCAGTGGCGACAGGAAGCCTCCTTCCATGACCGCCGCCGGGTCCAGCGTGGGCACGCCCTTCCTGTCCATGCCCCAGCCTGGAGGCATGAGTTGACCTTCGACGATCTTGTTTCGGACTTTGCCGGACGCCACGGTCGTCGTGGCCATGTCCAGCACGAACGGTCGGCCGGGCTCCGCGGGCGCCGCGAAGGACCACGGGTCGGTGCCGAAGCGCGCCGCCGCACCACCGGTCGGGGGGACACGGATGCCGAATACGCTGGTGGCAGCCATGCCGATCAACTCATGATCGGTAGCCATCGTGGTGAAGTAACCCAGCGCCCCGAAATGGCCGGAATTGCGAACCGACACCACGCCGACACCGGCTGCGGTCGCCTTGGCGATCGCGGTTTCCATGGCTGATATGGCCGGCTCATGGCCGAGGCCGCCATCGCCGTCGAGCAGGGCACTGACCGCCGTTTCCTGGACGATGGTGGGTTTCGACTGGAAATTGATCGGCCGTGTCAGACGTCGTTCATTGTATTCGACCAACAGCGCGATGCCGTGGCTTTCGAGACCATGGAGATCGGCCCATGCAAGCACGCCTGCCGACTTCTCGGCCTTCTCGGCGGGCATGCCCCAGGCGCGGAAAATGTTTGCGGCCTGACGGCGATGTGTCTCGAAATCATGTCTCATCGTGATCTCCCGGGCGGGCCGCTCGACATGATCGACATCCATCCGACGACCAAGAATAGGAATGTGCCCAGTCGAAACACAACGTCAGCTTCGATTGATTCTAACGATAGGTTTTCTTCATTCCAAGCCAGGAATAATGGGACCCCTCCGGCCGGACGAGATCAGCCCATCTGTCCTGGCCAGTTCGGTGCCCATTCCAATGTCTTTCGCGGTACGCCACTGCTCGTGCAGATTTTCCTGTTCTATTACGGACTTGGCCAGCTTTCCCTGATCAAGGATAACCCGGCTTTGTGGTGGGTGATCAGCAATGGCGCGCGCTGCGCTGTTCTGGCGCTCGCGCTGAACACGGCTGCCTACACGTGCGAAATACTACGCGGCGCATTGATGTCGGTTCCAGTTGGTCTCGTCGAAGCGGCCCAAGCGTGCGGCATGTCGCGCATGCTGCGGTTCCGGCGCATCGAGTTTCCGCTCGCCATCCGCCAGGGGCTGCCGGCCTATGGCAATGAGCTGATCCTCGTGGTCAAGGGGACCAGCCTTGCCTCGACGATCACGGTGCTCGAAATGACCGGTTATGCCAAACGGCTCATGAGCCAGACCTTCGCCATCTTCGAGATCTTTGCTATTGCTGGCGTGATCAATCTGATGTTGATCGCGATCATCCGCTGCACAGAGCGTTTTCTCATGCGCCACGATGCCATGATTTCGTGACGGCCCTACTCGGATAGGTGATCGGAAATCGGCCTTCCGCACTAGCGCAACCTCGAATTGAACTTCGCTGCCGGCGACGTCCGCTTCCAGGCGGTGGATAAAGGGTTTGGACGTCCGGATGGGTGCGCAAACCCGCCGCTCGCTACGGCGCTGTTTACGGCGCGCTCTCGAAGCCTCCATCGAGGACCAACTGCGACTTTGCCGAGAACACTCATTTAAAGAGAGATGGACTGTCGTTGGGACCTGTGCGGATGCTGCCATCTCTGGTGCAAGCATCGTCCGTCGACCAGACATTCAGCGGCTCCTGAGTGATGCTCAAAGCGGGCAGTTCGAGATCGTTCTTGCCGAGGCGCTTGATCGCCTCTCACGCGACCAGGAAGATTGGCTGGTCTCTTCAAACGGCTGCGCTTCGCCGGCATCAATCTCGTCACCCTCTCCGAGGGTAAAGTGGACGGGCTTCATGTGGGCCTCAAGGGAACGATGAACGCGCTCTTCCTGCGTGACCTTGCGGTTAAGATCAGGCGCGGACAAAGCAAGGTCAAAAAGCTCGATGAAACCGGCCAGCCGATCCGCGGTCTGCGCGAGATTGATGAGCATCAAGCACAGGTCGTGCCCAGAATCTTTCAGGAATTCGCGGTTGGTCGATCATCGCGTGCGATAGCTGTTGACCTCAATAAAGAAGGTATCCCATCGCCGTCTGGTGGCGCTTGGGGCGCCTCGACGATCAACGGCAATCTCAAGCGAAGCCATGAACCGCCAACGGAATAAGAAAGCTGAGAAGCCGTTCATCGACATCGACAGGCAGATCGCCAATATCGTTGATGCCATCGCCGACGGTCTCGACGGCCAGCATGAGATCGAAGTTGCTGGACCTCGAGAGCGAGAAGAAAAGTCTAGGGCGAGACCTTCAAGTCATGGCAGCCGCTGAAAGCATCGTGGAGTTTCACCCGGCGGCGGTCGAGGCTGCCGGAAAGTGTCAGAACTCCAGCGGGCGCTGCAATCCGACGAAAGCGAGCGTCACGAGGCAGCGAGGATTGTCCGTTCGCCAGTTGCGAAGATCGAGATCATTCCGACCGAGGGCAGGGGGCAGATTGAGCTCAAGGTCCACGGTGCGCTGGCGGAACTCCTCAACTTGGCAAACCGCAACCAGGAGAGGCGCCTAACGCCGTATTGATGGTAGCGGGAGACCGCTACATCGCGAGACCCGATTAGGCGTTTGGGCCATGGTGTATTTCGGTGTTCTGGTCAGGGTGGCAGCCTGGCTGCTGTCGCGTTTACTTCCCGCGGGCTGAGGTATAGATAAGATTTCTATAGCTCATATTTTTCGCTACTATGAGTTATAGAAAGGGGTTCTATAGCTCATGGCATGGAATTGGGAGCAGGCCGACTGGCCGCATTTTACCTACGACAAGATGGCGTTGGACCCGCTGGAAAGCGAGTTCCTATTGCGATCGGGCGAGTTCCTCGGCGTCTTTCGTCACGTCGGTTCCGAGGACCGCGATCAGATCCGCATCGAGCTTATCAGCGAAGAGGCCTTGAAAACGTCTGCTATCGAAGGGGAATACCTCAACCGCGAGAGCCTGCAATCGTCCTTACGGCAGCAACTTGGGCTTGGAGATGAAAACAGACGCATTCCTCCAGCGGAGCGAGGCATCTCCGAAATGATGGCCGACGTGTACTTGCATTTTGCAGAGCCGCTTTCGCATCGCACCCTCTACGCCTGGCACAAGATGGTGATGTCGGGTGAACGGCCCACCGAGACTATCGGCAGTTATCGCCAGCATGCCGAGGCGATGCAGATCGTCTCCAATCGGCCGGACAAGCCCAAAGTGCATTTCGAAGCGCCGCCCTCATCGCGCGTGAAGGCCGAAATGGACGCCTTCACGATCTGGTTCGATGACACCGCCCCCAAAGGCAAGACGCCGCTTCCCGCACTGACGCGCGCCGGCATCGCGCACCTCTGTTTTGAAAGCATCCACCCGTTCGAAGACGGTAACGGCCGCATAGGACGTGCCCTTTGCGAAAGGGCGCTGGCGCAAAATCTTGGCGAGCCTAGCCTGATCGCACTGGCCTATACGATCGAACGTCATCGTAAGGCCTACTACGACAGCTTGGAAGCCAGTAACAAGAGCAATGCGATTACCGGCTGGCTGCTCTACTTCGCCGCCACGATCCTCGAAGCGCAGCGCGTAACGCTCGCCCGCGTCGAGTTCTCCGTCGCCAAGGCCAAGTTTTACGAGCACATCGGGGTCAGTTCAAGGAGCGCCAGGAAAAAGTCGTCGCCCGGATCTTCCGGGAAGGTGTCGACGGGTTCAAAGGTGGCCTCAGCGCGGAAAACTACATCGCCATCACCCAGACATCGCGCGCGACGGCAACTAGGGACTTACAGGACTTAGTCGCCAAGGGTGCGCTAACAAAAACCGGTGAACTCCGACACACACGTTACACGCTGAATATTCGTGACGATCGCGCGTAAATCCCATCGGTGAAAGAGGCAGGCTGTCAAAGAGCCTGCTTGCCTCAGCATCGGTGAATGGCGGGCAGCTACCCGGCAGGAAGTGGTGGAAGGGTTACGCGCGACAGGAAAACCTAAGAAGAAGAAAGGCGGCGCCATTCTCGCGGCCAGGTCTCGGCTTAGGCCGGTGGACATCTACTGTTATCTGAAAGCTCGCTTTGGCGAACACCGAACGGTTTTCAAAACTTCCTGCGCAAGGATGACAGCGATAACTGGATGCATTGGGACTACAACAACAAACAAGCGAAACCAGCCGATCGCAGTTATTTGACCACGGCCATCTCGTTCTTGGAAAGAAAGTTGTGTCGTTTGGACGAATATTGGAATGTCCGTTTCGTTTGCCATTGACTGCAAAATTCTTGCTGTCAGCCAGCAATATCATTCGTTTGTCTGGGCCAAAAAGCCGATGCAATTGTCGCGCCCGTAGCAGCAATTCCGCCTTGGGATAAGACATTTTCCATGTTGCGGGGGGGGGGGACCATCGGCGCCGTAGCGCCGAAGGAAGCGAGAAGATGACGGGATTGGAATTTCCAGGACCAGGCCTCACCGCCGAACAATGGGAACGCCTTAAAGCCCTGGCGACCTCGCTGAAGCCCGGCCAGGCGCTGTGGATCCGTGGCTATTTCGCCGGGATCGACCATGCGCGTGCGCGTCGTTCGGAGACATTGCTTCTCCATCGGCATCGGATCACTCCGGATCGGCAGCACCGGCTGCGGTTTCTTCGCGATCGCTGACGATCCTGTTCGGCGGTGAGACCGGCAACAGCTCCGGTCTCGGCAAGGCGCTCGGGGAAGCCGTCCGCAGGCAAGGATTTGAGCCAGCCCTGATCGACATGGCCGACTACAAGCCGCGCAAGCTCAAGGACGAGCAGGACATACTGATCATCACACGCACCCATGGCGAGGGCGATCCACCGCTTTCAGGCATGGGCTTCTTCGAATTCGTCGAGAGCCGTAAGGCGCCGTGTCTTGAAGGCGTACGCTATGCGGTGCTGGCGCTCGGCGATTCCACCTATGAACGCTATTGCGAAGCCGGTAAGCGACTCGATCGGCGACTGGCCGAACTTGGCGCAGTGCGACTGCAGGACCGGGTCGATTGCGGCGTCGACTATGAAGACGAGGCCGCTGGCTGGATCGCGACTGCCGTCACTAAGCTTGCGCCGGCCACTTTCGGACCAGGTTTACCAAACAGGACGGCTGGCTCGGCAAGCGCTTCTACGGCGAACTTCTATGAAAAATTTTTCGACGCTGCCGGAAAGCGCATCGCGTGGGAGATCGTGCAAGGACTGAATGTTCGCATCAATCAACTGCGGTCGATGACCATAACTTCAACCAATCGCCGGGAATCGGCGATACGCGAAATGACCGCGATCATGAACGCGATCAAGTCTCGCGATCCTAACAAAGCTGCGGCGGCCGCCCGACACCAAGTCGAACAAGCCTGGTCTATCGCGCAACAATTGTTGCGCTCGCGGTGATTTTTTGTGAAGCCCAAGCGGTGATGCAAGCTCCCGACCCCGGCCGGCTGATAATGTGAGCTGACGGCAATAGTTTCTCCTGGCGATGTTTTAAAGATTGCCTGATTGTCCAAGGGGACAGCTATGCGTTCGAGTGAAATACGAGGCCGCTTTCCTCACTCAGCTCGCTGTCAGGATAGCAAACTGCAGGAAGCATGACTTGGCCTCTGTACGGATACCGCTGGAGACGGCGGGACATTCGTCAATCGGGACGGCGTGCGTAGAGAAAAATCCAAAGGGGCGGGATTAACGTCCTACCGTGCTCCGTGAACAGGTCATGAAACGATAGGTGCCGCGTTTTGACATGATCATAGAGCTCGGGTCGCCACGCCGCTGAGCGTTCGCGGACACGTGTGATCTACTAGGGATACGCCGAAGAGCCTTGCCCTTCAGCGTAGCGGAGGCACCGCTCTGTGGGTCCGTACGACCGCTCGGGATAAACCTGTTCCTGCTCCAGCCGGCGATTCTATCGCCTCGCGCCCGCCTTCTTTTGGCTTGCTGGCCAAGGCGGTAACGCTATCATGACGTCCCTTGGCTGTGCTGCGGCCAACCTGATCGTTTCGGAACGCCTGCCTGTCGGCCTGCTCGCTAATGGACTATCCGAGCGGGATACTTCGTCGGCGCGTTGCCCAGCCGTAGTCGGGTAAACACGGCGGGTATGCCATCGGTGGATGCCTTCCACAGCTGTAGTGCAACTCCCGGCTGAGACAACGCCCTGCCAGGACGGATAACCAGCCAACTCAGGTTTGTTATGTTTAAAAACAATCAAAATGGACCGCAAATTAGATAATGATAGACATATCAAGCGAGCTGACATATTGTCAGATGGAGGCTGACATCGGGAAAGTGGCCTCGATATCTTGGGAGGAGATAGAAATGAAACCGAAGCTATTTTTGCGCGCGTCCGCTGCCGCCCTCATCACGGCAAGCTGCTGCGTTGCCTTCAGCGCATTCGCCGGTGACAAGCCCAAGGGGCTGATGCTCTTTTCGTATCTCGGCGATCAAGCTTATGTGCGCCAGTACAACGTCGCCAAAGGCCGCGGCAGCAAGATCGAAGACGTTCAGATCGACGTTAAATCGGGCACCTCGCGCGGCGACGTCAACTTCTTCATTCAAGAGATCGTCAACGCTCCCGCGGAAGGTTACAAGGTTATCGCCGTCAACACCGGCGCCACCTCCAAGGAGCTGGTAAGCGCGCTCAATGATGCGACCAAGCAAGGCATCAAGGTGCTGTCCTTCGACGGCGCGCCGCCGCCGATCGATGATCTCACGGCTCAGGTGAATTATGATCCGGTCGGGGCCGAAAAGGCGGTTGTTCAGGAGTTCACCAAGCAGCTCCCCGCAGGAGGCGAGATTGGCGTCATCCGCTGTATCGCTGGCCTGGCGGACACCGACGCATTCATCAACGCTTTCAAAGATGCCGTGAGGGATACGAAGTTCAACATCGTTGCCGAGGGCGACGCCCGCTGCGATCCCGAGAAATCGCGAACGATCGCCGAGGGCATGTTGAATGCGCATCCGAATCTGGTCGGCATCTACGACATCTTTGACGTCTCCGCGCAGGGAACGCTGCAGGCGCTCGAGGCGGCCGGATCCAATGTCATCGTTGGTTCGGTCGGCGGCCAGGAATATGCGCTGAAGGCGATCGCTGCGGGCAACAAGAACTGGAAGTTCACGGTGCCTTATCCGTTCGAGGTGATCGCCAGAACAGCCACGGACACCACCGCTGACCTGGTCCGAGGCAAGAGCGTTGAAAAGCTCGTGGTGGTGCCGGCGCAGCCGGTCCAAACCTCGGAGAATGCCGGCGGCATGCTGAAGACGGTCTCCGACGTGGTGGCCGGCAACGTTGATGACGTCGTGAAATAGCGCCACCGATGGAAGCGCATGTCGACAATGCGGGGAAGTCGCCCGACACGGGGGCAGGGCGCCGCGACCACCTCTCCGTCCTGCTATGGCTTCTGCAGGCCGGGCCGATCATAATTCTCGTAACCCTGGTCGTGGCATTCGGCCTGCTTGCCCCGCATTTTATTTCGGTGCGCAATCTTCAGAACCTCCTGGCCCAAAGCGCGATTGTCTGCGCCTTGGGCCTGGGGCAATTCCTCGTGATCCTGGTTCGCGGTGTCGATGTTTCCGTCGGCAGCGTCATAGCCCTGAGTGTTGTTACGGTGGCCACGTTGACCGGTGTCGATCAGCCCAGCTCGATTGCGCTGCTCATCTATCCGCTTGTTGGCCTGATTGTCGGACTGATCAACGGCTTCCTCATCGTCAAAGGGGGAATTCCGCAGCCCCTCGTGGTCACCGTGGCCATGCTTGGCATTGTTGCCGGTGTCGCCTTGCTCATCAGCGGTGGCAACACGCTCGTGGGTGTTTCGCCTGCCGTGCATTGGCTTGCAAACGGCAAGGTGCTGGGCTTACCTGCCGGCGCGTTGATGGTCCTCGTTCTTGCAGGGCTGTTCTGGCTCATGTTGCGGCGGACGCAATGGGGCCGCTGGCTCTATGCGGTGGGTGGTAATCCCGATGTCGCGCAATGGGTTGGACTTCCGCGCGACAGGCTGATCATGAGCGCCTACGCCATCTGTGGCGCCACAGCGGGCATTGCAGGCATGCTGTATCACGGCCGGACAGGGTCGGCTTCACCTCTTTCCGGCATCGGCTATGAACTGGACGCCATCACGGCGGTGGTTGTCGGTGGGGCAAGTCTCTTCGGAGGTCGCGGCAGCATCACCAATGTGCTGTTCGGCGCGCTGATTATCGCCACCATCCGCAGCGGCCTTCAGCAACTCGACGTCTCTCCGTTCTGGTCGTCGGTGGCAATCGGCATCGGCATCCTCTTGGCGCTTGAGCTCGATGTCTTGCGCAAACACATCGAGACCCGCCTTCGAACGCTGCGCGCGAGGCAGGTGAGCCAATGAGTGTCGCCTCGCCTGACAGCATTTCCAACATGGCCACCGATGCACGTCTGGTTCTCTCGGTGCGGGACGCGCGCAAGGCCTACGGGTTCGTAACAGCGCTGGCTGGTGCGTCGCTTGACCTCCATGAGGGCGAGATTGTTGCCTTGCTCGGCGACAACGGCGCCGGAAAATCGACACTCATCAAGGCGATCACCGGCATCGTAACGCTGGATTCCGGTGACATCGAGCTTGACGAACGCCCATTGCGGCTGCGGTCGCCCGCCGACGCGCGTGCATCGGGAATCGAGACCGTATTTCAGGATCTTGCTGTTTTCGACAATCTGACCGTATCCGATAATTTCCTGATCGGGCGCGAGCAGACGTGGCCTCGCTGGCTCGGTCCGCTGGGCTTCCTTTCCGCCGGACAAGAGCAGCGACAGTGGCGGCAATATGCCAGCGCATTGAGCGTCTCCCATGTCTCGCCCTCCCAGGAGATCGGACTGATGTCGGGCGGCCAGCGTCAGGCTGTGGCGGTTGCACGGGCGGTGGCGTTCGCCCGCCGAGTGGTCATTCTGGATGAACCCACGGCGGCACTTGGTGTGCGCGAATCCGACGAGATATTGACGATGGTAAGACGCCTGCCGGAGCGAGGCCTGTCGGTCATCATCGTCAGTCACAACATGGACCACGTCGTGCGCGTGGCGGATCGTGCCGTCGTCATGCGGCAAGGCCGAAGCGTCGGTGAGATGATTGTACGCCAAGGCGTTCAGAAGGATCTTGTCGCGATGATCATGGGCGTCACCTGAAACAGCGTCACCCGGAAATCGTGCTGCCTTGTGAAATTGGATTGGCACGATCGACGGCAAGTCGATCGATGAGCTCCTCCACTTTCCCAAGGCTGAAGATATCCTCAAGCGCCAGATAGGCAGCGCCAAAAAGCGCGCTGTCCTTCGGCGGGTTGGCAAGGACGATCTGCAATTCGCGCGTGGCAAGCGGAAGGCATCGCTGGTAGACCAGTTCGCGGATACCCGACAACAGAAACTCTCCACCCTTGGCGAGTGTCCCCCCCACAACGATCAGGTTCGGGTTGAGAATACTGACGACATCGGAGGCGACTTCGCCGATCACCCGCCCAGCGCTGCGCAGCAGCATCAGGGCTTCCGGCTTCTGCATTTCGACGAGCGATATGACATCACGGGCGTTCTCCGCCTGGAAGCCTTTGCTCGAGAGATCACGGGCAATCGCCCAGCCGCCGGCGCGGGCTTCGACACAACCGAGCTTGCCGCAGCGGCACAAAGGCGCGTTCTCGGAGTTGAACTGGATATGGCCGATGTCGCCGGCCGCGCCCTGAGCGCCACGAAAGATCTTGCCGCCCGCGATGATGCCGCTGCCGATACCCGTTCCCGCCTTGATGAAGAACATGTCATCGACATACGGGAAATTCTGGCGATGCTCGTGGATCGCCATGAGGTTCACGTCATTTTCGACATAGATTGGAACATCGAAGCGACGGCGCAGCCAGCTGATGATGTCGAATTCGTCCCACCCGTGAAGGACCGACGGACCGACGACGCGGCCGCGTTTGAAATCGACCGGCGTGGGCATGCTGAGGCTGACTCCAAAAAGTGAGCCATGGCTGGTCCGAGCCTTCGCTGCAAGAATGTCGAACCCGTCGGCAATCTGCTCGAGGGAAGCCGCCGGTCCGTCCGATGCGTTGAAAGGTATTGTGCTTTGCGTGACGATTGCGGGTTCGAGATCCATTGCGGCAAGATGGATGTAGGTTTCGCCGATATTGGCGACGAGAAAGAAACCGGCCCGTTCATTGATCCCAAGCACGCGCGTCGGTCTCCCGCCGCTGGGCATGGTGCGCGCCGTCTCGCGGATCAGACCGGAGTCGATCAGCGCATTGAGGCGCTGGGTCACAGTCACGCGTGACAATCCCGACGCGTCGAGCAACGCCGACCGGGACGTGGCGGCGCCGGTGGCAATCAGCGAGAGAATTTCACCACTGTTCGCAAGAGCGGGATGCTCCGCCGTGCCATTTGTCCTTGCCATTCCGCACGTCCCCGTTCGCCCTGAGATTTAGCCATAAACCCACGGGAGATAAAGGCGTGTTCTCAACAAAACGGCGTAAGTTTTGTACAAAAATATGCAATAATACGTTGACTTAAAGATATATCGATGAGTAAGAGGATGTCGTCCCGGAGAAACGGATGAACTTGCGTGGATCCCCCGCGCTGTTGCGATGTTTCTCCGTCACTCGATCGACGGAGTTTCACATGTTGTTAGCGCAAAAGGACTTCGCACGCCCGGACCTCCTGGCAAATGCCATTCGTGCGCTGTCAATGGATGCGGTCGAGAACGCCAAGTCCGGCCACCCGGGCATGCCGATGGGCATGGCCGAGATCGCAGTCGCGCTCTGGCACCGGCACCTTCGTCACAACCCATCCAATCCGGCTTGGACCGACCGCGACCGCGTTGTGCTCAGCAATGGCCACGGCTCGATGCTGCTCTACAGCGTGCTCCATCTCACAGGGTACGATGTCTCGATCGACGATCTGCGGCAGTTTCGGCAGCTTGACAGCAGGACGCCGGGCCATCCCGAGTTCGGCTATACGCCGGGAGTTGAAGTTACGACCGGTCCGCTCGGGCAAGGCCTCGCAAATGCGGTCGGCATGGCAATCGCCGAAAAGACGCTGGCCGCCGCCTGCAACCGACCCGGACACGACATCGTCGACCACCACACCTTTGTCCTGGCAGGCGACGGCTGCCTGATGGAAGGCATTTCGCACGAGGCTTGCTCGCTTGCCGGAACGCTCGGTCTGGGCAAGCTGATCGTGCTTTACGACGACAACGGCATTTCCATCGACGGCCATGTCGAGGGCTGGTTTTCCGATGATACGCCCAAGCGCTTCGAGGCCTATGGCTGGCAGGTCATTGCCGATGTGGACGGGCACGATGTCGAGGCGGTCGACCGGGCGATTTCCGCGGCGAAGGCGCAAGCAGCCCGCCCGACGCTGATCTGCTGCAAGACCATGATCGGCAAGGGAGCGCCGACGAAAGCCGGAAGTCACGATAGCCATGGTTCTCCGCTCGGCGCCGACGAGGTCGGCCGGGCTCGGCTGGCGCTCGATTGGCCGCATGCGCCGTTCGACGTTCCAGGAGAGATTGGCGACGCGTGGAACGCCTCGGTCAGGGGGGCTGCATCGGAGGCCGACTGGCGCCGCCGCTTCGAGGCATACCGCGCGGCCTACCCCGATGATGCGGCGGAGTTTGAACGGCGCGCCACGCACCATCTTCCCGCAGGCTTCGCCGCCAAGGCGGATGCGTTCGTTGCGCAAACCGTCGAGAAGGCCGAAACGCTGGCGACACGCAAGGCAAGTCAGAACGCCATTCAGGCCTTTTCCAATTTCCTTCCCGAACTGATCGGCGGATCAGCGGATCTTGCCAGTTCGAACCTCACCCTTTGGACGGGGGCCGAACCGATCACCTCCGTCTCGGGCGGCAACTACATCTATTACGGCGTGCGCGAATTCGGAATGGCCGCGATCATGAACGGTCTGATGGCCCACGGTGGGTTTCGTCCGTTCGGTGGCACGTTTCTGATGTTCTCGGAGTATGCGCGCAACGCGCTGCGCATGGCGGCGCTGATGAAGCTTGGCGCCATCTATGTCTTCACCCACGATTCCATCGCGCTCGGTCAGGACGGTCCGACGCATCAGCCCATCGAGCAGTTGGCCACGCTCCGGCTGATGCCTAACATGGACGTATGGCGACCATGCGACACCGTCGAGACGGCGGTTGCCTGGCAGATTGCGCTCGAGCAGGTGGCGACGCCGACAAGTCTTGCACTCAGCCGCCAGAACCTGCCGTTTCAGCCGCGCGACAATGCCCAGGTTCAAGCGGTGCGCAGGGGCGGGTACGTGCTGCGCGGGGAAGATCGCCGGCTGGACGCCGTCATCATCGCGACCGGGTCCGAAGTACAGCTCGCTGTCGGCGCCCAGGAACGACTTGCAAAGCAAGGGATTCCGGTTCGTGTAGTCTCAATGCCGTCCACCAGTGCTTTCGACCGGCAGGATGACGGCTACAAGGCTGAGGTGCTGCCGCGCGGCGTTCCCCGCATCTCCGTCGAAGCCGGGGTGACCGACTACTGGCGCAAATATGTCGGCCTCGAAGGCGAATGCGTCGGCATCGACACGTTTGGCGAATCGGCCCCGGCCGAGATGCTCTACGAACATTTCCACTTGACCGTCGAGGCGGTCGAGAAGGCGGTTTACAGGGCGCTTGAGAAACATCGCCGCGCTGCGTCGCCGGAGTTGGGAGGGCAGCAGGCGAGATGACCGCAACTTACGTTATCGGGCTGGATTATGGCACCGGATCAGCTCGCGGCGTCCTTCTGGATGCAGCAACCGGTGAGCAGATCGGCAGCCACACGCATGCCTATCGCCATGACGTGATGACGCAAAGCCTTCCTGACGGCACGCCCTTGCCGCGGTCATGGGCGTTGCAGAACGCCGCCGACTATCTCGACGCGGCGGAAGAAATCCTTGATGCGCTGGGGCGCGGTCGGGTCATCGAGTCGATCGGACTGGGCTTCTCGGCAAGTTCCCCGATGCCGACCACTGCCGACGGTACAGCCCTTTCCGAACTTCATCCCGGCGAGCCCCATGCGTATGTCAAGCTGTGGAAACATCGCGCCGCACAGCCCTTCGCAGATGCGATCAACCGTCGCGGCGGATCCTTCCTGCGCAATTTCGGCGGCAAGCTTTCCGGGGAATGGCTGCTTCCCAAGGCCGCCCAGATCGCGGACGAGGCACCGCACATCTGGAGCGCCGCCGGCAGGTTCATCGAGTCCGGCGATTGGCTTGTCTGGCAGTTGACCGGCCGCGAAGTGCGAAGTCTCGGGTTCGCAGCCTACAAGGCCCAGTATTCCGAGACCGAAGGCTATCCGCAGGGGATCGTGCCCGGTCTTTCCGAAAGGCTGTCGGTGCCGCACCGTATCGGCACGGCGGCTGGAAGCCTGTCTGAAGCATGGCGAACGCGCACCGGGATCAGCGGCCGCGCGATCGTCGCGGTGGCGGTCATCGATTCGCACGTCGTGCTGCCGGCGGTCGGGGCCGTGTCGTCCGGCTGTCTCGTCGGTGCGCTCGGGACGTCTGCGGTCTATCTCTTTTTGAACGAACAGTTCCGTCCTTTACCCCCCGGCATCGAAGGTGTGGCCAAGGATGGATCGGTTCGCGATCTCTGGTGCTACGAGGCCGGGCAGGCTGGGTTTGGCGACACGCTCGCCTGGTTCGTGAAGGCCTTTCCGCGTGGTGCGGACGAGGCGGAAAGTTTCCGTATCTACAACCGCGAGGCAGCCGGGCTCGAACCCGGCGCCAACCATCTCGTGGCGCTCGACTGGTGGAACGGCAACCGCGTGCCGCTCGCGGATTCAGACCTCAGCGGCCTGCTTCTCGGTCTCACGACCGAAACCACGGGCGTCGGCATCTACCGCGCACTGATCGAGTCGCTGTGTTTTGGCGCTCGCACGGTGGTCGACCTCTTCGAGGCCGGCGATTTTGGCATCAACCGCATCATCCTGACGAGCGGGCTGGCCCAGAACAATCCATTGCTGGTCCAGATCATGGCCGACGTGCTGGGGCGCGTCGTGGAGGTTCCAAGCATTGCCCATGCAACGGCCGTCGGCGCGGCGGTCCATGGCGCGGTCGCGGCGGAACTGGTGAATGGCTTCGCCGAAGGCACAGCCCGGTTCGGCGCGCGCACCTTCACGCCCTATCACCCGCGCCGCGAAAATGCGGCCGCCTACCGGTCCCTTTACGAGAATTATCGGCAGCTCAGCGACAGCCGGACCGTACGCAACGCCATGCATGATCTAAACAGGGCGGCGTCGCTCTTCCGGTCGGAGGAAGAAACGAAATCGGTGGCCTGAACAAGCGGATTGCCAGCCTCGGCGATCTCCGCTGCGGGCTGCCACACCCTTGTCGTGCGGAGCACGTCTAAGGCACGATTTATATCTATAATTATGTATAAAAACATACATAATTATAGATATAATGTTTGACTGTATGCAAAACATATGCGTAACTCGGCGAGCCTTTTGAGGAGAAAGGTTCAACAACTCGGGAGGAATTCATGTCCACTTTGCCTATGTCGACCGGCACCAACTCCGGCGCCATCGTGAAATCAACCGTTACGGCCCTGATGTTCTTGGGGACCGCTTTTGCAGCGACCGGTCGAGCCTCGGCCGAGGAAGTCATTGTCGGCCTCGTCACCAAGACGGAGGTCAATCCGTTCTTCGTAAAAATGCGTCAGGCCGCCGAAGCCGAGGCCAAGGCCAAGGGCGTCAAGCTGATCGCCCGTGCCGGCAAGTTCGATGGCGACAATGAAGGCCAGGTCACCGCGATCGAGGATCTGATCAGCGCCGGCGCCAAAGGCATACTGGTAACCCCGAACAACTCGAGTGGCATGCTGGGTATCATCAAGAAGGCACGTGATGCAGGGGTGCTGGTGATCGCTCTGGATACGGCGACCGATCCCGCCGACGCCGTCGACGCGACGTTTGCCACGGACAATTTCGAGGCCGGCGTGCAGCAGGGCGCCTATGCCCGCAAGGCGCTCGGCGACAAGAAGCCGGTGCTGGCGATGCTCGATGGAACGCCTGGGGGCACGGTCGATGCGTTCCGGCACAATGGATATCTGAAGGGCTTCGGGCTTGCCGAAGGCGATCCGGCCATTGCCGGCTCGGCCATCACCAATGGCGCGCAGGACAAGGGCCAGGTCGGCATGGAAAACCTGCTCTCCAAGAACGGCGAGATCAATGCGGTCTACACCATCAACGAGCCAGCCGCCGCCGGCGGCTATGCGGCGTTGAAATCCTTCGGCAAGGAAGCCGATGTCATGCTGACCTCGATCGACGGCGGCTGCGCCGGTGTTCGCGACGTCAAGGCCGGCAAGATCGCCGCGACGGTCATGCAGTTCCCCTACAAGATGGCGGCCATGGGCGTCGACGCGGTCGTCGACTATGCCGCCAGCGGCAAGAAGCCGAGCGGCTTCGTTAACACGGGTTCGTTCCTGATCACCGACAAGCCGGTCGAAGGGATAGACTCCAAGGATACCGAATGGGGCCTCAAGAACTGTTGGGGCGACTGATTTCTGTATCCTCCCCGGCGGGACCATGCTGGACAGGCCGTCGACAAGGCGGTGATCTGTATCGGCATGGTCCCGATCGTTCCGGCACCTGAGGTCGGGAGATGTGGCGACCGTTCCAGAGGGCACTATGAATTCGGCATCGGCACTCCCTTTCGGCAGGACGTCGAGCATTGCCAAGAAGGTCATCGGCACGCCATCGGTGGGGCCGTTGCTGGTACTGCTCGCTTTCGGCGTGATCTTTTCGCTGACCAATCCGCGTTTTCTCGCTACGCAAAACCTGTCGATCATTCTCCAGCAGACGGTAATCATCGGCACTTTGGCCATTGGCCAGACCTTGATCATCCTGACCGCCGGCATCGATCTCGCGGTGGGAGCGATATGCGTCCTGGGCACCATCCTGGCCGGAAAGCTGGCGAACAGCGGCTATGATCCGATCGCGGCCATGGCCCTGGCCGTTCTTGCCTGCACAGCGGCGGGTGTCGCGGCGGGAAGCCTGATCAGCGGCCTGCGCCTGCCGCCCTTCATCGTGACCCTTGGCATATTGGGCATCATCACCGCCGCCCTCAGGCTGATTTCGGCGGGCGGGGCCTTTGCGGTCAACGACGACTTTCTCGGCTGGACGGGAAACACCATCCGTCTGAACGGTTTCGTCCTCACCTACGGCGTCATCATCATGCTCCTCCTCTATGGATTTATCTGGTTTCTTCTCAACCAGACGCAATGGGGACGGCATGTCTACGCGGTCGGCAACAATCCGGAAGCCGCCCGGCTTGTCGGCATACCGGTCGGGCGGCTTCTGCTTTCGGTCTACGTCCTTGCGGCGTTTATCTATGGGATCGCGGCCTGGCTGGCGCTGGGCCGAATCCCCAATGCCGACCCCAACGCGTTGCAGACTGCCAATCTCGATTCCATCACCGCCGTCGTCATCGGCGGCACCAGCCTGTTCGGTGGCAGGGGCGGATTGATTGGCACACTGATAGGCGCGCTGATCGTCGGCGTCCTGCGCAACGGGCTGACGCTCGCGGGCATTGATCCGCTCTGGCAGGATCTGATCACAGGCATTCTGGTGATCGTGGCGGTCGCGCTCGATCAGCTGACGAGGGGGAGGCGGTGATGGCGCCTGTCGAGCCGAGAGCGCCAGTCGTGACCACCCCAGGTGGCGTCGTCCTCGAAGCCCGCAATTTGGTCAAACGCTACGGCCACGTCACCGCTCTCGACGGTGTCGATTTCGAACTGCGCTCCGGTGAAATCCTGGCGGTGGTCGGCGACAACGGCGCTGGAAAGAGTTCGCTGATCAAGGCGCTGACCGGCGCGCTCATCCCCGACGGTGGCGACATCCTGCTGGACGGCCAACCCGTCCACTTCAAGGGTCCGCTGGACGCACGCAAGCTAGGCATCGAGACGGTTTACCAGGATCTCGCCGTTGCGGCCGCGCTCGACATCGCCAGCAATCTGTTTCTCGGCCGGGAACGCCGCCGCCCCGGCTTCCTCGGCAATGTGCTGCGCATGCTCGACAAGAAGGTTATGCGCGCGGAGGCGGAGCGCAGCATGGCGGACCTGAAATTCCACCTGCCGTCGATCGGCAGCGCGGTCGAATCGTTGTCAGGCGGCCAGCGTCAGGGCGTCGCGGTCGCCAGAGCGGCATTGTTCGCCAAGAAGCTGGCGATCATGGATGAGCCGACGGCGGCACTTGGCGTGCGCGAAACTGGCCAGGTTCTCGACCTGATCCGGGCGATCCGCCAGCGCGGATTGCCGGTGGTCCTGATCAGCCACAACATGCCGAACGTCTTCGAAATCGCCGACCGCATCCACATCATGCGCCTGGGCAAACGTGCGGCCGTGGTCAGTCCGAAAACCCACACCATGGGCGATGTGGTCGCCATCATGACCGGCGCGGCGAAGTTCGAAGAACCGGCAGCATCAGCTTTTCGCTAACGCGTGTCGCCGAAGTGTGCTCGGTCTTGGGAGAACGACATTTATAAACAAAGACCTCTAAAGCGGGTCGCCTGATCCGTTCAGACGCGACACGCTTTTAGGACCGCTGTCATAGGCCTCATCGGCAGGTGTAACCGCCGTCGATGGGAAGGTGAATGCCGGTAATCATCGAAGCGGTGTCGCTGAGCAGGAACACTATCGGCCCGGCGACTTCATCCTCAGTCGCCCAGCGACCGAGCGGCATCTGTTTCAGAAATGGCTCGGCGACATGCGGCTGGCTCCAGTGGCCCGATGAGATCGGCGTCATCACCACGGTCGGGTTCACGCTGTTGACGCGGATGTTGTATTTGCCCAGCTCCAGGGCCGAACAGCGCGTGATGTTTTCGAGTGCCGCCTTGGAGGAGCCGTAGGAAATGTGCCCGTCGAGCGCGACCAGCGCCGCCTGGCTGGAGACGTTGACGATCGCGCCGCCCTTGCCGATTGCCACCATCTGCCGCGTCGCGTATTTGGTGACCAGCAGCGCGCCGCGCGCATTGATGGTGATCACCTTGTCGAAGATGGCGATGTCGGTGTCCATCGGCGTCGCGATCTCGCCGCCGAAACCGCCGCAATTGACGACGCCCCAGAGGTCGAGCCCTTCGAGCGCGTCGCGGACCTCGTCCTCGGAGGCGAGGTCGAAAGTTACGGTGCGGCAGCCCGTCTCGCTGGCGATGGCGTCGAGCGCCTCTTGCGAGCGCCCGGCTGCGATCACATTGGCGTTGGCCCGCACCAGATGCCGCACAGTGGTGCCGCCAATGCCGCCGCTGCCGCCCGTCACCAGAATATTTCGTCCCTGAAAATCCGTCATGGTTCCCTCTTCGTGATGTTCTTCGAGTTGGTGTCAGGCGGGCTCGGTGGCCGCCACATCGAAAATTCGTTGACCGGCCTTGTTGAAGAGGTGGCAGGCGCGGGGCGGCAAGGAGATCGCGATGCGATCCCCCGTGCGCGCCATGCGGCCGCCGCTATCGCGGATGACCAGGTTCTCCTCGCCTTCGCGCACATGAATGAAGGTGTCGCTGCCCAACAGTTCGACCACGCTCGCCTTCACGACGAACGCATCGGCCTGCCCCTCGGTGGACAGCACGATGTGTTCAGGCCGAATCCCGACAGTCACTTCGACGCCCGCCCGCAGTGCCTTCGAAACCGGCATGGTGAGTGAAAGCCCGATGTCCAGGCTGACCGTCGCCTGGTTGCCTTCAACCTTTTCGACACAGCCCTTCAGGAAATTCATCGCCGGCGAACCGATGAAGCCGGCAACGAACGAATTGGCGGGTCGGTGATAGAGATCGAGCGGTGTGCCGACCTGCTCGATGCGCCCGCCGTTCATCACCACGATACGGTCGGCAAGCGTCATGGCTTCTACCTGGTCGTGCGTGACATAGACCATGGTCGACGCCAGCTCGGCCTTCAGCCGCGCGATCTCCAGGCGCATGCCGACACGTAGCGCGGCGTCGAGATTGGAGAGCGGCTCGTCAAGTAGAAAGAGTTTCGGCTTGCGGGTCATGGCGCGGCCGATCGCGACGCGCTGGCGCTGCCCGCCGGAAAGCTCTCGCGGCTTGCGCTTCAGGTATGAGCCCAGCCGCAGTTTTTCGGCAGCACGGCTGACACGTTCGACGATCTCGGCGGCGGGCGTTCGAGCAATCTTCAAGCCGAAGCCGATGTTGCGGTCGACATCCATATGCGGATAAAGCGCATAGGACTGGAACACCATGGCCACGCCTCGTTCCGGTGGCTCGGCACCACTCATGTCGACGCCATCGACCAGGATGCGGCCGGAGCTGATAGGTTCGAGCCCGGCGATGATCCGAAGCAGTGTGGACTTGCCGCAGCCCGACGGTCCGACCAGCACGCAGAACTCGCCGTCCTCGATGGTCAGCGACAATTCCGGGATGACCGTGGTGTGGCCGAAGGCCTTGGTGACCTTGTCGATCAAAAGCGTCGCCATAGGCCTAGCCTTTCACCGCGCCGGCCAGCAGGCCGCGCACGAAGGCGCGCTGCACCAGCACATAGAGGAGGATGAGGGGAAGCGCGATCAGCGTCAGGATGGCGAAGAGCGCACCGGGGTTGGCCATGTAGAGGCCGGAATACTGCATCGGCACGATGGTGAGCGTCTTCATCTCGCTCCTGGTCAGCACGATGAGGGCAAGGAAGAATTCGTTCCAGGTGACGATGAACTGCCAGATGGTGACGAAGACCAGTGCCGGCCGCACCAATGGAAGGGCGACGTGCCAGTAGGTCTGCCAGGCGTTGCAGCCGTCAACGCGCGCCGCCTCGAATAGCTCGCGCGGCGCGTCTTCCATGAAGGCCTTGAGGATGACCATGGCGAACGGCACGCCGAGCGCCGCATAGGGCAGGATGAGGCCGATATAGGTGTTCACCCAGCCGAAGTTCTGGAGCAGGATGGCGAGCGGCAGCACCATCGAGGCGAGCGGCACCATCAGCGTCGTCAAAAGGATGGTGTAGAGCAGCATCGAGCCCTTCAACCGCAGGATGGCGCAGGCGAAGGCAAACAGCGACGAGACCGCCACCACGATCATCACCGTCGCGACGGTGATGATCAGGCTGTTGAGAAAAATGCCACCCAGCGGATTGTCGCGGATCACGGTGACGAAATTGTCGAAGGTCACCGGCCAGGTGAACAGTTCGGCGTCGAAGGCCTGCGCCGGGGTGCGCAGCCCGATCGACAGCATGTAGATCTGCGGGACCATCCAGAAGCCGAGCACGATGAAGAGGACGGCGTGGATGACCACGCCACGGATGCGGCTGCGGGCGAGCGGCGCCATCATGGCCCCTCCTTCCCCGCTGGCGACAGACGGGCGCCGAGCACCGCGATCTGGATCAGCGACAGCGCGAGCGCGATGACCAATACGATGACCGAAAGCGCCGCGCCGCTTCCGGTGTCGCCCAGCACGAAGCTTTGCTTGAAGATGAAGGTGCCGAACACCTCGCTTGCCCGGTTCGGACCGCCGCCGGTCATCAGATGCACGATCGGGAAGGTCTGCAGCGTGCCGATGACACCCAGAAGCAGCAGCGATTTCGTCGCCGGCGCCAGCATCGGCACAATAATATGCACGGCAAGCCGCCAGCCCTTGGCACCGTCGATGCGGGCGGCATCAAGCACTTCGCTGGGCAGGTTGGCGATGCCGGCGATGTACATCAGCATCGAAAAGCCGGTCCATTGCCAGATGTTGACGATGATCAGTGCGTAGATCGCGGTCTTCGGGTCGCCGATCGGCGATGTCATCATGACGATGCCTACATGCTTCAGATATTCCTGGGCGATGCCGTAATAGGGCGCGTAGATCTGTACCCACACCAGGCTGATGACCGAAACCGAAGTCACCACGGGCAGGAAGAACATGGTGCGGAAGAAGCCGCGCAGCGCATGCGTATGCCGCTCGATGAAATAGGCGAGCAGCCCGCCGATCAGCATCTGCACCGGTATGGTGATGACGCCCCACAGAAACATGTTGCGCACCACCGTCCAGAAGGTCGGATCGCTGAGAACGCTCGTGTAGTTGGCAAGCCCGGCAAACACCGCTCCGCCATCCGTCCTGCTGGAGTAGAAGCTTTGCTCGGCAACCCACAGAATTGGATAGGCGACGAAGACGACAAACAGCAGCGTTGCCGGCAAGGCGAATAGATAGAGCGTCGAAGCTCTGGATCCCGATCGCCGTTTCACCGGCGCGACGGCGGCCCCGGCTCGCATGGCCTCTGCGCTCATGATGCTCGCCATCTTATACTGAAAAAGGACCGGGCGCGTCTCCGCGCCCGGCAGTTGGTCGTGGGCTACTTCGCCGCGAGAGCTTTCTCGGTCGCCGCCTGAACGGTGGCGAGTGCTGCTTCCGGCTCGATGCTGCCGGCCGCGACACCGGCAAGGGCATTGTCGAGCGCTTCTGCGACCGCCGGCGAGGCAAAGCGCTGGTTTTCCGCCTTGGGCAGATCAGCCATGAAGCGGGCCGAAATCTCCTTCACATGATCGGTAATGTCGCCCTTCGGGGAATTGCCCTCGAAGGCGGGAAGGTCGTTGAGGTCGTTCAACGCCTCCTGCAGGCCGACGCCGTTGGTGAGTTCGGCAAGGAAGGTCCAGGCTTCGGGGTTTTTGCCACCGTTCTTGGTCAGGCCGTAGCCGATGTCGATACCGCCGACAGGCGGGCTGGCGGAATTGCCATCCTTGACGGGGGGCATATAGAAGAAATCGAAGCCGTCCATGTTCTGCACATACTCCGAAAGCGGCGGCGGGAACTTGCTTTCCTGCATCCACCAGGAACCGAGCGCCATCATGCCGACCTTGCCTTGTGCAAAGAGCTGAGCGCCGGTCGGATAGGCGTGCGCCCCGAGCGCCCCCTGCTGGAAGATGCCGTCGTCGAAGAGACCCTTCCAGGCCTTCATGGCCGCGACGAGTTCCGGCGCCGTCCAGAGCGTTTCGCCGGCTTGGGCCTTGTCGACGATGCCCGGCGAGAACTGGTTGGCGAGCATGAGGAAGACGTTCTCATTCTGCCAGCCGTCGGCCGCGCCCTGGAACATCGGGATATAGCCGTTGTCCGTCAGCGTCTTGGCTGCCGCCTTCAGATCGGCATAGGTCTTCGGGGGCGAAAGATTGAGCTTCTCAAAGATCTTGCGGTTGTACCAGATGCACAGTACCTGCGATTCCTGCGGGATGATGTAATAATTCTCATCGCCCTTCGGATTGCCCATCAACATCTGCTTGCGGTTGACGGGGAAGACCTTCTCCGCCCACTTGTCGCCCCACTGCTTGGCGGCGCGTTCGTTCACGGCTTCGAGATTTTCGCGATACTGCTGGGTGAGCGAACCCGGCTGCAGCCCGATCACGTCAGGCAGGCTCCCGGAGGCCGCCGCCGCCTTCAGGGCGGTGATGTATTCGGGCGAGTAGTTGTAGTAGGTGTACTTGACTTTGACGTCCGGATGGACCTTTTCGAAGGCAGCGATCGACTTGTCCATCGTGCTCTGGATGAACCAGGACCAGACTGTAACCTCTTTCTGTTCGGCATTCGCCGAAGCAGCAGCAAGAGCGGCGCCGACGATCGTCGTCGCAAGAAACAGCAGTTTCCTCATTTTATTCCTCCCTTTTTCTCCCACGTGGTGCGCGTCGCGAGCCTCCTCACTCGCGGGCGCAGTGACCCATCGGGTCACGTTCTAAACTGAGCGATGGATATTTCTCCACCGCTCACCAGTTCCGGTGTCAGGCAGCCTTGGCGGCCGCGACCGTCAGCACGTCTTCCGTGATCACCCGATCGTCCGCGAGCGAGCGGGTCGGCGTCAGCCCAAGCTTCTGCAAGTCTCCATGGTAGGCGCGCACCGCCTCTTCCGGGCCCACCGTGCCGTCAGCAACCGCCCGCATTAAGACGATGAGGTGAAGCGGCGCCTCGGCGAGGTTGATCTTGCGGCCGAAGAGCGCCAGACGAGCGCCATAGCGCTCCGACTGGGCCACGAGCTCGAACGTGTCGCGCGTGGTGCCGGCACCGCCGCCGAGCACGCCGACGATCAGCTCGGAGTCGAAACTGGCGAGCTCCTCAAGCGCTTTCGGGCCGTTGTAGGGCGTCTTCAGGAAAAGCGGACGTTCGGCCTGCGGCACGCTCGCCAGCGACTTGATGATGTGGTCGTTGACGAATTCGCCGATCTGCTCGCGGTCGAGCCCGATGTCAACGCTCGGATTGAAGACCTCGTAGAAGTATTTGAAATTGGTCCGGGCCGCCTCGGCGCGGAAGGCGGCAAATTCATTCAGCGTGCGGATGTCGAGTTCGACATCGTTGCTGAAGGAAACCGAATAGAGGGCAAGGTCGGTACCGCGCTTCGGATAGCTGGCAATTGCGCGCAAGAGATTGGTATCACGGAAGGGCACTGACGGCTGCTGCGTATAGGTGCCGTGGCGCACGGCGCCCCAGCACATCGTTTCCAGATTGCCGCGGATCGCGGGCTTCATCTCGCTGCCGAAGAAGGCGCCGCGCTCGTCGAGAAGATCAAGGTTGGATTGCGACACCAGCATCAGGTCGACGATGTCCTGTTTGATGATCTCCTCGATCTGGGCGATGAATTCCTGGCGGCTGCGGCGGCGCGGCGGCTTGACCGAATAGTCGAAGCCCGTAGCGGTCACGCCGGCGCCGACATCGCTGTCCTTGGCATCAGCAATGACGAAATCAGTCGGTTTGTAGCGGCCTGCGCGGATGTTCGCCAGCTTCCTGTCGAGTCTCGTAAGCATAGGTGTTCCTCGGTAGAGATGTTGTAAGGCCTTGCTGTCGGCGCTCTTGCTTCGCCGCTCCAGGCTAGGCTTCATATGCGGATATTTCTCATAATCTGTCAATAGCTGTCTAAATCTTTCTAAGTTCGTGCTGAAGCAGGCTCGCTTTTCAGCGTTCGCTGCGGATTCGCTTTGATGCCGAGAGGCGTTGTTGCAGTATCCATTTGTTTACAAACAGAAAAATTTGATACACGTGATATTTGAAGCAATTTGATCACTTGCAGAAAAATTTCTTGCTGCGCTGCGCAAAGGCAAGGCTCGTGACGGCTCATCTGCCCAATTCAGGCGCGGACGGCAAAAATCGCATTGACGATTTGGAAGATAATGATAGCAATTGGCAGCGTCGGGTGAGGAGGATCGCGGCCTTGAGTGATGGTTTCGCCACGTCGTGCGCAGAACGCTATTCCGCCCTGATCGATCCACGGACCGGTCCGCTCGGCGCGGACGCCCTTTCGTCGGCGGGCCTTTTCTTGTGCGGCATCAGCGCGTGCGTCGACGCGCTGGTCGAGATGCACGACATCCAGCCGCTTCTGGACGCGCCCGCCGATACGCCCGCGGCGCAACTTGCCAACCTCCTTCTATCCCGTGCGGCCCGCGGTGTGGGCGGCGAGGTACGGTTCGACTGGCCGGAAGGCCCGGCATGGCTGCGCGAGCGGCTACGGCCGCGCTATGCCTTGGGCGGAACCGGGCCTCAGGCGGCCTGGGTGCTCGGGCAACTTGGCGTCCGCTCCGTGGTCGCCCTCGAGGATCGCCACGCGGCAATGCTGCGGCAGATACCGGCAGGCGTTCTGCTGGCGGAAAGGGGCAGGCTCAAGACGTCGGATGCGGTGTCGACCGCTGGCCGGCACATCCCCGAAATCTTCATCTTCGAATTCACGGCCGGCCGCGCGATTGGCGCCGTCGTGCCGCCTCGTTCCTCACGGGTCATCATCCGCTTTTGCGACCGCGGCATTCAGCGCGACAAGGATTTCGAGGCCATGTCGCGCCGGTTGGCGGCGTCGGCCGCCGCCGGGCTGCTTTCCGGATTGAACGACGAAGCGGTGGAGAATGTCGGCGCCGCCAGCCGCCACGTCTTCGCGCTCAGCCGCGACTGGAAGGCAGCCGGGCTCCGGACGATCCATTTCGAACTGGCGGGCTATGCGACGCAGCAGGCAATCGAGGAGCTCCTTTCCCACACAAGCGGCTCGATCACCTCACTTGGAATGAGCCATTCCGAACTGCTTGCCATGAACTCGTCTGCCCATCATCCCATGGAGGCGCTCGTGGCCCTCGGCCAGCGTTTCGACCTCGAGCGAGTCTGCGTGCATGCCGATACCTGGGCCGCCGCTGTGACCCTGAACGATCCGATGGAAGAGGAACGTGCGCTGATGGCAGGCTGCGCAATCGCCAGTGCCAGGGCGGCGACTGGAGAACCGGCACGAACCATCGCGATCGCGCCGACGGCCGAGTTCCATCCGCTTCCCTTCGAGACGCCCGTCCGCAAGGGGCGCTGGACCTTCGTTGCCTGCGCATCGCCCTATGTGGAGAAGCCCGCGACGACGCTCGGCCTGGGCGACAGCTTCACGGCCGGCTGCCTGCTCATCCTCGGACGCAACCGCCATGCTGATGCCAGCCTCCAACACGCCTGAAGGACAATCCTCATGTTTCTCGAACGGTTCCGCCTTGATGGCAAGACTGCCTTTATCACCGGCGGTGGCCGTGGCATTGGCCTATCGACAGCCGAAGCGCTTGCCGAGGCCGGCGCGCGGGTCATCATATCGGATATGGATCCGCAGGTGCTGCAGACAGGGCGTGCCGAGCTGAAGCGCAACGGCCACGACGTCGAGGCGGTGCAACTCGACGTGACCGATTCCAAGGCAGTTGCCGCAGCCGCGCGATCCGCCAACGAGCGCCACGGCGCGGTCGATATCCTGATCGCCAATGCCGGGATCGCCTGGCCCGACACCGGCGGGGAGGAGATGAGCGACGAGGTCTGGCTGAAGGTGGTCGACGTCGACCTGAACGGCGCCTATTGGTCCTGCCGGGAGTTCGCAAGGCCCATGCTCCAGCGTGGCCGTGGCTCGATCGTCACGCTCGGTTCCATGTCCGGACTGATCTCGAACAAGCCGCAACGTCAGGTGCACTACAATTCGGCGAAGGCAGCGGTCCACCACATGACACGGTCGCTTGCGGGAGAATGGGCCGAACGCGGCGTCAGGGTAAACTGCGTCGCGCCGACCTATGTCGATACCGTCATGTCGCGTGGCGGCTTCACTGACGACGGGCTGATGCCGGTATGGATGGAGATGACGCCAATGAAGCGCGTTGCGCGCCCCGACGAGATTGCCGCCCCCATCCTTTTCCTCGCCTCGGATGCGGCGAGCGCCATGACCGGTGCGGTCGTGGTTGTGGATTGCGGTTATACCATTTGGTAGGGATTGACTGGTTTGGCCTGAGAATCGGTCGGCCATCAAGCGGGGTGAAGCATGGAGTCTCTGACCAAACGCGTCGATATCGTTCCTGCCAAACGGCAGGCGCTGATCCTGGAGCACCTGCGCGTAAGCGGCGCGGCCAGCATCCAGGAGCTCGCCGACACGATCGGCGGATCGCAATCGACGGTCAGGCGCGATCTCGAACATCTGGTGGAGAAGGGGTATCTCGAGCGCACCCATGGCGGGGCGCACCTGCTGCAGCCCATGCGCGCCACCTTCGAACGCGAGATGACCGTCAATGCGGAGCTGCAGCATGCAGAAAAGGTTGCGATCGGCCGTGAGGCCGCGCAGCGGCTGAGCGCTCGCGATAGTGTCATCTTCGACAGTTCCTCGACTGTCATGGAGGTAGTGCGCGCCGCCGCCGAGCGGGATTTGCCGCTGACCGTGGTGACGAACAGTCTCCAGATTGCCGATTTCGCGGCCGACATCAAATCCTGGCGCATCATCCTGCCCGGCGGCACCGTCCGTCCCGGCTACCGGCACCTCGCTGGCGAGCCGGGCGAGAGCTTCATCAAGACGCTCCATGCCGATCTCTGCATGACAGGTGCTTCGGCCGTGACAGGCACGCTGTTGACGGAAACCTCGCTGGAGGTGGCGTCGCTCAAGCGCGCCATGATTTCGTCCGCCCGCAAGACGATCCTGCTCGTCGACAGTTCGAAGTTCACCGCACCTGGTTTCTGCACGCTTTCGGATATTTCCGAGATCGACGAGGTGATCACCGACGAGGGTATCTCCCAGGATGCACTCTCGTCGTTGCACTCCGCCGATCGAAAAGTGACGGTGGTTAGCGTCAGCACTTCGCCGGCTTCACGGCGGCCCCAATTGTGATGACCCGACGCCAACACGCTAGGTCAATTTGGATGCGCCCGAAGCCGGCAAAGTGAGCGTTGGCTGTCGCGTCGCCGGTCGATTCACCCGGTTGCCCGCGATCCCTAGCCATGCCGTAGGCACCATCCCTGAAGGTCGCGGATACTCTCAAGGCCAGCGAGTGCGACGGGCTTAGGATGATCGAGCGCGGCTATCGCCAATTGCTGCGCGTCCGGCCGGCGTCACCTCTGACGAGTGCCGCCAGTCACATTGTCCACTTACTTGGTTGTCTCCAAGCCGACGCCTACTCTCAATCCTGAAAAGAATGGCGGCTTCGCGCCCTCATATCGGTCGCTCAGCGAGCCCCGCACGTAACTAAAGCGGACATCCTTCTGTGCATGCTCAGTCCATTCCGATATCCTTGGTTGGTTTGGCGGCCTATAGAATTCAAGCTGCTGCTGGTGGCAAATAATTGATGACAGTTTGGCCACGCCAACGATATCTTTTCGGCATTGGCGTCTACACGTGCATCATCCTTGTAGGATGGAATCTGTCGGCTGGGTGTGGACATCTTCGCCCCGGTGACCCAATCTTGGGCCCAGGGAACAACAAGCGCCGCAGAGACGGCGCCAAAATTCGGGCGCGAATGACCAAGGGATGGACATTGTATGACCCACGGCTGGCATGGATGCTGGTCGCGCCGGTCCTGATGCTGCTGATCTTTTTCCTGGTGCTGCCGATCGCCGTGATGATGATCTACACCTTCTTCACCTTCGTCACGGCCGGCGTCGAGCAGAGCACGCTGACGCTGGCGAACTGGCACGAGTTCCTGACCGACAGCTACTATCACGGCTTCCTGTTCAAGACGCTGAGGGTCGGCGCGATGACCGCGCTCATCTGCGGCGTGCTCGGCTATTTTCCCGCCTACTTTATCTGGGCGACGACCTTCAAGCACAAATGGCTGCTGCTGCTTTTGCTGATCGTGCCGTTCTGGATCAGCTTCACCATCCGCACCTTTTCCTGGATCAACATCCTGGGCGAACAGGGCGTCATCAACGTCGCGCTGCTCAAGCTCGGCTTGATCCATGAACCGCTGCCGATGCTCTACACCGAAGGCGCGGTCATCATGGGTCTGCTGCACTTCCTGCTGCCGTACATGATCCTCAACGTCTATGTCAGCCTCGAAAGCATCGACCGCACACTGATCTCGGCGGCCCGTTCCATGGGCTGCACCAGCGCGCAGGCTTTCCGCGAGGTCACGCTGCCACTGTCGTTGCCCGGCCTCGCCGCCGGCCTGCTCCTCTGCTTCGTGCTGGCGGCCGGCTCCTACGTGACGCCGCAACTCCTCGGCTCCGGCCGTGACGCGCTGTTCGGCAACCTGATCTACGACACTATCATGGGCCAATTGAACTGGCCGATGGGCGCCACCCTTTCCATTGTGCTCTTCGTCGTGCTCGGCTTCTTCGCCGCCCTTTACACCCGCTACATGGGCATGTCCCAGATCGTCAAAGGGTTGGGTGGATGACGGCACGAACCGGCGACAGGGAAGGCAGATGGGCCTGGCGGCTGACCGGCTTCATAACCGTTCTGGTCTATGTTTTCATGTTCGCGCCGATCGTCGCCACGGTGATCCTGTCGTTCAATTCCTCGATGTTCGGCGGCTTCCCGATGACTGGCTTCAGCCTGCAATGGTATGTCAAGCTGATGGGCAACGAGCAGGTGCTTGCCGCCTTCCGCACCTCTTTGTGGATCGCGCTCGTCACCGCCGTCGTCACCACCGCCATCGGGCTGGTGACGGCCTTCGCGCTCGTCCGCTTCGATTTTCGCGGCAAGCAAATGCTGAGCACGCTGGTGATCTTGCCGGCGCTGGTGCCTGAGACGATTCTCGGCGTCGGCCTGCTGGTGCTCATCAAGGCGGTCGACGAGCCGCGTACGCTGCTCATCCTGGTGCTGGGCCACATCCTGTTGGCCGTGCCCTATGTGGTTCTGATCGTCCAGGCGCGCATGGTCGGCGTACGACGCGTCTATGAAGAGGCGGCGCTTTCACTTGGCGCTTCACGTCTTGCCTCCTTCCGTGAGATCACGCTGCCGCTGCTCATTCCCGCGGTGATTGCGGGCGCGCTTCTTGCCTTCACCATTTCCTTCGACAACACCTCGGCCAGTCTGTTCTGGCGGCCGGCCGGCGTCGAGACGATGCCGACGCAGATTCTGTCGATGCTCAAAATATCGATCAGCCCGGAAATCAATGCTCTGGGCACTGTCATGATCCTTTTGACGGTCGGCATACCGCTGATCGGAGGCCTGATCCTGCAAAGCCTTACTCGATTGAAAAAACGCAACGAACCAAGGGAGAACGCATGATGAAACTGTCCAACACCAGACGGCTGGAAAGGCTGCAGGAACGCTACAATAATGGCGACCTGAGCCGCCGTACCTTCCTGACTCTGACGGCTGCGGCCGCGACAACCGCAGGTCTGTCGATGCCGTGGATGGGCCGCGCGCTCGCAGCCGCAACGGAGGTCCGCTTCGACGGCTGGGGCGGCACGGTGCAGGACGCGATCGAAAAGTACGCCTTCCAGCCCTACACCGCCAAGACCGGCATCAAGGTGGTGCAGGGCACGTTCGGCGACGAGAACGAGATCATCACCAAGGTCAAGACGTCGAAGCCGGGCGACTTTCAAGTCGTCCATTCGTCTGGCGTCAACTACTATATCAAATACGTGAACGCCGGGATGACCTCGGAAATCAACGAGGCCAACATTCCCAACATGACGAATGTGCTGCAGCCGATGATCGAGCCGTTCCGCAAGCTGACGCCGAAGCTGTCGGCCGTTCCCTACGATTATGGCACCACCGGCCTGGCCTACAACACCACCGTCATTTCGCCGGAGGAAGCGAAGGAAAAAGGGGCAGGGCTGCTCCTGGACAAGAAGTACGCCGGCAGGATCGGCGGCTATGCCGACATGACCACGCGGGTCTGGTACGCCGCGCTCGCCACCGGCCAGGATCCCAACAAGATCGAGGACATGGACGCCGTCTGGGCCAAGGTGCGTGAGACGCGAGACCTTGCCAAGAAGTTCTGGAGTTCGGGCGCCGAACTGATGGACCTGCTTTCCAAGGGTGAGATCGTGGTGACCGACGCCTGGTCGGGCCGCGTCGCTTCCTTGCAGGATCAAGGCCGTCCGATCGGCTATCTCGACCCGGCCGGCTCCTACGCCTGGATGGAGGACATGCTGATCCTGAAAGGCTCGCCGATGGCCGAATGCGAGGAACTGATCAACTTCATGCTCGATCCGGCAACGTCTATCGCAGTGGCCGAAGGCCAGAGCTATCCGCCGTCGCTCGACCCGACCAAGGTCAAGCTCACCGAGAAGATCGAGAAACTGCCGGCCTTCGATCCGACCGGCTCGATGAAGGCGCTGACCTTCGCCGATCCGAAATATTGGGCGGACAACGAGGACGCCTGGTCCAAGCAGTGGGACCGGATATCGAAGGGCGCCTGACGGAATGGCAACCACTCAGCAAGCACCCCGGCCGGGCTCGGCCGGGGTGTTGTCCCCTGCAGCGGCGGGGCTGGACACCCCCGCGGTTGAATTCCGCGATATCGACATTGCCTATGGGAAGTTCATCGCGGTGCGTAATTTCTCGCTGGCGATCCGCAAGGGCAGCTTTGTTACCCTGCTCGGTCCATCGGGTTGTGGCAAGACGACCATCCTGCGCTCCATCGCTGGGCTGGTCGACATTTCGAGCGGCCAAATTTTGATCGGTGGACGGCGAGTCGATGACATTCCGATCTATAAGCGCAACATTGGTCTCGTATTCCAAAGCTACGCACTTTTCCCGCACAAGAATGTCTTCGACAATGTCGCCTTCGGCTTGAAGTATCGCAATGTGCCGAAGGCCGAGATCACCCGCAAGGTCGGCCAGGCGCTCGATATGGTGCGGCTGCCGGGCAGCGAGAAGAAATTGCCGTCGCAACTCTCAGGCGGGCAGCAGCAGCGCATCGCGCTGGCGCGCGCCATCGTCTTCGAGCCCGAGGTGCTGCTGCTCGACGAACCGCTTTCGGCGCTCGATGCCAACATGCGCGAAGAGATGCGGGTCGAGATCAAGAAGATCCAGCAGGCGACGGGCATCACCGCTATCTTCGTCACCCACGACCAGGAAGAAGCGCTGTCGATGTCCGACCGGATCGTCGTCATGAACGCCGGGTCGATGGAGCAGATCGGCACGCCGCAGGAGGTCTACGAGACCCCGGCCACCGCTTTCGTCGCCGATTTTCTCGGCAAGGCGAACATGCTGGCGGGGACTGTCAGCGCCGCCGACGGCGGCAAGGCGACGGTCACGCTTACAGCTGGTCAATCGGTGGAGGTTGTTTCACCGAAGCCGCTTTCGCAAGGGGCTGCCGTCACTGTGGTAGTGCGGCCGCAGAAGCTATCGGTCGGTTCGGCAGCCGCCGGAAACCGGCTGTCCGGCCGCGTCGTCTCCACCTCCTATCTCGGCGGCAGCGCGATCTACGAGATCGACATCGGCGGCAAGACTATTGTGCGCGCCAGCACGCCGGGCGGCGGCAAGCTCGTGCGCGAGGGCGAGGCTATCGAGGTCGGCTTCGATCCCCCCGGCTGCGTTCTCTTGGATGCCAACGGGCTGCGTATCGCCTGAGGCGCTCCCCGGCGGCGCGGCGGTGTCAGTCGAAGTCGTATACCGTCTCGGCGGCAACTACGCCCCAGCAGCAATAGGCGACCGGACCGGACATGACGGCCATGGTGTCGTGGATTTCGACAGACAGCGGGCCGGCCGGCAGATGCACGGTGAAGCGCTCGCTTGTCGTGAGACCCTTGCGGCGCGCGGCGAAGGCTGCGACGCACGCGCCGGTTCCGCACGCCTGCGTGGCGATGCCGGGTCGCTCCCATACGGCGAGACGGATCGTTGAGGCATCCACGAGTTCCGCCACGCTCACGTTCACGCCCTCGGGGAACAGCGGACTATCGTGGATGGGTGCCGCGTCTCGCGCCAGGTTGATATCGGCGAGGCTGTCGACGAAGAAGACGGCATGCGGATTGCCGATCCACAAGCCCATGCCATGACGAAGCGAGCCGCTTTCGACCGGCAGGTCGGCCACGTCGACTTCGTGCGAAAGTGGAAAATCGCGCCAGTTCCAGCCGATCGGACCGAGCGCGACACTGACCTCCATGGCGCCGGTCCGGCGGCATTTCAGCAGGCCGCCTTTCGTTTCGAAGGCGAGCGTGTTTGCGCCGGTCTCCTCCATCAGCAAATGGGCGACGCACCGAGTAGCGTTGCCGCAGGCTGAAACCTCACGGCCGTCAATGTTGAAGATGCGCATGGCGGCAGCAGCCCCAGCTAATGATGGCGGTTCGATGGTCAGCACCTGGTCGCCGCCGACACCGATCCGCGGGTCGCAGATCCTGACGATGTCCGCCCGTCGGAAGGCGCGCCGGTCGATCCGCCTGTCGAAGATCACGAAATGATTGCGCAGCCCATGCATTTTGACAAATGGCCGTTCGGCTGAATCAATTGCTTCGAGCGCATGGCGCACGTGAAGACGTTTGCTGTTGAGAATATCGTCCATGA
The DNA here is from genome assembly GCF_004023085.1 of Mesorhizobium sp. M7A.F.Ca.US.010.02.1.1. Lineage (NCBI taxonomy): Bacteria > Pseudomonadati > Pseudomonadota > Alphaproteobacteria > Hyphomicrobiales > Phyllobacteriaceae > Mesorhizobium > Mesorhizobium sp. M7A.F.Ca.US.010.02.1.1. The sequence goes on along the minus strand of NZ_RZRV01000028.1, from coordinate 42,785 downwards.
ATGCCAATCTACACTGGCCGCGCCGTTATGAAAATTGTGCCGACCTGGTGTCGCTGATGCGGCCATTCCAAGCTCACACCTGCTTTGCATCTTTCCGGCTTACGCCAGAACTCATCCCACTGAACGTCTGTATCACGGCGATCTCCAGGTCAGGTTAAAATTCCGCTTCTGAAAATCCCAGCCCCGAGGCTGCCTAACCGGCCCCGAAGCAGCCGTTGCGGCGGGCGCTACACCGCAGCGTCGTTGATCTCCCTCGCGGCCGGCTGGTCCAGACCCGGTGCACGCAGACGAACATGCCATTTCGCTAAGATTTCTGGAACCTATCGCTTCACTGCGTCTTGAATCGCCGTTCGGAGGGTGCATGAGTAAGGCCGCAGATGGACTCTCTTTCGTTGAGTTTCAGTCGCCGACTCTGGTCGCGACGGCGCCCGAAGGCAGCGAATGGATCCACGAGATCAAGTACGATGGCTACCGCACCGAGCTCATCATTGAGCGCAGCAAAGCGCGGGCGTTCACGCGCCGTGGCTACGACTGGTCGCATCGATACCGCCGGATAGTTGAAGCAGCTGCGGGCTTGCCGGTGAAGACCGCAATCATTGATGGGGAGGCTGTCGTTCTCGGCGACACCGGCCTTCCGGATTACCAAGCCCTGGAAAGGGAGTTGGGCAATCCAGATTCGGCGAGGCTCATCTTCTATGCCTTCGACCTGCTGCACCTTAATGGGCGCGATCTTCGGCAACAGCCATTGGTGAAGCGCAAGGCAGCCCTGGAGAGGCTACTGGAGAACACCGCGCCGACACTAAACTATGCCGAACATCTGGAGGTAAGCGGCAAGGATGTGTTTCAACATGCCTGCCGGATGGGGTTGGAGGGGATCGTATCCAAGCGCGTCGATGCGACCTACGGCTCGGGGGTTCAGACCAGTTGGTTGAAGGTAAAGTGCATCAAGAGCGACACCTTCCCTATCGTGGCTTTCGTAGAGAAACTTGGTGCTCACCCGCACCGCATTGCATCGCTTTATATCGGGCGCCGCGAGGGCAACCGACTGCTCTATGCCGGGAAGGCTCGCAGTGGGTACACCTTGAGCGCTGCGAAACTCGTTCGGGAGCGGCTTGATCCGCTGATCATCAGCAAGTCGCCATTATCAGAGCCCATTGTGAAACCCAAGGCAACTTGGGTGAGACCGGACGTTCTGGCCGAGGTGCAATTCAGCGGCGTCACTGATCGCGGCGTGCTGCGCGAGGCAGTGTTCAAGGGTTTGCGCGAAGATCTCGTGCCGATCCCGGCCAAGCCTCCAGCCCCATCGAAGCGACGCGGGCCAACCCGGAAACATGGCGTTCCCAGTGAAAACATCCTGCAATTGCTGCCTGACGCTGTCTCGCCCTCCAAGGACGAGCTTGCGCGTTACTGGGAGAGGGTTGCGGATCATGCCCTGGTTCATCTCGGCCACAGACCGCTGAAGCTGGTCCGCCATGCTCATGGCGCGACCTTCTATCACAAAGGCGCACTGCCGCAGATCCCGGCGGCAGTGCATCAATTGCGGCTGCAGAAGCGCGAGGGTGGCGAAGGTGTGCGCGTGTGGGTGGACGACCTTGCCGGTTTGCTGGGACTGGTCGAGATGGATGCGGTAGAGTTGCATCCCTGGAACGCCACCGTCGACGATATCGAACATGCCGACCGTATTGTTCTGGACCTTGACCCCGGCGAGGGCGTCGAGTGGGAGCAAGTCATCGAGGCCGCACTGGCGCTCCGCGACATCCTGGAAGCGGAAGGGCTGGAGAGCTGGCCGAAGGTTACTGGCGGCAAAGGCATTCACCTGATGGTCCCGCTGGAGAGCAAGATCACGCACGACAGCGGCCGCCTCTTGGCCAGGTCCTTCGCCAATCGGCTCGCTGAAGCGCATCCGGACCGCTATCTACTTTCGGCCTCGCCGTCGGCTCGAACAGGCCGCATCTTCATTGATTACCTCCGCAATGGTCGGGGCAGCACTGCGGTGGGCGCCTTCTCGCCACGGGCGCGCCGCGGTTTTCCAATCGCCCATCCGGTGACCTGGAGCCAGGTTGAGGCAGCCATCCGTCCAGATGCCTTCACGATCGACCGTCGGTTCAGGGCAGCGGTCAGAAAAGCTGCGTGAGCGCAAACGCGGGAAATGAAGATTCTCGCCGGGTATTTCGATAGCAATTGGAGAAGAGACGTAGCTATCCGAACGGACGGATCACGTCGTGTCCTTACCGGACTGGGTCGAGTTCAATCCAGGCTGGCGCATGATCACTCGGCTTTTCCCAGCCTCGCACGTCAGCGTCGACGCCGGCGTCGCGCAACCTGTTCGAAAGTGATGGGCTGACCAGAAGATGATCCATCCGCAGGCCGGAACTTCGATCATAGCCGCCCTGGTAGGCGAAGTTCCAATAGGTGTAGACGCCTTTTTCCGGGTGGGTGCGGCGGACGCCATCGATCCAGCCGCCATCAAGCATTTCGGCATAGGCTTGCCGGCTCTCCGGAAAGTAGACTGCATCGCCTAACCAACGTCGCGGGACCACGGCATCGATCGGGGTGGGCACGACATTGTAGTCGCCGCAGAGAATGCTTGGGACACCTTCCCTGAGCAGTAGCTGGCCGTAGCTGATCAGGCGGTCGAACCAGCGCAGCTTATACTCGAATTTCGGGCCAGGAGCGGGATTGCCGTTGGGCAGGTAGAGGCAGCCGACGACGATCCCATCCACCTCAGCCTCAATATATCGGCTGTGCGTGTCGTCAGGATCGCCCGGAAGCCCACGACGGCGCTCCAACGGCTCTTTTCCACGAGCGAGTATGGCTACGCCGTTGTAGGATTTTTGCCCGTGCCAGATTGCGCCGTAACCGGCGTTCCTGATGGCTTCGGCGGGGAATTTCTCATCCGAGGTCTTCAATTCCTGAAGGCACACGACGTCATAGTCGGTCCGATCCAGCCACTTGATGAGCACAGGCAGGCGACCGTTCACACCGTTGACGTTGAATGTTGCGATGCGGGTCATCAGGAGCTCTCTCCAAAACTCTTCACGCGGTATCAAGGTGAATGGCTCAGCAGTTGATCCCTCACTACCCTGCACAGGAACTTCTCACTCGCCTTTGTAGGACTGTGCGGCCTCGCCAATTTTCTGCCAGTCGTTCCCATACCGCCGCACCATTCCCGCGCCTGAGCTGGTGAAAGATGATGTGTCTCGATGACGTGCTTCGCCTCTGCGTCCTGTCCTTTCATGGGACGGGAACGAGCCCTTGTCGACCGCACGCCGTCGAGCCCTGTCTCATCTGATTTCGACATCGCTCATCCTGGCTCTTCTTAACCGCCGAACGTGGGGAAAGTTCAATGACGACAGCGGTAGGGGAGTCCGGCCGAGCGGGAGCGAGCTCTCGGGCAGGGAGCAATGCGGCCATCGTCGTTGTCTATCGACTGATTCAATGTCAGGATCGGGCGCAGCCTGGTCGCCCTTGATTGGGAGGCCATATGGGTAAAGCGGCTGTTCCGCTATTGAGCCCTGACAGGCGTCCTATGGACCCGGCGTCGAATTCAATCGCAAATCCCGCCTTCCATCGCGTGCCCCTTCACCCATCTCCTCACCACAGAACTAGCGGGCTAATCCGATTGCGCGAAGCGTCAGCGACAGAAGAAAATCTATCAAGCTCTAGACCTGCAGTTTATCGAGCCCGAATTGCGCGAAGGCAGGGACGAAGTTGAGAGGGCAAACCAGAAGCTACCCGCGCTCGTCCGGGATGATGATCTGTATGGCATCGTGCATTCTCACACGACCGCATCCGATGGCACCGGAACGCCCGACGCGCCGGAGTCAGCTAACGCTGATAAGCTGCCTAGAAGCTTCGTTTTGTCCTTGCCGATCATCAGCACACCGCTGTCGGGGGCCAGCAGTGCCGAGAATGGCAACATGGCCGCGCCGATCGGTGAAGCCTCGGGGCCGAATTGTCCGGAGACGATTTCCGGCGCGACGATGCCGATGGCGCTGATCTGGTTGAACCGTGTCTGCACCCTTGCCAGCAGCTCGAGATGGATCGGCCGCGGTAGGATGCTGTCGAGAACGATCGCCTCAATGTCGATGATGGAGGTGATGGCGATGATGGCCTCGACCAGGGCGCTCGCGCAATCGTCGATCCACTCGAACAAAGGCGCGCGCGCTTCCGGCGGCAGCGGATCGAGCTCCCGCACCCGGTTGATCACCACGCCGCGTGTCCTCAAATGATTGACCAGCACATAGATCGAGGCGCGATGCAGCAGGCTCTGGTAGCGCGCCGGCTTGGCCGCGACCGAATCGAGGCTTGAGGGCGAAACCGGCAAAGGCCCGAGTGCGGCGCTGTTGCCGTGCGGCCCGGTATGGACCTTGCCGCCTTGCACCAGCCCACCGCCAACGAAAGTGTCGATCGAGATATGCATGAAATCGCGGAACCGCGCGCCGGCGCCCTGGATGAGTTCGGCCAGCGCCGCCGATGACGCGTCGTTTTCGACGAAAACCGGTGTTTTCACCCTGGTGGTAAACAATGTCGTCAGGTCGATCGCCTCCCAGCGGCTGCCGAGATCGTCGGGGAAGCCGAGTTCCTCACTCCAGCCGCCGAGGAAATAGGGCGAAGCGATGCCGACGCCGACAATGCTGGCATCGCGAAGTCCGGTGACCACCTTGTCGAAAGTTGCCAGCGACATATTTCCGGCCTTGAGCACCAGATCGGGATCCGGGAAGCGGTATTCGTGCGACTCGCGGGCTCGAACCTCGCCAGCGAAATCAACGAGCACGGCTTCCAGCGCGCGCCGGCCGATCTTGATGCCGACGCTATAGATCCGCTCGGGGGTAAGTCGGTAGAGGGTGGACGGTGAACCGCGCTGCCCAAACCTTTTTCCTACTTGCTTTACGAATCCGGACGACTCCAGGCCGTCGACAATGGCGGCGACCGCCGCTGGCGTTAGATTCGCCGCGCGTGCCAGGTCGGACTTCGATGCCTCCTTGAGACGCCGAATGGTATCAAGCACGAAACGCTCGTTGTAGTGCCGAACTTTGACTGAGTTGCTGCCTTTTCCGGACAAAACCGGCGTCTCCCCATTTAACTTGCGGAACCCGCGCTCGCCGCCCGCAGCGTTGAAGTTGCTGCGGCCGAGACGTTCCAGCCGCGCCCATGCGTGGCCAGACAGTGCGCGCCCGGATCGTGGAAGTCAATTTTCCGGTTGCGATCCAACCCTATTTAATATAGCAAATTGAAAAAATAGCCAAGGTGAGGGAGGAGAGGTGCTGCACTTGGGCGCATATGGCGAAGCCGATGCCGCGGTGAAGAGGGGGGTGGCTGTCCCCGTTGCCCTGGCTCAGGCGACAAAGGCCTTCGGCGGCACGATTGCCTTGAAGGATGCGTCCTTCGAGCTGCGGGCCGGCGAGGTGCTGGCGCTGCTTGGCGAAAACGGCGCCGGCAAGAGCACCTGCGTGAAGCTATTGGCCGGCGTACATTCCCCCACCAGCGGTCATGTCGAGGTCGATGGCAAGCCAGCAACTTTCCACTCGCCGCATGACGCACAGGCCGCCGGCATTGCGGTCATGCACCAGCATCCCGGCCTGTTTCCCGATCTGTCGGTGGCGGAGAACATCTATCTCGGCCACATGCCGCGCGACCGCTTCGGTGGCATCGACAACGCCGCCATGCTGGCCGGCGCGCGCAAGGTGCTGGCCACCGTCGGCCTCGGCGTGCCGGCGGCAACGCGGCTGGGAACGCTACGCACCTCTGAACAGCAACTGGTCGAGATCGCCCGCGCGCTGTCGCTGGATGCGCGCGTGCTGATCATGGACGAACCGACCGCCGCATTGTCGCAGCGTGAGGTCGAGCGGCTGTTCAGCGTCGTTGCCGATCTCAGGCTGCGCGGCGTGGCCATGATGTTCGTCGGCCACCGCATGGACGAGATATTTCGCATCGCCGATCGCATCGCGGTGCTGCGCGACGGCCGCCTCATCGGCGTCAAGCCGAAAGCCGAGCTTGGCCGCGCTGCCGCCATCAGCATGATGGTCGGGCGTGAAGTCACCGACCTTTATCCCGAACGGCGCCATGCCTCAGGCGCGCTGGTGCTGGAGGCGAAGGGGCTTTCGCGGGCAGGCGGCTTTACCGGCATCGACCTCAAGCTGCACGCCTGCGAAGTGCTGGGCCTTGGCGGCCTGGTCGGCAGCGGGCGGACCGAGATCGCGCGCGTGCTCTTCGGCATCGACCGGCCGGACGCGGGAGAAATCCTGATCGATGGCAAGCCGGTGCAGTTCGCCTCGGCGCTGGACGCCATGGATGCGCGCATCGCCTATGTCTCGGAAGACCGCATGGGCCAGAGCCTGGTGATGGATTTCTCCATCCTCGACAATGCGGTGCTGCCGATCCTCGACAAGGCCGCGTCCCGCGGTCTCTACGGCACCGCCCGCGCCACTGATCTGGTGGCGGACTGGTTGAAGCGCATGAAGCTGCGCTTTTCCGGTTACGGGCAGCCAGTCAAGGAGTTGTCGGGCGGCAACCAGCAGAAGGTGGTGCTGGCCAAATGGCTGCGCACCGAACCGCGTGTCCTCATCCTCGACGAGCCGACGCAAGGCATCGATGTCGGCACCAAGGCGGAAGTGCATGCCATGATCGCCGACCTTGCCGCGCAGGGCATGGCGATCGTTTTGATCTCGTCAGAGATGCCCGAGCTGATCGGCATGTGCGACCGCATCGTCGTGCTGCGCGAAGGCCGCCAGACGGCCGAGTTTTCGCGCGGCGAAGCCACCCAGGAAAAGGTACTGGAAGCGGCGACCAGGACCGATGAACGCGCCGGCCAGGCAGCGCAGATCGAACGAGCCGCCCAGGAGGAAAAGGCAAAAGGACCTTTCGACTTTCTGAAGCGGCGGGAGTTCGGCCTGCTCGCGGCGATGCTGGCCGTCGCCATTCCGGTCACGATCATCAACCCGCGCATGATCAGCGCGGCAAACCTCACCGCTGTGTCGATGGACGCGGCCTTGCTCATCGTTGCCGCACTGGCGCAGATGCTGGTGCTGATCACCCGCAACATCGATCTGTCGATCGCAGCTGTGATCGGCCTTTCCGCCTATATGGCCGCCAGCATGGTCCAGGCCTATCCCGGCCTCGACATCGCCATCGGGCTGGTAACAGCCTGCGCGGTCGGCGGCTTTGCCGGGCTGCTCAACGGATTGGTCGTCACCAAGGGAAAGATCCCAGCCATCGTCGTCACGCTGGCCTCGATGTCGATCTTTCGCGGTTTCAACTCGATCTGGGCGGCCGGCGACCAGGTCAGCGCCGATGAAGTCACGCAAGCCTGGCTCGACATGACCGGCCTGAAGATCGCCGGCGTGCCGTTGATCGTCGTCATCGCTGTTCTCATCCTGTGCGTAGGTTATGTGCTGCTCTATCGCACGGCCACCGGACGCGAGCTGTTTGCCACCGGCTCCAACCCGGACGGCGCACGGCTGATCGGCATTCCGGTCGACCGGCGCATCCTGCTCGCCTTCGGCATGGCTGGCCTGCTCGGCGGCCTGTGCGGGGCGCTCTGGGCTTCGCGCTACGCCACCATCGACGCCCGTGTCGCGCTCGGCTTCGAACTCACCGTGATCGCCTCGGCAGTGGTCGGCGGCGTCGCCATCCGTGGCGGTTCGGGCACGCTGCTCGGCATCATCCTTGGCGCGCTCACACTGTTGGTGATCAAGAACGGGCTGACGCTGGTGCGCGTCGACCCGCTGTGGCTGCAAGGCGTCTATGGCCTGGTGATCCTGGTCGCCATCGGCATCGACACCTTCATCGTGCGGCGCGCCGAGCAGGCAAGACAGGCGAGGGCGAGATGAGAAAATTCCTGCGCTCGATCGACTTCTGGGACCTGCTGCTGGCGACCGCTTGCCTCGCCATCTTTCTCTACGCGGCGGTCTTCGTGCCGAACTTCGTCTCCGCCTTCAACCTGTCGCAACTGGCGGCGAGCGCCTCGGAAAAGGCGTTGCTGATTCTGCCAATGACGCTGCTCATCATCACCCGCGAGATCGACCTGTCGATCGCCTCGGTGCTGGCGCTGACATCCGTGTTGTTTGGCCTGCTCGTCCAGGCCGGTGTGCCGACTTTGGCGGCCATTCCGCTGACGCTCGTCTTCGGCGGCCTGCTTGGCGCCTTCAACGGCTATCTGGTTTCAGGGCTGGGGCTGCAGTCGCTGGTGGTGACACTCGGCACCATGGCGCTCTATCGCGGCATTGGCTACATCCTGCTCGGCACCGGCTCGGTCAACATATTGCCGCCGGCGGTCGTCGATTTCGGCATCAACAATCTGCCGGGCACGCAGATACCGTGGACCATCGTGCCCTTCCTGGTGCTGGCGCCGATCTTCGCGGTCGTGCTGCAGAGAACGCCGACCGGCAAGCGTATCTACGCCCTTGGCGGCAGCCCGGAAGTTGCGCGCTATTCCGGCATCGACACACGCAAGATGGTGCTGAAGCTGTTCGTCGTGTCTGGCGTCGTCGCAGCGATTGCCGGCATCGTCTACACCGCGCGGCTTTCCAATGCCCGCGCCAACAATGCGCTGGGCATGGAGCTCGACGTCATCACCATCGTGCTGCTCGGCGGCGTCAGCGTGTTTGGCGGCAAGGGACGGCTCACCGGCGTCATGCTGGCGCTGCTGTTGATCGCCATCATCCGTAACGTGCTGGCGCTCAACCAGATCGGCGGCGACGCGCAAGGCATGATCATCGGCCTGCTTCTGATCGGCTCGCTGCTGGTCTCCAATTACTGGCGCTCCCTGGAGGAGCGGCTGTCAAGATCGCGCGTCCTGCGCGAAACCAAGGGGTGATCTCGGGCCCCTTTCTTCAAGCCCGAATTTTAAACGGAGGAGTCACAATGAAAGCGTTTAGATTAGCCCTGCTCGCATCCGCGGTTCTGCTTGCGCCGACCTCGCTGGCTTACAGCCAGGAATGCGCCAAGGAACCGGTAACCGTCGGCTTCTTGCCCAAGCTCGATACCGATCCCTACTTCAAGGTGGCTTTCGGCGGCGCCGAAGAAGCGGCGAAGGAGATTGGCGGTACCGCCACCCAGGTCGCCCCGTCACAGGCGACCGCCGAGGCACAGATCGAATTCATCAACAGCCTCGTGTCGCAGAAGGTCGGGGTCATCGCGATTGCCGGCAACGACGCCAATGCCGTTGCGCCTGCACTGAAGCGCGCCGTTCAGCAGGGCGTGCGGGTGATCTCGTATGATTCCGACGTGGCGGCCGATGCCCGCGCGGTATTCGTGAACCAGGTGAAGGGCGACAGTCTGGCCGAAATGATGCTGGAAAGCGCATTCAACCTCAGCGGCGGCGAAGGCGAATTCGCGATCCTGTCGTCGACGCCGACGGCGACCAACCAGAACGCCTGGATCGACTTCATGAAGGCGAAAATGGCGGCAGAGCCGAAATACGCCAAGATGAAGCTGGTGCAGGTCGCCTATGGCGAGGAAAGCGAACAGGTCAACCAGCAACAGGCGTTGGCGCTGGTGCAGGCGTTTCCGGATCTCAAGGTGATCATCGTGCCGGCAGGCATTGGCCTTCCGGCGGCCGCGCGTGCACTCGAGGAAGCCGGCATGATCGGCAAGGTCAAGCTGACCGGCCTGGCTCCGGCCACTTTGATCTCGAAATACATCAAGGACGGCGCCGCGCAGGATATCTGGTGGAATGTCACCGATCTCGGCTATCTTACCTATCAGACGGCCCAGGCGCTGGCGCAGTGCAAGATCACCGGCAAGGAAGGTGAGAAGTTCACGGCAGGCCGGCTCGGCGAATACACGATTGGGGCGGGCGGGGAACTGATCCTTGGCCCGGCAAAGATCGTAACGCCTGAAAACCTGGCCGAGTTCAAGTTCTAAGCCTCCCAAGGCTTTGCGGGCGCCGGTTCGAGCCGGCGGCCGCCTTTCAATCTTCAGTCGGAAACTACGAGGCGACGATGAAACTCTTGTTGGCAGGCGAGACCTTCGCGGCGACGACTTCGGTCGCTGCCGGCGGCGACGTGCTGACAAGCGCTGCGTGGGTCAACGGTGCGACAGCCTTCAATGCCGCGCTTGCCGAGGAAGGCATTGCGGTCACGCAGATCGGCGGCGATCGCTGTGCCGCCGAGTTTCCCTTCGACCTCGATGCGCTCGCTGAGTACCAGGCGGTGGTGATCTCCGATGTCGGCGCGCTGACCTTGCTGGTCACGCCGGAGGCCCGCGCCGGCCGCGTTGGCGTCAACCGCCTCGAGGTGCTGAAAGCCTATGTCGAAGCTGGCGGCGGGCTGATGCTGGCCGGCGGCTATATGGGATTTCAGGGCATGTTCGGGACAGCGCGGTTCTACGACACTCCGGTCGAGGATGTGTTGCCTGTGCGCTGCCTGCCGTTTTGCGACGGCATGGAGGTGCCGCAGGGCCTGCAGGCATCCATCCTGCGGCCGTCACATCCGATCTTTGCCGGTGTCGAGGGCCCATTGCCGCCGATCCTCGGCATGAACAAGCTGGATTTCAGGAGCGATGGCTCGTCCCAGCTTCTTGCAGCCTGCCACCATCGCGGCGCGGACTGGCCGCTGCTTGCCATTCGCAACCATGGAAGCGGCCGGACAGTCGCCTGGGCAACCGACATCGGTCCGCATTGGCTCTCGCAGGATTTTCTCCGGTGGCCACTCTACGGTAGGCTGATGGCGAACATGATCCGATGGCTCGCCGGCCACAAATAAAAGCCGGATACCGGATTTTACTTCATATTTGGCCGCGGCCACGCCCGCGGTGATGTAGGGCAAGGTCCGGTCGAACGCATAGCCCGCCCGCAGCCGCGCCAAACCCGACCACTTGAGTTCGCTCTTGAGCAAAGCGCTGAGCCATCGCGCCCCGTGCCGAGAGGTCAGTCCAGTCGCATTGCTGTAGGCGATGTCAGCCTCGGCACCGAGCACGAAGCTGTTCTCCATCTGGTAATTGGCAGGCGCCTGGCCAAGGGACCAACCTTGCGGCAGGAATCCCCGAAGACGTTGCGCCGTCCAGCGATGCGGAACGACAATGATCCGAAGGGCATGTAGCCGGACAGAGGCGCCGCGCGGGCTTGCGCGGCGCCATCCGCTCAGTTGATGCCAGAGGGCTTCTGTTGCTGACGCCGGTCAGTTGGCGGCTCCGCACAATTGCGACGTCGTCAATCCTGGCGGCACTTTTTCCGTGGGACCAAATCCGTACTTCGCCATGATGGTGGCGATCGTGCCTTTCGACATGACCTTCGCCAGACCCTGATTGTAGAGGTCGCGCAGATCGCCATCGTCCTTCCTGAACGCGACCGCGATGTAGCTGATCGACTTTTCGTCCGTCGTGAACGGGCTGGCGCGCTCCAGATCGGGGCTCTTGTTGCCGGCAAGCAGCCCGATCACCGTCGGGGACGAGAACACCGCGGCGTCGATGCGGCCGGCGCGCAGTGCCGCGATGTTGGTCTCGATGTCCGGGAACTGCAGGATGCGGTCCTCCGGAACGCCCTCGGTGATGGCGTTCTTGATGACATTGCTGCCGCGGCCGCCCCCCATGATCGCGTCGGCTTTCTTGGCAAGATCCGCATAGCTATGGAGCGCCTTGGGGTTCCCGGCGAGCACGATAGCCGCGTCGTCCGACCTCAGGTCGGGAGCGCCGAATGCGACCTGCTGGCATCGCTCCGGCGTTATCGACAGCCCAGATGCGACGGCATCGAAACGCCCGGCCATCAGGCCCGGGATCAAGGCGCCGAACTCGGTGACCTCGAAGTCGACCTGCTTGACGCCGAGATCGGCGAAGGCAGCTCTGAGGAGATCCGGGTGCCACCCGAGCAACTCGCCGGTTCCCTCCTTCTTGTAGCCCCATGGCGACCGGTTATGGATGCCGATGACGATGCGTCCTTCCTTCAAGACGCGTTCTTTTGTGGTCTCCGCCGCGGCCGGCAATAGAGATCCAACAAGCGCGGCATAGGCGATGCAGGCCAGGCCAATGGCGGCCGATCGGGCTCGAAATTTCATCGGTTCAGTCCTCCCGTGAGATTGAGTTATTGCGCGCAGGCGTTCCGCCTCAGCCGCGCGACGCTACGTTTGAAAGCGGCAATTCGTCAATATAGATATACAAAATATATACAAAATATTGCGAACGCAGCAAGGAGAGGCTCTCGCTCGTGGCGACGAGGGGAATACGTTTGTTTGTGAGTTGCATTGGGTTGACGCAGATGCCTCAACCTCACTCAGTTGCCGCCGCGATGGTTCTTGACAACCGGTCGATTAGACGGGCAAGACTTCCGAGCGCTTGACCTGGCCCAGCGCGAAGCTGCTTTCGATCGAGGCGATGTTGTCCAGCCGCGTCAGCTTGTCCTTGATGAACCGCTCATAGGCCTCGAGGTCGCGCACCACGATGCGCATCAGGTAATCCCGCTGGCCGGTCATCAGATAGCAGTCGACCACCTCCGGCCAGCGCAGCACCGCCTGGGAGAAGCGGTCGAGATCGCCCTCGCGTTGCCGTTCAAGCTTGATCGATGCGAAAGCGCTGATCGGTAAGCCGAGCTTCTTCTGGTCGAGGACCACGGTGTAACCTTTGATGACGCCGGCGCTCTCCAGGAGCCTGACGCGCCGGGCGCAAGGTGAAGGGGAAAGACCGACGGCTTCAGCGAGGTCGTTCGTCGTCGCTTTTGCGTTCTTCTGAAGCGCGGCGATGATTTTCATATCGATTGCATCGAGCGTCGGATTTGGCACGTTTCCCTCGTCTGGACATCGTTATTGGCTGGATCAGCCAATATCATCGATCTGCTCGGGTAAGAATAGCCACTTTTGAGAGACCGTGGCCGCTATCGTTAAGCCGCGATATCACGGGAGCCGACGATGACGATCCTTTCGGAGCTTGAACGCAAGGTTCTTTGGCTGGCTGTCTGGATGATCCATCATGCCAATCATGTTCGCGGGTCGCAGGACGGCCTCAAGGTCGGCGGCCATCAAGCGTCGTCGGCGTCGGCCTCGACCTTGATGACGGCGCTCTACTTCCAGATCCTCAGGCCCGAAGACCGTATTGCCGTCAAGCCGCATGCCAGCCCGGTTTTTCACGCCATCCAATATCTGTTCGGCAAGCAGACGCTCGAGCAGCTGCAGAATTTCCGCGGTTATCGCGGCGCGCAGTCCTACCCGTCTCGAACCAAGGATATCGACGATGTCGATTTCTCGACCGGGTCGGTTGGACTGGGCGTGGCGCAAACCCTGTTCTCCTCCCTGGTCCAAGATTATGTCAGGGCAAAAGGCTGGAACGCGGACCAGCCGGAAGGTCGGATGGTCGCCCTTCTCGGCGACGCTGAAATGGACGAAGGCAATATCTTCGAGGCCCTTCTCGAAGGCTGGAAACACGGCCTGCGCAACACCTGGTGGGTCGTCGACTACAACAGGCAGAGCCTTGATGCGGTGGTGCGCGAAGGCCTGTGGCAGCGGTTCGAGTCCATCTTTCGCAACTTCGGCTGGGATGTGGTGATCCTCAAACATGGGACATTGCAACAGGCGGCCTTCGCGGAAGAGGGCGGCGAAAAGCTGCGGTCCTGGATCGACGCATGCCCCAATCAGCTCTATTCCGCGTTGACCTTCCAGGGCGGCGCCGCATGGCGCAGGCGCCTTCTGGACGACCTCGGTGATCAGGGACCGGTCACCCGCCTGATCGAGAAGCGCAGCGACGAAGACCTTGCCGCCTTGATGGCGAATCTCGGCGGCCATGATCTGGCGAGCATCATCGATGCCTTCGAGAACGCGCGCGGTCATGATCGTCCGACCTGCTTCATCGCCTATACCATCAAAGGTTTCGGCCTGCCGCTGGCCGGCCATAAGGACAATCACGCTGGATTGATGACGCCGGCGCAAGTCGACGCGCTGCGGCAAGGCATGGGTGTCCGCGCGGGGCGTGAATGGGACATGTTCGAGGGCCTTGCATATGATGAGGCCGCGATCCGGTCCTATCTGGCGTCGTCGCCATTCGCGCAGGCAGCTACCCGCCGCCATCAAGCCCCAGCCATAACCGTGCCGGCGCGGATTGCTTTCAGCGCCCAGGCGTCCATGTCGACACAGCAGGGCTTTGGCCTTTTGATGCACGACATCGCCAAGTCAGACAGCGATTTTGCAAAGCGTGTCGTCACCACGTCTCCGGACGTCACCGTCTCGACCAATCTTGGCGCCTGGGTAAACAGGCGGGGTCTGTTTGCGCGCCGCGACCAGGCGGACATTTTTCGTGAAGAACGCATTCCCTCTACCTTCAACTGGACGTTTTCGCCGTCGGGACAGCATTTCGAACTCGGCATCTCGGAGATGAACCTCTTCACGATGCTGTCGGCGCTGGGTTTGTCGCATTCGCTTCATGGCGAGCGCCTGCTTCCGGTTGGAACGCTCTACGACCCGTTTATCGAGCGTGGCCTCGATGCGCTCAACTATGCTTGCTATCAGGACGCTCGCTTTATCCTGGCGGCGACGCCTTCTGGCGTCACGCTGGCGCCCGAGGGCGGAGCGCATCAGTCGATCGCCACGCCGCTGATCGGCATGGCGCAGGACGGCCTGGCGACATTCGAGCCGGCCTATGTCGACGAGCTGGCCGTCATCCTGCGTTGGGCATTCGACTACATGCAGCGCTCCGGCGAGACCGAGCCCGATGACCATACCTGGCTGCGCGATCAGACGGGAGGTTCGGTCTACCTCAGGCTCTCGACGCGGCTGATCGAGCAGCCGACACGCCAGACCGGGGACACCCCGGCGCGCGACATCGTCGATGGCGCCTACTGGTTGCGCAAACCCGGGCCGAATGCCGCTGTGGTCATCGCCTATTCGGGAGCTGTCGCGCCGGAGGCGGTCCAGGCATTGGGGCTGATGGCCGGTGACCGGCGCGATGTCGGGCTTCTTGCCGTGACCTCGGCCGACCGGCTGAACGCCGGCTGGTCGGCCGCGGCGCGGGCGCGGCAATATGGCCATCCGCGCGCCACCAGTCATGTCGAGCGCCTGTTGGCCGATCTCCCGGCCTCATGTGCCATCGTGACGGTGCTGGACGGGCATCCCGCAACGCTCGCCTGGCTGGGGTCGGTTCATGGCCATCGCACGCGCGCGCTCGGCGTCGAGCATTTCGGCCAGACCGGTACGGTCGCGGATCTCTATCGGCATTACGGGATCGATGCGCAAGGTATCATGGCCGCGGTGCAGTCGGTGTCGGCCGGCCGGCCGCTGAGGCACCTTGGCTCCGCCGCCTGACGATCCGCCAGCATCGCCTCGCGGCCGGCTCGTTCGATAGGGGCTGTCAATACCGGAATTCCTTAAGGGCGGCTGCCAATCGTCGGCGCCATCTTCCCGCGTGGCTGGAAAGCGTGGGGAGATGAAAATGGCTGGGGCCGGCGAGCATATGAGCCGTGAAACGATGAAGTCGTCGGTGGGGACGGCGGCGGCGATCGGGCATCACGGCGAACTCATCCAGGGCGTCTTCAAGGACGATGGCGGGCGCCTTCATCGCGGGCTCGTGACGCTGCCGATTGCCGGCTTGAGATCGGAGGTGAGCTTTGCCAGGAGCGACAACGATGCGGTCGTTGTCAACCCCGATCACAAGGTCAAGGCGTCGGCAGCTGCGCGGCTCACGCTCGATTTCTTGAACGTCACCGGCGGCGGCGAGCTGACACTTCAAAGCGCAATTCCCGTGGGGCACGGCTACGGCTCATCGACGGCTGACGTTGTCGCTTCCATTCGTGCTGTCGCCGCAGCCGTTGACGTCCAGCTGCGGCCGTCAAGCATCGGGCGTCTGGCCGTGGCTGCCGAGCGCGCCAGCGATGCGATCGCGTTCGACGAACACGCAGTGCTCTTCGCGCAACGCGAAGGCACGGTGATCGAAAATTTCGGAGGCTCCCTGCCGCCGCTGCTTCTGGTCGGGTGCAAGCCAGATGGCGGGGTTCCGGTCGATACATTGCAGCTGCCGCCCGCACGCTACGACAGTGCCGAAATCCAGGAATTCGGAGTGCTTAGGGCAATGGTGGCGCGGGCGGTTCGCCTCCAGGATCCCTATCTTCTCGGACGCGCCGCCTCGGCCAGTGCCCTGATCAGTCAACGGCACTTGCCGAAACAGCGCTTCGGCGAGATCGCCGAAATCGCCCGGCGAGCCGGGGCGTGCGGGGTGCAAGTCGCCCATAGCGGTTCGTTGTTCGGCCTGATTTTCGATCTTTTCGCATCGAATCTGAAACGACGCGCGGCCCTGGTCGCGCAGCAGATAAGAGGTGCCGGCTTCAAGGATATCGAAATCCATCTGGTCAATGCGGAGGGCTGGACATGGTGACCTTCGACGTGGACTATTTCAGGGACCTTGAAACCCCGCGCCTTGCGCGCCTGGCGCCAAATCTCGTGGCCGCGGCGTTTCCGCTGATGAAGCTGATGCCGGCCCGCTACATTCTGGATCGCGCAGCGTCGGATGGCGAACTGAAGGCAGGCGCCCACATTGTCGAGACGACGTCGGGCACGTTCGGCATGGCGGTCGCGCTGCTGGCGGCGGCGCGAGACTATCGCCTTACGCTCGTCACCGCTTCAACGCTGATCGACGCCAAATACAAAGCCCGCCTGGAGCGCATCGGCGCCACAGTCATCGCCCTTGACGATCCGCGCGGCGACGGCAATCAGCCTGGCCGGCTGGAGCGCCTCCAGGAAATCCTGGCCAACGAGCCGGACGGCTTCTGGACCCGCCAATACGACAGTCCGGGCAACTGGCTTGCCTACGCGCGGCTGGCCGAACTTGTCATCCGGGCAATGGGCAGGATTGACTGCCTGGTCGGCTGCGTCGGTACGGGCGGCTCGCTATGCGGCACCGCGTCCTTTTTGCGAACGGTCTTTCCGCATCTGACGGTGTTTGCCGTCGATACCCATCGCAGCATCCTGTTCGGACAGCCCGTCGGCAAACGCATGCTGCGGGGCCTGGGCAACAGCGTACTTCCTAAAAATGTCAGGCATGAGCTTGTCGACGAGATCCATTGGGTTGGCGCCTATCCGGCCTATAGGACCGCGCATCGTTTGCTGCGCGAGCACGGCCTCTTCATGGGGCCGACCAGCGGCGCCGCCGCGTTGGTGGCGCAATGGGTTTCAGCGACCCTTCCGGATGCGCAAGTGGCGGTCATCATGCCTGACGAAGGCCATCGCCATGCCGAGACTGTCTACAATGATGACTGGCTTGCGGCTCTGCCTGGCTGGCCCTGCAAGGAACTGTCCGAGCCGAGGACTCTGACCACCATCGCACCGGCCGCAGAAACGCAATGGACGCGCTTTCTTTGGCTGCGTCGCAGCCTTGACGATGTGCTGAAAACGCAGGCAGCAAGCGAAGTGCCGCCGGCTGTTGGCGCCCCGGAAAATCTATGAAGCGAGATCCAGCCCGTTTTTGTCGAGCCAGCGCCATGCATCGTCCGTCGTCTGGAAGATCTGATCGTGTTCGTTCGAACCGGCGGACCGATCGAGGTCCTTGAGACCGCTGGCTGTCACGACGGCCACGACACGGTCTGTGGCTGCGATGACACCTTGGTTCTTCAACGTCGATATCGCCATCAGCGGCGTGACTGACGCCAATTCGGCAAAGATTCCTTCCTCCCGAGCAAGGCGTTCCTGCATCGCGATCAGGCCGTGATTGCTGACGGGGACGGCGTGCCCGCCGGATTCGCGCAGAGCCTTCAGGGCCTGAAAGGTGCTGCGCGGCGTGCCGATCGATACGGCAAGGCTGTCGAAGAGCATTTTGCGTTCACTCAACGCATCGGCGCCGCTGGCCAGAGCGGCCGCCAGGGACCCATGCACCTCCGCCGCGACGAGACGAGGCAGGCGCGTGATCGAGCCTTGCGCGAACAGCTCGCAAAAGCCAGCCCACACACCGGACAGGGCATCGCCGTAGCAGACCGGCAGGACGCACCAGTCTGGCGCCGTGCCATCTGATTGCTCGACGATCTCATAGGCGATCGTCTTGTAGCCCTCGATGCCGAGTGGATGGCTGCCGACGACCGGACCGTGATAGGGTGAGGCGATGAACCAGTCGTAGCGGGCAGCCGCCTGTTCAAGCAGCGACCATCGGTCCATTTTGCTGACCAAGGGCAGGACCGTCGCCCCATATTTTCGGATCTGCGCCAGCATCGCGCCGGCTGATCCCGCGAAAGTGGTGACGACGCATTTGAGCCCGGCTCGGGCAGCGTAGGCCGCCAGCGAAGCGCCGGCGTTTCCCGATGAGGCGGTCGCGACGATCTTCGCGCCGCGCGCGCGCGCCACGCTGACCGCGATCGTCGAGAAGCGGTCCTTGTGCGACCACGTCGGGTTTCGGCCTTCGTCTTTGATTGCGAGGTCCGGCACGCCGAGAAACGCCCCGATGCGGGGCGCGGCAAGCAAAGGTGTCAGCCCCTCGCCGAGGCTCACGGCCTCCGCTTCTGTGCAAGGCAGCATATGCGCAAAACGCCACAGCGAGCGCGAACTGGTGCCGCCGTGAAGGGGATGGAGGTGCGGGGCGGCATAGACCGGACGAAGATTTGCCGGCGCGGTGTCGTGGCAGCGCGCGCATCCAATGGAGTCGATTGTCACATCGGCAGGGTAGGAAGCGCCGCACCGGATGCAGAGGAACTCCAGGACCCGACTTGCGTCGCCTGAGCGATGCGCGTCGGACATGTCGTGCGCGAGGTCGCGAAACGGCCGGCTCACCATGGCTATTCCTTATCCAGGAAACGATGAATTCTCTTGTTGTTTCAACAGCCCGAAGCACGGCTGTCAATGCGGAATGTGCACTATAGTGTGTCGTACCATAGTGCGCGCCATAGCATCCGTTGTTTGATGAAACTTCGCGGCGTTTTTGGCCTGAACGTGCAGCGGCTTCGGAGAGAGCGAAAACTCTCTCAGGAGCAGTTGTCTTTCGTTTCGGGCCGCACGCGCGCCTATATCAGCAGCGTCGAGGCCGGGCGTCGCAACGCCACGCTGGATACAGTCGAAATTTTGGCCAAGGCGTTGGATGTCGAGCCGCAAGAGTTGGTTTCGGCAAGCCCGGCAAGTAAGCGCGCTATTCGAGTGGCGAAGCCCGCGGCTTCAAAGTCGAACGATTGAAGCCAAACTTCCTCGATGTAGTACTGGCAGGATTTGCACTTATCTCGTCTTTGTGACGCGGGGTTGACTCCTTTAGTGTACATTCTATGCGTGCCCCATTGAAGGCGGTGTCTAGACAGCCATAGGTTGTTCCGCGGGGTAGGGCCTGACTGTGGTTGAGGTCTTCCAATGGAGAACGAAACTGTTGTCGATCTTTTTGCGGCGATCACGAGGATCGATACTGCGCGCTCGGCCGAGGCAATCCTTCAGGAGTTCCGCTTAGCCATGGAGCGCTATGGCTTGCGCAATTTTCTGATCACCGGACTGCCTGTGCCGCACGGTACGGACTGGCAGCGTGAAATTCTTGCTGATGGCTGGTCTCCTGAATGGCATCGTCGCTACGTCACCGAGGACTATTTTTTGCACGATCCTTGTGTCGCCCAGTGTCGGCACTCGCCTGAGCCTTTCCCATGGGCCGAGCTGCCGGCCGCAAGGCTGGTTCCACGCGCGAAGCTGGTCATGGACGAGGCGGCCGAGTTCGGGATGAAAGAAGGCATCTGCGTCCCAATTCATGTCCCATTGGCCGGGCCAGGCGTCGTCACGATGGCGAGTGACCGGATGGACGTTCCGCCAAGCGCCATGCCCCTTATCGAGACGCTTTGCGTGCATACCTTTCGCAGCCTCTCAGGGTTGGGAACACCGAGCGATGGCGATGAGCCCACGCCCTTGACGGCACGCGAGCGCGAACTCCTGGAGTGGAGCGCGCAAGGCAAATCCACCGATGACATCGCTTGTATCCTCGGTGTTACCCGGAACACGGTTGAAAGCCATCAGCGCAACATTCGAGCAAAGCTCGACGCGATCAATGTCGCGCACGCCATCGTCAAGGCGCTGCGACGGCAGGAAATCCAGATTTAGCAATACCTGAATACCGTCATACGTACGGCAAGTCCGTTTTCCTACGACCCTCCGCCTGGAGGCGTAATGGTTCGTATACATCTGGTCGATTGGGACAACAGGAAGCACTACAGGAAAGTTCTGGAGCGCTACTTTCGCATTCGGTACGAGATTTACGTCAAGCAGCGGCGTTGGCGCGCCGTCGCACGGCCCATCAATATCGAGATCGACGCCTTCGACAACGAGCATACGCTTTATGTTCTGGCGCTTGACACCAACGGCAAGATCGTAGGCGGCTCTCGTCTCGTGCCGACGCTGGAGCCGCATCTCATGAGCGAAGTGTTCCCGGGTCTCGCCGACGGCAGGCCTCCGCGCGCGGCTGAAATCTTCGAGTGGACGCGTTTCTTCGTCGTTCCATCGCTTCGCACGCAGGGCGCCTCGTCGCCGGTCGCCGGCTTTGTTCTCTGCGGCCTGCTTGAGACCGCGCAAAGTCTGGGGATTCGACAGATCAGCGTGGTGTGCGAGACATTCTGGCCAAAACGGCTGCGCGCGCTTGGCTGGACGCTCACCAAGCTTGGCGACGTTCTCGAACATCCCGACGGCGACATCATCGCGCTGCTGATCGACGTCACGCCCGAGGCTGTTGAACAGACACGCCGCGCTTACGGCATCAGCGGCGTCATACTTGCGGACAAGATCTAGGCTCGAAGCCAGGCACTTGCGGACAGCCCGCGAGGCGTCGATCATCAGGGTATATTGTCATCGCGCCCATTTGCGCGGTAGTCAGCCTTATGATGTGTCGAACCCGATTGATGGACTCATGAAGCCGCTGGTCCTGATCTCCTCAAAGGACCCGGATTTTTTCCTGGTTTTCGGGCACATACTTTCGGTAGCTGGCTTCGAAATACGGCTCATCACGGGAGACCGGGAAATCGCACGCGCCATCGAGGCTTCAGCCCCGCTTGCCGTGATCATGGACTGCCATCCAGGCGACCGTGCAGTGGTCAAACAGTGCACCTGGTTGAAGTCCAGCGCCGCAACCAAAGGGACTCCGGTCGTGAGCCTGGTTGCCCCGCGTTCGGGCAAGCTGCATCTCGACTTGATCAAGGCTGGCGTCGACGAGATATTTTCTCGGCCCTTCGCCCCCGAACAGCTTCTGGCCTGGCTGCATGGCAAAGCGGGCCTTGCCAAGCTGTCGCGCGAAACGGACTCAGGTGAGTTGGTGCACGGCGATTTCCGGCTGGAGCGGCAGACTCACCGGACATTCTTCAGGCAAAAAGAAATCGTGATGCCACCGATCGAGTTCAAGCTTTTGCGCAGCCTTTTGGCGCAGCCCGGCAAGGTCTTCAGCCGCGAGGAACTGGTCGCGACCGCGTGGCCTGAACATGCCGCCGCAACCGACGTGCGGGGCGTCGACGTCCATATAGCCAGACTGCGCAAAAGGCTTCGGGCATCCGTGGGAAGCGATGTGATCCGGACCGTCCGCTCGGCCGGTTACGCGTTCGCGCCGGAGTGGTAACCTGCTCAGCGATCCCAGCATGTGGCGCGCTTGCGCGCCGATTGCCGGCACGCAGGGTCCACACGCATCTGCTCTCAATGGCTCAGGATGGTATCCAGGAACAGTCGGGCGCGTGGGTGAGCAGCTGTTGAGAAAAAGTCTTTAGACGAGGCATGCTCGACGATGCGGCCTTCGTCCATGAAAACGATCTCATCCGCGACTTCGCGTGCGAAACCCATTTCATGGGTCACGCAGACCATGGTCGTGCCGCTTCCCGCCAGCGCGATCATGACGTCCAGGACTTCCTTGATCATCTCCGGGTCGAGCGCCGAGGTGGGTTCGTCGAACAGCATGATGCGGGGATTGAGGCAAAGCGCGCGCGCGATCGCCACCCTTTGTTGTTGACCGCCCGAGAGCTGGGCCGGGTAGGCCTGCGCCTTTTCGGGAATGTGCACCGCTGTCAGATGCTGCATGGCGATCTCTTCGGCTTCCCGTGCCGGTTTCAGGAGAACGCGGCGCAGCGCCAGCGTGCAGTTGGCGAGCACGGTGAGGTGCGGGAACAGGTTGAAGCTCTGAAACACCATGCCTGTCTGCCGGCGCGCCTTCGTGGTATCGCGGCCATCTTTGTCCAGCGTTGCCGCGTCGAACTGAATCGTTCCCTTTTGGAAAGGCTCGAGACCGTTGATGCAGCGGACCAAGGTCGACTTGCCGGAGCCGGAGGGTCCGCAAACGACGATGCGTGCGCCCGCATGGACCGAAAGATCGATGCTTTTCAAAACGTGCAGGGCGCCGAACCACTTGTTGAGGCCGTCGATCCGGACATGAGGGATGGATTGAACGGCCCGGACTGGATGGGGGGCTTGAGCAAGCATCAGCGGCGTCCAGCTGCAAGCAGGCGCTGCTCGACGCGCTTCACGCCATAAGCAAGTAGCAGCGCCAAGGCGAGAAACAGAATGCCAGCGACGGTGAGCGGCTCTGCATATCGATAAGTCTCGGAAGCAATATCGAAGGCGCGTCCGAGCATTTCGGGTACCGCCAGGATTGCGAGATAGGGCGTCGCCTTGAGGATCGAAACAAGATAGTTGCCCAACGGAGCGGCGACGTTGCGCAACATCTGCGGCGCGATGACGAAAACGACCGTGTCGCGGCGGGTAAGCGACAAGGCTCTCGCCGCTTCCTGCTGGCCTTTCGGGATCGCGTCGATGCCCGCTTTGAACACCTCCGCCAGATAGCCGCTGTAGTACAGGCTCAGCGCCAGTATGCCGACCGTCATGGCGCCAAGCCGGATCCCATAGAAGGGCATGACGAAATACAGGAAATAGAGCCAGGCTAGAACCGGCGTCGAGCGGATGAAGTCGATCAGGAAGCGGACGGCGAGGCCAGTCGCACCGCCTCCGCGGCGGATCATTTCGAAAGCGAAGCCAAGCGCCGAAGCGCCGAAGCAACTTAACGCCGTTGCGAGCAGGGTTGTTCCAATCGCCCCGACGATCGTCGGGACGGTCGATAGCGCGAAATCGAAGTTAAATCCCACGCGGCGTTCCTCTTTCAGGATTGACCCGCGCCTCGAGCCAGCGGCCGGCAAGTGCGATCGGATAACAGACGATGAAGAAGGCCAGCAGCAGCGCCGAATAGATCGCGACGGGGTCGTAGTCGGTCTGCGCGATTTCCTTGGCGCGGAAGGTCATGTCCGTCAGCGTGACCAACGAGACCAGGGAAGTCGCCTTGACGAGCTGGATTAGGTTGTTGACGAAGGTCGGGCTCATCGTGACCAGCGCCTGCGGCAGCTCGATCAGGAGCAGGATCGCCGGGCGCGAGAGGCCGAGCGCCATGCCCGCCTCGCGTTGGCCAGCGGGCAGAGACTGCAACCCGGCGCGAACCGCCTGGCTGGCATAGCCGCCAGTGTTGAGGCCGAGCACCAATGCACTGACGGTGAGCGCCGACAGAGTGACCCCCATCACCGGCAGAACGTAATAAAAGAAGAAGAGCAGGACGACGACCGCTGAGCTGCGCCAGAATTCGATCACGGCGGTAACCAGAATGCGCGTCATGCCGGTGGTCAGAAACTGCGCGACGCCGAAGACGAGCGCGAAGGGGACTGCAAAGACCAGGCCATAGGCCGTAACCTCTGCGGTGATACCCAGCCCTTGCAGAATGCCCAGCCAGATCTCGATCATGCGCATGGGGTGCCACCACTCTTCGTCGAGGCGGGCGGCGACGATGTCAATATCGTTTCGGCGTGCCAGAGGAGGGCGGTTTTACGCCGAGAAATCGCGCTCTCCGGATCGGATCTCATGACATCCTCCGCGTCGTGGAAAGAACGATCGCCCGTAGGGGCAGGCCATCGGTGGTTCTCTCATAGACCCGGTCGGAGTCGTTTGTCAATATACATGTACACCATATTGCCAAAGTTTACATTGTAGCGCGGCTGCCGTCGCCACCGCCATTGGCCGGTAATTGCACGCCCCGCTAGGATGACGGCTGAAACCCGTTGGATCGGACCGCTTCAGGGCTCTTTTGATCGTCCGCGATCGGGCGTTGTTTGACGCGTTCCCGGCGCAAACGGGGACAGGATGGCTATATCGCCCAACGATACCGAGGGACGGGCGCGCAGCTTGCGCATGCTGCGCACCGCGCTCCGACCCGCCATCGCCCGGTTTCTCGACTATCCCGCGATCGTTGAGATAATGCTGAACTCGGATGGCCGTAACGATGTTCACCGACATCGACATGCCGGGCAGTATGGATAGCCTGAAACTATCGGCCGCTGTTGGCGATCGATGGCCGCCCATCAAGATCGTAGCGACATCGGGGGCATCGCGTCTTGGCGGCAGCGGATCTCCCGGAAGGGAGCGCGTTCTTCGGCAAGCCATATGACCACGCAGCGGTAGCAACCTGCCTGCGAGGCCTCCTGTCGCTCTGATGGCGATGACGGAAGGCGGCCAACCTTAATGAACGGTTTAGGCCACCGAGGTCACTGAAAGACTATTGCGCAAGGCGATCAGGCTGGACTTTCAGCGTGACAACAAGACCATCCTTTGCCCAGTCGTAGAGAATCGAGCCGCGCAGATGACCAGTTACGCTGCGTTCTACCAATTTGCTTCCATATCCTGGAGCAGCGGTCGGCGCCTCGACGGGAGGCCCGCCGCTCTCTGTCCAGACGATCGAGACAGCATCACTTTGCGCCGAACACGAAACATCCAGCGTCCCAGTCTCGGTCGACAGAGCGCCGTATTTGAGGGAATTGGTTGCAAGTTCATGGATAATAAGTGCGAGGATTGTTGTTGAAGATTCACCAACGCTCATCCTGGGCACTGCAACCCGAATGCGACCGCTGAAAGCGCCCAGATCATCATACGGCGCCAGAAGTACTGTCAAAAGATCGCCTAGCAGCGCCGAAGCGGCCTCGGTTTGACCCGGCACAGGCCTGACCAGATCGTGGGCGCGGCCCAAGGCAGTCAGCCTCTGTGTCAACTCGCGTGCCATGTCGTTGGTCGTGGTCGTCGAACGGGAGGTGATAGCGGTAAGGCCGGAGGCGATGGTCAGCAGGTTCTTGACACGGTGGCTCATTTCGCCGGCCAGAAGCTCCCGACCTTCCTCCGCCTGTTTTCTCCCCGTGACATCAATGAAAATGCCGAACATCAGCCGCTGGACCATCCCTTCATCGTCGCCTTGCCCCCGGGCCGAGATCCATTTTAGCTCGTCTCCGATCATGATCCGGAAATCGATCTCGTAGGGGCCTACAATTGCCCGCGTCGCGTTGAAAGCGGCTCGCACACGGTCGCGGTCGGCAGGATGGATGTGCGCGGATAGGTCTTCAAATTTGACGTCCGTGGCACGTGATATGCCCCACAGGTCATAGGCCCGATCATCCATGGCCAACGCATCGCTGTCCACGTTCCACGACCATAGGGTGACGCCTGCGGCCTCGATGGCACGGATCAGGTTCCTGGGCTCCCATAGGAGTGGTTTCAGATGTTCCGCTGTGGTTTTCATGGACGCTCGCAAGATCGCAAGGAGGTTTTGACGAATGGCCAAAAAGGGATCTCAGATCCAGTTATTCCAAGTCTGAGAAAAAGTCGCAGATCAGATCGGCAAGTTTGGTTGCCTCAAAATCCGTCATGTGGGCAGCTGTTTGCACGGCGGCCGTTTCGAGATCGTCCTGATCGACCGCCAAAAGATCAAGAATTCGGGCAAATCTGATTTTGAGTTCATGCGCGCCTTCGAATTCGTCGATCGTGACCTGAAGAATCCTTGGTGTAGCATCAATCAATCGGGTTTGAATGCTGTCAGGCGACGATGCAAGGATACGTATAGCCGCGAAAAACTGTTCGCGCGCATTGGTGTGTATTTCGTCCATGGGGTACCTTCTTCGCTGCAGGCACGCCCTGGACGCGGGGCGTGAAGCGCGACGTTTAAGAGCGAGAGATAGGGCGTGCTGTTGCGGCACCGCAATGGTCGCTGAGGCTGGATCGCGGGGATGGTTTCGGACCCTCCACGTTAGAAGGGCAACCCCGAGTACCATAGTTCTCCACAATTACCCAGCCCTCTGGAACGCGCACGTGTCCCCGACGCACGTGCTGGGACGGCGATCGGTGATATGAAATGCACAGGGCGACGCATCGCGATGGCAATTCCATGCACGACCAAGCAGGGTGTCAGTCGCTTTAGCGACACCGGCCGCCGCCATCCGTATTCTTTCGCCGACCCTCAACGTCTGCATCAGTTCGCATCTCGGCGTCCTCTATCCCCCACGCTGTACATAGGCCGCCATGGAACTCGTTAACGATCTCGCCTGCATCTCGTGACAAGTTCAGCAGCAATTTTCCGGTCAGCAGCCGTCGTAAGCTGGAACCAAAGTCCGTATGGAGTGTTGAGGTGGGCTAGTTCCGCGCGGTAGATTTCCTCCTGACTGGCGCGTGCTTGAGGCACGAGTTCGAAGGATAGCCGCCGAGGGAATTCCAATAAGATTGGTTTGGATGGCGGGGCCGGTGGCGTTGCTGCTGGGGCTTGGCCGCCAACCGGCTTTCGCCGTCTGTAACATTTCCGATGCCAAGCTTGAGGAATTGCGTAATCCGGGTGGAGCATAGCTACTGGAGCCAGCTTATCGTCATTGTCACATCGAGGTTAGGCTTCGGCCCCATCATGCCGCAACGGGCGATGGCGGACCCAAATGTTACGCTGGACCGCGCCGGATAAGTTACGTCGCCTGGGGGATATACCCTGAAGTGCGAGCTACGAGGCGGGTGGCGTGCGCCTGTCCGCTGCTTGATGGCTGTCATGTGGCCGGAAGCTGAATAGCAGCTTCACGCTATACAACTTCAAAAAGCCGACGTTCAACGATGATCTACATCAGCTTGTAAGTGCCAAGCAACTCACCACTTGACCCGCAACCCCAGTGAGCCGGTCAGCGCATGACTGTCACCGAAGTCTTTGAGGCCGTTTGAGTGACATAGTTAGTCAATATTAGATTCAGCTTATTTAACGAGATATCTTACGAGCTGCGAGAACAATCTCGCGCTGGGCAACCCTTGAGCTCACTCGATGGGAATGGCAAATGACGCTTGGTCCGGTGAGTGCTTCCCCGGGCGACGACATGGCGCCCGCATGGATCTGTAGGGTAAATTGCTGTGCTCTTGGCCTCAGCCAAGTTTGGCATCTAAATAGCTCTGACAGCTATGGGGTGGTGCGAGAGCCGAATGGGGCGGCGGTCTACCTGCCAGCGACTAGGCCCACAGCAGCAAAATGTTCCGGCCATTTCTTGACCCGTTATGGTGCACAGCGTCGCCATTTTTTGCCAATCGTTTCTACTCCGCCGTGGGAGGCAGTACGGGGCGGCCCCCAGGGTGTCTACCGGATGAACTCGACTTCCTTCCCGGGTGCACATCATGCCGGCTCGTTGGCCGCGATCACAAATTGTTGGTTTCGTACGAAGCAGAGTTCTGTACGATTCCAACCCTTTAACTTTGTACACCCCTGTTTTGTAATTCCGCGGCTGAGGGGACGCCGTGCATCAGTTCGCATTTCACTGTCAATCGCGCGCCAGAGGGCGTAAGTTCTCCAAATCGTCTGCACGTGTTTACGGGCGCGGACGGCAGGGAGATTGGAAAGCTCTTGCCCCAAGCGGGATTGAGCTATGATCAATCCACAGGACGATTCCTTTAAAAACGAATTGTTGCGTCGGCTTAGCCCTGGTGACCTGGGGCTTTTGCAGCCAAACCTTGAACTGTGTGACCTCAAGCTGAAAATGACCTTAGAGAAAGCCGATTCGGAGATCGAGACGGTTTACTTCCTGGAGGACGGCATCGCTTCTGTTGTCGCGACTGCTTCAGGTAAGGAAGCCGAGGTTGGGCTTGTCGGTTTCGAGGGAATGACCGGTGCCGCGCTGGTGATGGGCGCTGACTATGCCCCGCATGAATGTTACGTTCAGTCGCCCGGTAGCGCTTTCCGGATCGGAACCGAGCCCTTCCAGCAGGCTCTTGCGAACAGCCCAACATTGCGCCTGTTCCTGTTACGCTATGTCCACTACTTCCACATTCAGACCAGCTATACGGCCCTCATCAACGCAAAATCAAACCTTGAAGAGCGTTTGGCGCGTTGGCTTCTGATGTGTGACGATCGGGTCCACGGCGAACGCCTTGCGATCACCCACGAGTTTCTAGCCGTCATGCTCGGAGCAAGACGCCCGGGAGTTACCGTTGGGCTTCAAATGCTGGAAGGACGCGGGCTCATCTATTCTCGGCGGGGCGAAGTCCGTATTAGGGACCGCAGCGGCCTTGCGGCCTGCTCAAATGGCACCTACGGCAAGCCAGAGGCCGAATACGTTCGGCTCGTTAAGACCATCCATGCCGGACGTAAACCACTGCTGTAGACAGCCATGCCGATCTATCCGACCTTGAACCTCTGATCCCCAGCGGGCGACAAGGAGGGCGGATTGTCTGCCAACCCCTTCGCAAGAGATTTGAAGCCCCGCTCATACAAACATCCAGGATGCCAGTAGCAGGGCGCATAAGGATGAGGTCAGGGCAGCGGCGGCAAGAAGCACCCCAGCGCTATTCTGCCATTGTGCCGGTGGCTCGTGCACCAACCTGTTCGGCGGCGGCTGATTGTCATTCATCACGCTGGCGCAAACCTGAGAATAAGCACCCGCTAGCCATCGTAGCGGCTTGCGGGTCCTTCCAGCACAGGAAGGGACGTAGCTGTGCCGATTTCACGACTGAAAGAACAATCGTTTCGTACGGGTTGTTCCGGCTAAATCTGGCTGCAGGACCATTGCGTTTTGAGGAAGGACTTTGGTCCGTCGCTATTGAGACCGAAGTCCCCCAAAGGAACGTTTGGCGCGGAGTTGTGTTTTCGTGGCCGGCACAGAACGTGCACGTCAATCGCCCACTCTCAACCGGACAAACAAGATGATGAACCTTGAAGTCGAGACGTCGCAAACCCTCGTGGCGCGCCTGGCTGATCTCCAGGCGAGAGTACGGGCAGCACGCATAACCGAGGCCGAAATAAAGACCTTCCAAAAGGTTGCAGCCATTATGGAAGACGGTGGCGGCCAGATTGCTGGCGACGACCTGATCGCTGCATCATTCCTCGTCGAACCAGGTGCCTTGAATGGCTAGGTACCCTGGGGTCGGCCTCCTTGCGGCCCCAATCCCATCGGCTTTAATCATTTTGTTTACCATTGCTTTCTAGGGAGGCTGCGATGGAAAGCGCCAACACGAACAGGGCGCCCGCTCGCGTTGAGGTCGGAGAGGCCTGCGGAGAGTGGTTCGTCCGCATAGTAGCCGACGACGAAGAACTTACCCGCTCATTCGACTTGGAATCGTTCGCCCTGTCCTATGCGGAAGGCCAGCGGATACGGCTGGGACTTTCCGAGTTCAAGCGACGGTAGGAAAGGACAAGATGCCTCTGTCTGAAAGCCTGCAATCGGTCGAGATGGAATTCCGATGCTCGGAATGTGCATTGGGCTTTGTAAAGCCTGGGCGCTGGTTTGAGTCTGCCGCTCAACATCGTTGCTTCGGCTGCCAGCACCTCACTTACCTCACGTATCCGAAGAAATTGGCATTGTTCGACAGATACGCCAAGCTCAGCAATGCAGCTTTTACGGCGAGCGTACGCGTTCTAGACCGGCAATGATGTCGTCGACCTAGCGCTCATGTCGCTTATCCAGCAAACGGTCTCGGCCGCACAATGCTCAAATCAAATTTGGTTGGCAGGTCGGGTCTCGTATTGTGAATGGCGGTGGTCGTCATTCGATGGACGGGCGGGATGATTACCATCCGGACGTTTCGTTCAGGCCAGAGCGGCTTTCCGAAGATCAGGAACGCGACTGCTATCAGGACGGCGACCAACCCCGCTGCAAATGCGTTCGCAATGATCTCACCAAGCTGCATGCGCTCTCCGTGAATGATTACCCGCCACGCCAAGCGAGCCGTGGCGGGTAATCAACGAACCGGCGATGAAGGGACGATGATCGACGGCCACGTTCCCAATGTCGAAAAGGCTGTGTTGTTTCAGGGGTCAGACCTTTGCGCCTCGGCATCGGGCTTTAGTCGGACCTAGCAAGGCTTTCGCGTAGCGTCATTGGCAGAGGGTTGGCCTAGCAGCGTCAACGCGAAGGCCCGTCACTGATCAGCAATGACGGGCCCTGCCTCGAGACCACTTGGCCGGGGGGACTAAGCCAAGCTAACAACCAAACTTCATTTTCAAAGCCAGGTTCCCTTGATGTGCAAAAATCGGGGTTTCAGTGGGGCCGCCCTACTTGCGGCCAATGGTGGCAAAAAGACCGCTGGTCCTGTTGTCAGCAACGATCAATGGCTTCATGCTCTGATCCCTACAAACGCACGGCGTGGAGAAGCCTCGATGTCACAGACCGATGAAATTCTAATTACCGCTGCCGTTCAAGGCTACGTTTTGGCCATGTCCACG
The DNA here is from genome assembly GCF_004023085.1 of Mesorhizobium sp. M7A.F.Ca.US.010.02.1.1. Classification (NCBI taxonomy): domain Bacteria; kingdom Pseudomonadati; phylum Pseudomonadota; class Alphaproteobacteria; order Hyphomicrobiales; family Phyllobacteriaceae; genus Mesorhizobium; species Mesorhizobium sp. M7A.F.Ca.US.010.02.1.1. Next base: position 12,425 of record NZ_RZRV01000028.1, on the reverse strand, counting down.
GCTGCCGAAGAAGGACTGCGGGCAGCCTTTCACCCACATGCATCAATCGTCGGTAACTTCGAGGGCGCGGTCGAGTGGTTGAGTGTTGACGCTTACGTCGGGGAGGTGCTGGGTGCCGGCTTGCCGCCGAGCCACAGCCCCAACTGGACAGTCGTATCGCTCGACATCACGGACGATGCAGCCACTGTGAAGGTTGAGGACGAATTTGGGAGCACCAAGTTCACCGACTATCTTGCACTGCTCAAGATCGCAGGAGAATGGAAGATAATCAGCAAGCTCTACCACCTTCACAATTAGAACCGTCCCGAGCGCAGCCCAAAGAGCTGGCGACCTGTAGCCTGCTTCGGTCCTCTAGCGCCTTTTAAGCTTGAGCTTAGCCCTTAGCCGTTAATTCGCTTCGAGGCCTCGGCTTTGGTTGAATCTTCAGCTTAGCTTTTATCGTCGCTCGCCTGCTCACAAGTCTTCAGGTTAGGAACCTTGCGACGAGTCATTGGCTCGTTACCCGTTGTCCATTCGTCAGGATACTTGCTGATGCTTTCGCTTCTGGCTTGGGATGAAGGCTTGCATTACGCTCTCGGGAACGACACAACACGTTTGATCTGCTTTTGTTCCCATGATCGACATGTATTGGGTTGAAGAGGATGGGGTGTTCGCGGATGCAAGATTACTGGTGCTGGAACAATCCGACAAAATTGCTTAGCTTTCGCTCGCGGTCGCCAACGATGAACCGACGGCCAATTGCGCGAGAATCTAAAGACCCTCCGCACCCGCAGTTTACCTCAACACTGAGGACACAATCCCCATGAAAGCAATCGTAGCGACGGACCAGGCTGCAGGAATGTCCGGGATGAAGTTGGTGGAGCGGTCCGAGCCGCAGCCGGCAATAAACGACGTCGTCGTACAGGTTCATGCGGCAGGATTCGTCAACACCGAACTGGATTGGCCCTCGACGTGGGCCGACCGGGCCTTCCGTGACCGGACCTCTTCAATTCTCGGCCACGAGCTGGCCGGTGTGGTCACTAAGCTCGGCTACGGCACCACAGGGCTTTCTATTGGCCACCGGGTGTTCGGCCTCGCGGACTGGCATCGCGACGGCACCCTTGCTGAGTATGTTGCCATGGAGGCCCGTAACCTCGCGCCCCTGCCCGGCGACGTCGACTTCACGGTGGGCGCGAGCCTGCCGATCTCCGGCCTGACCGCTTGGCAGGGGCTGTTCCAGCATGGCCGTCTTCAGGCGGGGCAGAGCGTCCTCGCGCACGGCGCGGCCGGAGCCGTCGGTTCGATGGTGGCGCAGCTTGCAAGGGAGGCTGGAGCCTATGTCATCGGCACCGGGCGCGCCGCCGACCGCCAGAAGGCGCTCAACTTCGGTGCAAATGAATTTGTCGACCTCGCAAATGACACCCTTGAAGATGTAGGCGGCGTCGATCTGGTGTTTGATGTCATTGGCGGCGATCTCCAGAAGCGGTCTGCAACGCTCGTCCGGCCCAGAGGTACCCTTGTGACGGTCGTCGGACCAACGGACAATCGACCTGCTGATGGCCTGACAGTTGATTTCGTCGTCGAGGCTGATCGGGCTCAGCTTTCTGAGATAGTGCAGCGGATCCGGGATGGACGACTGCGGACGAACATCGGCAAGGTTTCGAGCTTGGATGATGCCGTCGCTACCTTCAACTCCACCGAGCGACGCGCGGGAAAGACGGTTGTCCGCGTTCGTACGTGAGAACCTGGGGGCGACGACGGGTTCTCTCTGTTGTGGTCGCGTTTAGGCAGCTGAAACGGTGAGGCGCAAAGCGCCGTTCACCAGAAGTCATGCCCCGCCCATAAGCGCGCATGGCAGCAGCGTCTCTGATTTCAAAGCGGTAATTTACTCTTAAGCCCCATCCGGTAAGAACCTGTATGGACGAGATTTCTGAGAAGCTTTTCCATCTCTACGACAACACACCGGTGTTGATGGCAGCCTATGACGGCTTCGACCGCCTCCGTTACGCAAATGGAGCATTTCGTTCAGCGTTTTTCCTCGACGAGGGTGAGACGCCGCTTTGGTCAGATCTGATGCGCCGCAACTTCAGAGCGAGTATAGGGACAGTTGTTCGCGATCCCGATTTCGAAACATGGCTGATTTCGACGCAATCGCGGCGCGGCAAGACAGGCTTTAGAGAGTTCGAGACGGACCTTGCTGACGGGCGTTGGCTATGGATGACGGAAACGATCCAAAACGACGGCTGGATGCTTTGCATCGCCAACGATATCACCAGGTTGCGGTCCCATGGGCGGTCAGTCCGACAAGACCGCGACAGGGCTATAAAAGCATCCTACACCGACGACCTGACCGGCGTTGCCAATCGCCGTTTTGTGAACGCGCGTATGGAAGAAATGCTCCAGAGACTGGACGTTCTGGGCTGCGTCTGCCTGCTCGACCTCGACAACTTTAAATACATTAACGACAGGTTCGGGCATCACTCGGGTGACATCATTCTGCGCGACTTCGCGGTGCGGATTCAACGTCAGGTGCGACGGTCTGACTGTTTCGGTCGCGTGGGCGGAGAGGAATTCGTGTTGGTCTTACCCGCCACCTCAACGTCAGAGGCAGAACTGATTGTAGAAAGGATGCTCGCGGCCATTCGCAAATCGAAGCCGCTTAGGCAAAAAGCGGATTTCGGGTACACTTTTTCTGCGGGTATTGCGTTGGCCATATCTGGCGACGCCGTCGCTGATGTGCTGTCGCGCGCCGACACGGCTTTGTATTCCGCGAAGATCGCGGGGCGCAACCGCATCCATTTGGCGGCTTAAACTAATTGAACGTCTGCAGGCCGAGGAGCGTAGAGACTTCCCCGTCCGCAACGGGGGTGGTTTGCGCAATGGTTCCGTACAATTTTAATCGCTTCGGCCAAGTGCCCACATTGAGATTGGCTAATATACGGCACGTTCAAAGCACAATAATGTTAAGCTAGACCTTTGCGCGCTGATGCAAGACATTGATCCTGTCATTGTCTAGCGCAAGAAGAGTGTATACAGACCGCGTTACGCCTTGGCCTTTCGCCTTGTTGTCGCTTTCTTCGGTGGCGTTTTCGCAACTGCCTTGCGGCCAAGGCCGGAAGACTTAGCGAGCTCCGACCGTTGAGCCGCGTAGCTCGGCGCCACTATCGGATAGTCTCGTGCGAGGCCCCATTTGGCTCTGTACTCGTCGGGTGTCATTCCCAGCAAACCAAGGTGGCGCTTCATAGACTTGAACTTGCGTCCGTCCTCAAGGCTGACGATGTAATCGCGAAACACCGACTTCTTTGGATTAACTGCCGGAACGAGCGCGGGCGGCAGCGCTTCCACCGGCTGACTCAATCCCGACAAGGCAGAATTCACACTGGCGATCAACTCGGGGAGACCGGCCGCCGGGATCGCGTTCTTCTGAACATACGCCGCCACTATGTCGGCAGTGAGCTGCAATAACTGGACCTGCTGAGCTTCAGCGTCATTCTGCATGGTTCAAGGCTTTCCCATCTGATGTGCCTCTGTCTCTATTAAGGAGGTGCACAAAGTGCAACGGCCCGCGGATAATGAATGGATCTCACGCGAAGAAACTTGTCCATTTTGTAAGGCCAATGGGCACCTCGCGTGACCTAAGTAGCCCCGTACTTCCGTGCCGTAGTGGCGCTATGCCCGATGCGTTTGGTGGGCCGCTCAAATTTTCTGCAGAGTCGAGTACACGACTATCATAGTTAATTGTGGCTGCCGGTCACCTTGCGTAATCAGAAGCTCACAGTAGCTTTCCCGCGGAGGATGGTATGTTATATCCAGGTCGGCTTTTGGAGCCGAGCGATATTGTGGTGCTTGCCCACGTTTGTCAGACGGTCTGCAAAGAGCGCGGTGTACGTGTCGCTTCGCAGGACGGAGAGCGCATAGCTGCACACGTACTCAGACTGTTTATGAACGGCTTGACTGGAGAGAATGAACTGCTCGATGCTGAGCGGAATTGGGCTCGACAGAGTGACCTGTCGTCCCAGGAGCTTCCCGTCAACGACGCAGAAATGAGAGATGCCGCCTGATCCGTTTGATTGTTGCAGCCGAACCCCGTCACCTGCGATAGGTCGGGTGATCGGGAACAAACCTTATTTTTGAGAGTTTGTAGAGCCGTTTCAGCGGGCGACTAACCGAAATGCTTCTTGCCGTGAATAGTGCGATCTCGACGGCCGTTTTGGCTGGCAGAGGCGTCAATGCGGAAGTGTTTGGTGTGGTCGACCTCACCACTAAAGCTGAGGCAAAAATCGGTCCCGTCACCTTGGGTATGGCCATTCAGTTCGTGGCCAACGCTTCGGTGCTTGGATACGATGTTCGCGGAGCCATGATCTTCTATGGGGAACCGGGCACCCCGAGTCTAAGGGCAAGAGAGTGCGAACGCTTGTGGGCGCAGTTTGGCGGCGCACTTCTGCGCCCGAAATCTCAGAATGGGAGCATCATTCTCCATCCGGGGTAAATGTTTGGCAGATCACCGGCACGACGGTCGATCCGACTAGTGCCGCAGGCTCTCACCGGGCCGAACAAACCGGTAGGAGAAACGAAATGGCCGACCCTCCGCGCCTGTGCTGGCACGATCAAGAGCGCCCAGCAATGCCCTCAAGGGCAAGGCGCAGATCTAAGTGATTGGCGCCCTTCAGAACCTGCTTTGTACGTTCCGGCCCTTGCCTTTTTCGGAAAGTGCACCACAGAATGGGCCATTGAGGTTCTGTCTCTCTGGGAGGATGGGATGGACATTCAAGCACCTGTTCGGCCTGCGCAGCTAACGGCCAAGGAGCTGGTTCGCGAGGCCCTGTTGGGCTCTCAACCGGGCGACATAATTTCCGTGAAGGCGACCATTGCATTAGTGCGCGAGCGCGGCCGTGACCTTCGGGAAACCGACTGCCAACTAGTCGAAATGATCGTTAATACAGCCTCCATTTGGCAGCTTTTCGTCGCATTCGACGTGCGCGAACCCTGATGCCCCTTCGTTGGTTCAACCCGCCTGTCTACGTCAAAACCGACCGACCGGGGTTCCGCCTTGGGATCAGCCGAATCGACACTGCCGCCGAGGAACTACTGAAGTGGTCCAACCGTGGTCCAAAGTGGCGGTCGGCGGCGGAGGCATGTCTGTCTGCGATGGATGGCAAAATGCCGATTGGTGACTTCCGGCTACTGTTCGAGGCTGCGGCCGACCAAGAGGAGATGCTGCTGCCGGATTAACAACGTTATGCGGGTCTGGTAGCTATGGCGGCGGCGAATTGACCAGCGCCTTTAAGGCTTCGGGTTCGCCCTTAGCACGGCCCGCTCAGCCTCTCCACCATGTCAGGTGGCGCCCGCAGAACGGTGACTTTGCGGAATTTCGACGCTATCAGGCGCTCCTAGGCAGTCGTACTTAGAGGTTACCTGGGGCGGCCCTTCGCTTCAGGTCGACAAGATTCAGAACGCTGACGAGATCGCGGGAATACTCCTCGTCAAGATACTCCGCCGGAGCGCCCCACGCGTCTGCTGGCTGCCCAGTGAACACGTCAAACACCGTCCAGGTTTCGTCGGGCTCCTTCCTGAGGTCGTATCTTTGAGAAGTCATGCCGTCGCTATTTTATGTCTGCGGTCGGGTTCGTCAAGCTGTGACCGGCGGATCGCGAAGGGCTTGGCTGAACGGATTATGAGCGAGCCAGCAGGCTCAGAAATCGGCACCTGTTTGCGCAGCCCTTTGGTGCAGATAGGTAGAGTCAAAATCTGCAGCGCGGACGAGCCCTGCCCAGTCGGTCGCATGAAAACGCGAGCCAACGGTGGATATCAGACCGTCGCGTCTAAGTTCCTGAAGCACCCGGTTCACGTGCACGGTGGAAAGGCCAAGTGCGTCGCCAAGTGCAGCCTGCGTGATCGGAAGGTGGGCCACACGATCCTCAATGCGGCCCACGGAGTGCAGGCGGACTATCAGTTCGCAAAGAAGGTGAGCCATACGAGCATAGGCGTCGCGTCTCCCGACGTTGGTGACCCACTCTCGATAAATCGCCGCATCGATCACCGTCGAGCGCCAAAACACTCTCGTTATCGAAGGGTGCTGGTCGCAAATATCGTGAAGAGCGTCATGCCGCATGAAGCCCACCCGCGTCGGCATGAAAGGTGTGAAAGTGGAATCCATGACCGACAAATGCAAACCATGCAGGTCGGGAATGTCGCCCGGAACAAAAAAGGAGGAAATCTGACGCTTGCCGTCGCCGGTTAGTTTGGTCGAGCCTATCAAGCCGTCCAGAACGACGAAGGAAAGGGTCGGTTTGTCGCCCTCGCGCAGAATGTCTTCGTTGGCATGATATTCCTTCTCCTGAATCGAGATGTTCCCCAAGAGCGCAATATCTGACGGTGCGAGTTCCGAGATGGTCTGGAGCTTGCGGATTAAAATGTTCGAAGAGGGAGCCTGTGCCATCAAGAACCTGTTTGGGGTTGGCCCTAACTTGCTGGGGGCGCTAATGTTCTCGAGGGCGGCATGGTTGGTGACCTTAGATTGTGCTTGATGCCTTTGGCCTCCCGCATCAGGGAGGACCAATTCGCTCCTAGAAGCGATATCAACTCCAGGGCTTGCGCCTCTGTGATGTCTGTCTCTCCGATAAGCCTTGGGACAAGGCGACGCTCGAGTCAGACCTCAAATTCGTGCTCCCCTATGACCTACCACTCAGAACCCTCTAAACTATAACATATGTTAATAAGTTCCTATCTAAATGACTGTTTTGCGTGAGGCTCCTCCCTTTCGGCTGCGCCCTCCGAGTCCCAGCCCGCTTTCGCCGCATTAACATATGTTATTGTCTAAGGAGCATTTTCGGGCCTGCGGCCGTTGAATTGCCGAGGAATACTCAGGGAGGCATACCTTTCAATGCCGTCGGTTTCCGTACTGGTTGTGGAGATGAAAGCATCATTCTCTTGGACATCGAAAGCTCCCTCCGGGAGGCCGGGTTTGAGGTGATTCCCGTCTCAAAGGGCCTTGAAGCCATTGCAATTTTTGATCGTGAGCCGGAGCGAGTTGCGGCGCTGCTCACAGATATCAGGCTTGGAGACGGCCGAACCGGGTGGGATGTGGCCCGGCACCTCCGAACCGTCAATCCCACTATGCCGGTGATATACATGAGCGGCGATGGCGCGGACGACTGGCCGTCGCTTGGAGTGCCCAACAGCCTGATGATCACCAAGCCATTTGTTATGCCGCAGATCATTATCGGGCTGGCAACTCTCCTCAATCAAGAGAGCGTGAAGCAGCTACCCGCCTCAGAATAGCTGCGAGGTGGTAGCTGGTTAGTCATAGGGTCTTCGCGCAGCCGCGTCGGTCAGGCGTATCGGTGCGGCCGTAGCTTTCATGGCCAACTCGAAGTCTATGCCCGGTTGTTCCGCAAATCCGAGCCAGGTCGGGCGCCCTGATAGTAGGCCAGCCCACCGACACTGCGATGCATTGCCAAGGCCTCCCGAAATGTGCGGCACATTCGGACGGCAAGCCAAAGATCGCCTTCGTCCATGTGGCCTTCTTGAAAGTGACGGATCACCGCCGGAGCGATGTGCTCTGCTTCTTCGCTCGCATGGTCGAAATTTCGCTCGAAACAAAGCCGCTCGAAGACCCGTTTGCAGGTCTGCAAATCAGCGGGGGAAAGGTTTGGGTGATCGAGTCGGTTCAACATCAAGCGCCTCAAAACGCAACGTGCAAGAACGTTCCCTCAGAACCGATTTAGAGATTGCAAGGGGCGCGAGTCAATGAATGGTTAAGGACGTACATTTCGGGTTTTGTCCCGGTTTGAAATGCAGAAAATCGACGGCGGCGTTGCGGGCGTCTCAAAGCCCCGAACGCTTCGAAGGTCGTAACTGATGGTGTGGGCGCCCGAAAACAATGGCAACGAACCCTCCGGGTGTAGATCGCGGCGGCTGTCCTGACCGTAGCCTTTCGCGCTCTGCTACAAGCTGCGATGATTGAGCCGACAACCTCTCAGTATCTCGGATCGTCTAGCATCCAGCCGGCGTGCTACCTCGTCCGTTCGCTCTAATGTCCGCTCCTCGATGCGGCCAGGGTTCTGCTCAACATCGCTATGAGGCGCAAACCCGCCGCACGCTCGCTACGGCGCTGTTTACGGCGCGCTCGCGAGCGGCTACGCGCGGGACTTATTCTGAATGACTGCTTTTCGCTTTGGAAACGAGTGTTTTCGGCTCCGTGCCTTCGAGATGAGAACTTTGGTCAATACCGGAATCCAGGTATCTGTCGTGATGTCGGGTTCCCTAGTGACGCCATGTTGGTAGCGAGCGAGTTGCTTGCGCCGCTTTACTGCGTCAGACGAAACCGTAAGAGTGTGTCAGCAATTGACCACGGATGGCTCGAGAAATACCCCGCGCACCTGAGCAAGGGGTACGCCTCCTGTTACAGATTCGCTCGGCCCCAGTTGCCAGCAATTGGCAGCGGATATCCGGGATCGATGCTGTTAACGTTCGGATCTGAATAGCGCAGGTATTCTCGACCGCGGGTCACATAGGTTTTGCCATTGGAGAGCTTAACCATAGCGTCGAAACCACCTTCAAACGGCGCGGGGAGGGTGCCCCAATTGCCGTTTAATGGTTTTGGGTAGCCTTGATCGACCTTGTTGGCACTGGGGTCTGAATAGCGCAAGTACTGGGCGCCACGGGTAATGTAGGTTTTTCCGTTGGACAGCGTACAAATCGAGTCGAATCCACTCTCGAACTCGCGCGGAAGGTTGCCCCAGTTGCCTGCAAGACGCCGCGGATAGGTAGGATCAACGAACCTGGCATCTGGATCCGAATAGCGGACGTACTGGTCACCCTTTGTGACGTACGTCTTTCCATCGGGCAGCGTTGCCATGGAGTCGAATCCCGCAAAGAAAGCTGGGGGCAGCGCACCCCAATTGCCGGCAATCGGCTTTGGGTATCCGACGTCGATCCTATTTGCGCCAGCGTCGGAATACCGAACATAAAGGTGGCCGAAAGTCGCGTAGGTCTTGCCGTTCGGCAGAGTTGCGATCGAATCGAAGGGGCCAGTGAGGGGAACTCCAAGGCTTTGATCATCATCTCCAACGACGAGGCGCTTCCACGCAAATTCTGACAGCACCGGCTCCTGATTCCAAAGATCTGGCCATTTCGTGACGTCGTTAACCGCCGCTACACCAATGTCGTAAGTAGCGGCTTTCGCCGGGAACGTCGCCGAACGTTGATCTTCTTTGGCATGCCGCGGATTTAAATGCTGGCCGTTCTCAACTCTCGCAATCACAAAGCTGTCAACGTCCGTAGTTCCAGGGCCCTTTCCCCAACCGACATGAATGTATCCGCCACTGGCTCTGAGCTCGGTGATCGTCGGAGTTGATGGCTTACTTGTTGTCGCCGGGGGGCCTTCAGACGCAGGTGCAGGTAAGTTTACAACTATTTGCGTCCAGATGCTTCGATCCTCGATATTCACCATTTCACCGGACGGCAGTCTGGCGAACCAGTAGCTCACCCGTGGAGGATATTGTTCGCGGCAGCAAAATAAATTGGTTTATGGTGCTGTATGACAGGTCGATCTTGAGCTCTCCGACGTTGCCTTTCGCACCGGAGATCTGCTGGAAGTCTCCAAAGGTGCTAGCCCCCGATGTTCGCCATAGTTCCACTCTGTCGCATGAAGCACCCGGTAAGAAGGTCCACTTGAAGCTGACTTCGCAACCGCTGGCGTTACAAGCACCAATGATTGCTCCGGTTGCATCCGAAAAGAAAAACGACATGCTCGCAATCTCCCTCCGGCCAAGTTGACCGGGAAGTTTTGATGAAACGGGGCATCTGGCCACCAGCGAAACCACTGGCGCGTGAGTGCAAACTAAGGAGGCGGTAAGATAGCGATAGTCGTCATTTGCCGACAGTCAGAACTAGAGCAGGCTTGCTTTCGGTCGTGGTTAAGCAGATCGGAAAAAACTATCGCGCATTGTACTTGCCAACCACGCGATGGCAGATGGCCAGTCGATCCTGCTTTCCGTGAACGTCAGGGCAGGGCGGTACTGCTCCAGGGTCCATTCACGGCGGGCTCCTCGTCGCTACTTTCCTTAGGCGGAGGGTAAGAGAACACGCAGTTGCAATCGCGCGGGGGTTGGAGATGTGGGTTTCACCAAGGCGTTGTCGTCAGGCCAGCAGGCCGGGACCATGACTCGCCAAGCACCAGGAAATCGCAACCGCCTTTCACCTTCTGTACACCACTGGCCCCTTGACCTAATCGGCGGCGCCGAATGTCAGGATGCGAAGCTGTGAACTCACAAATGGGAATGAGCGAGTCGAATTCGGATGGTGTATGTCACCCGTAGCGAATTCAAGGAATTCGGGTTCTACGTAGATCGTGTGCATATACGACGGTTCACCTAATATTTCTCCGGTGGCGGAGCAGCATTCCCTACCTCACGGCACATTGGAAGACCGTCCCGTTTGGCCGCCGCTATGCCGCTATAATGCGTCCGCAGAACACGATAGTGGGTTTGAAGTGGTAGCGGGAGAGGGATACCGCGAATACCGTGCGGCCACTGAATTCGTTACCAACCGGATTGACGGCTCAAAGGCGGATGTTCGCAGGGATACCCACGAACCCCATTGTTCTCCGTTGCGTCCAGTTGGGCTGGGGACCTGGATTCGAACCAGGACTAACGGACTCAAAGTCCGTCTGCACATTTTTAAATCATTGCGGTTTACATCGGCGTGCCGCTACCATCTCGCTATATGACCAAGAGCGACGCCGCAGCGTCCATCGCGGTTGTGTCATCGCCCTCGGAAACACCCCTGTGTCCAGCGTCACCACGAATGACGAAATGGCCCATGCGGGCCTGCACGACTTTCGGCGCAATGCACCGCTGGAACCGGCCGAGGCTTAGAAAGCTGAAGCCAGGCAAGCCGAGCCCGCCATCTTGATGTTGGCCGAAGTGCCGATTGCTGCTTCCACCTCGTACGGCAACGACGGAAGCCCGCTTCGGCGGGTTTTTTGGGTGTGGCGGCGAATTTGGGTTACGGGCCCGACATCGTTTGAGGGACAACCGATGCTCCGCCGCCACCAGCCTCAATCATTGTGAGCACGATAAGTTCCTCGAACGCGCGATCGATGCAGGACGGAACCATTGGTCTTTTAAATCGTTTTAAGGCCATTGGGGATTCAACCACCCCTTAAGGAGTGTAATGAAAAATTTGATATCGGGTTTCTGGCCGCCGCGTTGTCGGCTTCATTTGCGGTGACGGCCGCTGGGCCAGCTCATGCAGCTCAGACTTTCGTCCCCATGGTGTCGACATCTTCCGACACCCAGATGATCGACTACAAGCCGTGGCGGAGGCATCACTCATCCAACGGCAACTTCTCCCGCAACGATGGCGCTAATTGGAACGGCCATCGCGGATACCGTGAGCATCGGCGAGGCTATCGTCGGCATGGTGATTATTGGTTCCCGCTCGCAGCTTTTGCGACGGGCGCGGTGATCAGCGGCGCGATCATAAACAGCCAGAGCCGCGTTCACCGCGGCGATTCGCATACAACATGGTGCTATGACCGCTACCGCAGCTATCGTGCGTCGGATAATACCTTCCAACCGAACTATGGACCACGCCAGCAGTGCAACTCGCCTACTGATGAGATAGGTCGGGTCGTCAAAGCCCCGCTTCGGCGGGGCTTTTTCATGTCGCCATGTTGCTATTCGCAGCCTCCGCTCATTGCCATGCCTTACAATCAACGGCTTATGTTGCCATCCATTTCGAAGATGGCGACACGGCTTTCGGCAATTTCGGCGACTAAGTCATTGTTTTTGCTTGGCTGCAGCATGACGGTGGTCGCTGGTTCCAGGAAGTTTCTGGAGTGCCGCCCAGACCCGGTCGCGCAGTTCGCGATTTTCTATGCCGGTTTCGATCCGCTCATCGTCCGGCAGTTCATGTTTTCCCAGCCGATCCGCACGGTAATCAGCGGCAACGCACGAATCCCCGGGTGAAGACGAACGATACGCGCGGCGATTCGTTCAAAGAGAAGCTGACTGGATGAAAGTGAAGAACGATGTTGGCGCAGGCGGAAATGGGAACAGCGCGGAGCGCGGATCATCACGGTTCTTGGTGGTTCAGGCTTCATCGGATGAGGTGGACAGAATAGTCACATATCAAATACTTAACAGATCATGGGGTGAGAAAGGGCCGTTAGAGGGGACACATCTCTGGTGACCACTCGTGCTCTTACACGTTCCAGCACGGGGGAGATTACTAGTTTCCAGATGTCCCGATTAGCCACGGGTTCAGAATGTTCGTCCGTATCGATCCAATGATCAGCCGGCATCAACGGAGCGGCCCCGTATTCCGGTGCTCCTGAAATGACGTGCGTGTCGAGTTCGTCGAGATTACTGGTGCCAGGTATCGTTCTCCAGAAGATTCCCCATTCCGACAGTTTGTCAGCCGAAGCCGCGGAAGTAGAG
>NZ_RZRV01000027.1:0-80652 GCF_004023085.1 Mesorhizobium sp. M7A.F.Ca.US.010.02.1.1 | reverse complement strand
CATCGTGCCGCCGAACTGCCTGTCTGGCTGCACAGATACAATTGGCATCGTCCACATGGCAGCCTAAAGTCAAAAACGCCTATCAGTCGCCTCGCCCTGATCGAGGACAACCTGTTGAAGCTCCACATCTAGGGCATGCGAAAATAGAAAATAACGGGCAAAAAGATGCGCCTTTTCCGACTCCGAGCCTAGATGGTTGAAAGCCTCGAAGTACTCCTTCGTCCGCTCGAGGAGATCTCCCGCATAAAGCGCCAACGGCTGTGACACGGTGACCCTCGGGCGCGCCTTGACCTTCGGCGTCTCAGGTCCACTCTTGGCCATCTCAGATTATCGGCTTAATTCCGGTGCCGGTATGCGACAAAGCCGAACAGAGTAGCCGCTGCGACGTTGAAGATTGCCCACAGCTCGCGCGGCAAATGAACCGGCATGAACGGGTTGAAGATCGCTGCCGCTCCAAACAGCGCCCAAGCCAGGGTGCGATTTTCAGGGCCTGATCGCCACACCATGGCTCCGCAGTAGATCCCGGCGAAAAAGACCACCACGCGGAGGAATTGGTAATAGCCGTACGGCCATGGCGCTACCGCCAGCAGCGAGGCAATAGCTACACAGATGCAGACCAACCGGACCGTTCCGGCCGGCGTCGAAAAGCATTATTTTCAGCAAACTTGATCCTCAAACGCCCAGCACGGTTGTTAGTGGAGTTTCGGCGCCCGCCATATATTTGAAAAGCCAGATTGCCCAAGTGATCGGCCAAATGAACGCCAACATCGCATCCAGGCTCAAGTTAATCAGGATTTTTACGACCACTGATGCATGGCCCTGCCATGTGTCGACGACATTCATCACGTAGGTGATCGGCCCGCCCAGCATGAAGAGGAGGCCCAGCGGAGCTGACATGATGTTCTTCAGCATGTTTGTGTCCCTCAGAAAGGCGTGACCTTCAGTGACAGTGATACGCGCCGGTCTTATGGTTGGTATGGCAACCGTTGGCATCAGTGCCGCCACTGTGTGCAAACGCGCCGGTCGCGCAAGCGATTATTGCAGCGGCCATAGCCGCGAGAAATGTTGTTTTCATTTTATTGCCCTCCCAAAGTATTTCAGACAGAGCACTATTGCCGGTCGGGCACAAGCTGCTCGTGGCACTGTGAACACAAATAGGATAGATGCTCCTCTGTGCAGGCCAAGATCGGGCGAGGAGAATACTTTGGATGGATTGCGATTGATGCACGTCCCGTTGGCGATCCTGCTGACATGGCCAAGGGTGGCGACGGCAAATGAATGCCTCTCGAAGTACACCAAGACCGACGTCTGCGCCTACGCAAAAAAAATGCAAACCGAAATGGCTCCAGCATTGCCCATGCTGATCAGTTCGAACATCTCCGTTCGGAGCATCATCGCAATCGGGCCAAGGATCGTTTTCAACGCCACCTGGGCTCAGACCGATGCGGAAGTAGACGCCAAATTGTTGGCTGCTGGCGTCTCGCGGCCGGTCTATGTCCAGAAGATCGATGAAATGACCAAAAACTATGTCTGTCGTGCGGAGGAACTATCTGCCTTCGTTCGCCTGGGCGGTGAGATCCAGTACACGTATACGACTGTGGATAATTTCCCAGTCGCGAACCCGCTCGTAGCACTCTGTCCTTAGAGCATCGCAGCACGGCTCATGACATGACTAGTCGCGGCCGATCAACCAGTTGATCAGCAGCCATGATCATTTGTTGGAACTCAATTGAGCCTGATCCGCACTAGCAAGTGGATAGAAGTGAATGTGCGGTTGCCCTTTAGCTCTACTATGCATAGAAACCACTCTGCCGGGGGGCGTAAAGTTGGGGTTGTGAGTGCGTGGGCTCTAAATTCGAAAAACTAAATAAGTTGCGTGACTCACTGCGAGAATCCAACCACGATTTTCGGGCGAGCACTCAGCTATTCAACAGCCTGGACCCTGCCAAGATCGACGGCGACCTGGATGTCATTAACCGCGGAAAGCAGCGCGGCGAGGTGAACCAACCCCCGAAAACGGCAAAGAATCTCGACGATGTCGAACATGCCATCGTGGAACGCGTTGAGGATGAGAAGAAGGCTGCGCATCACACTCTTGAGGACAACCTGCAACTCCTTGGAGGTCGTCTTGCCGGCCTCGATTTCGAGGAACAATTCGGTCTAATCCGTCAGACGAATGCCGCTAGCGTTTCGGACTTCAAAGCCTCGGTCGCCGTGGGCCTCGATGAACTTCACGGCCTGAGAAGGGCCCTGAACGACGCCGAAAAAGAGCATGCATGGTTTAAGGAGAAGCACGGTCTCGTTCGTGCCGCGCGTGTGCAGCACGGTGCCGCTCACATTTTCCGGCTATCGCTTCTGCTATTTCTGTTTCTGGTCGAGACAGCGATGAACGGCAACTTCCTGGCCAAGGGCAATGAGCAGGGATTTTTTGGTGGCATCCTTGAGGCTGCGGCATTCTCTTTCATCAACATCGGGGCGGCTTTGCTCCTGGCGGTTTTCTGCGCTCGTCTCGTCACCCATCGGTCGTTTTTCGTAAAATTCGTTGGGATCATTTCAATCCTTTTCTATATCGGCTTGGCGATTTCGATAAACTTGGCGCTAGCGCACTACCGTGAGGTCAGCGGCTCGCTCGCTGACGGCGCCGGCGCTGAGGTCATCCGTAATATGCTCGCCAATCCAGCGGGTCTCACGGACATCAAGTCCTGGTTGCTGTTTGCGATCGGCCTGATGTTTTCGCTTTTCGCTTTTATCGACGGCTGGTTCGTGCTCGACCCTTACCCAGGCTACACTGGCGTTGAAAATCGGCTCGTTCGACGGCGCGATGACTACATCGATCGAAAGAAGGAACTGATCGAAGAGCTGCAGGATGTCCGCGACGACCACAACGAAAAAGTGGAGGAAATCGTCAAGCAGCTTGGTAGTCGCCGGCGCGAGCACCGCGCGATTGTCGATCATCGATCGAGGCTTCTGGCTCTTTTTGCGCAGCATCAAGACCAATTGGAGCGAGCCTGCAATCAGCTTTTGTCGATGTATCGGGAAGCCAACATCCAGGCGAGGACCGAGCCGGCGCCCAAGCATTTCGGAACGCCCTACAAACTTGATCGCATCAAGCCATACGTCACCGGCGAGCGGGAGTGGAATGAGGGAGATGTTGGCGCATCAATTCGCCAGGCGCAGGAGGAACTCAACGAGCAGGTTCGTCTGATTGGTCAGGAATGCGAACGGGGAATTGAGCAGTACCGAGATCTTGATAAGCTTCACCCGGACAGCGTGAATGTCTAGGCGAACCCGCAGACGCAAGAAAGGCAATGCGGGTACCATTGCCGCGGCCATTGCCCTTGGTGTGCTATCCGTTGCGATGTTGGCCGGCTTCGGCTGGATGTGGACCAGGTCTGGCAATGGCCATATCGACGCCAACACGAATTGCCCATTGGACGGACCCTCCAGCCTGACCGCCGTCCTCATCGACGCCACTGATCCAATTTCGGCAACGACGATGGCTGATCTCAAGAACGAGTTCCGAAAGACCATTGGGCAGGTCGAGCCGGGTGGGTATGTGAGGATTTATACCCTGAGCTCGGCGCCTGGTGAGCTGACGGTGATGTTCGATGGATGCAATCCCGGTGATGGGTCGACCGTCGATAGTTGGACCAACAATCCTGCGCGGCGTCAAAAGAAGTGGGAAAACGCCTTCGGCGATCCTTTGAACAAACTTCCCGATGAAATCCCGAATGCGGCTTCCGCGAGCCAATCTCCGATCATGGCTGGAATTCAGAAAATCAAGCTGTCGCTCTTCGATAGCAGCTTGGCCAAACAGGGCAGTCCCAAGCGATTGGTGGTCGCCTCTGACATGATCGAGCATACGACGATTTACTCGCAGTACCGATCGGGACTGGATTACCAAAAATACCTCAACAGCGCCGCCGACCGCACATATGGGACGTCGCTGGATGGGGTGGGCATCACAATTCTTTATATCGATCGGGCAAAGAAGCCATTTCAGACCCTGGATCACGCGGAGTTCTGGACACATTGGGTCCAGAACCATCACGGCGAGTTCGAAAAGCTGGTTGGCTTGGATGGGTTAAACTGATGGCGAGAGCGCACGACAAACCTTTGCTGGATCATCCACGTCTGCCGGTCGTGGTTTTCGCGGCATTGACACTCGGCGGGTGTGTATTCATCGCCATTGCAAAACTCTCAGGCGTAAATCCGATCGTCGCGGCGGTAGCACCGGCCTGCCTGATGTTTTTCTATCTCGGGGTTTCGATCTTTGCTGGAAAGCTACAACTGCACGACGAGCAGACCGGCGATAACCTCTACTATATGGGCTTCCTGTTCACCCTGACGAGCCTTGGGGTCTCGCTGTTTCAGTTTGGAACGGAAGGCTCAACCGACACGATCGTCCAAAATTTTGGCATCGCGATCACGTCGACGATCACCGGTATTGCTCTGAGGGTTTTCTACAATCAGATGCGGCGCGATCCCGCGGACATTGAGCGAACGGCGAGGCACGAACTTGCCGACATGACACGGCGTGTAAGAGCCGAGATGGAAAGCGTAACCAGGGAGTTCGCCGACTTTCGTCGTGTCAGCCATCAAATGCTCGAAGAGGGCTTTGCAGAGATTGCCGAGCAAGCGGCACGCAATGGGGAGCACATTCGATCTGCCCTGGACAATATTGCCATGGAATCGATCAAGCCTGTCCAAGAGGCGTCTGCCAAGCTCAGTGACGCGTTGCAGCACAATTTCGGGCAAGTCGAAACCCAGTTTGCTTCGATAGCGAACCGCGTTGGAGCTGCAGCGGATTTGCTGGATAAAGCCAACAGCTCGATGTCCAACTCTGTTGGAAAGCTCGGTAATCAAGCCGACAATATGGCTGCCAAGCTGGAAAAGGTGGTTGTTCCTGATGAGGTGCTGAAGAACGATCTGGCGCCGATGGTCAAGCTCCTGGGTAATGCTGTCGCACAATATGCGATAAAAACCGAAACAGCCTCGCAAGAGCAGCAAACGCGGATGACCGGTCTTGCCGACGCAGTGATCAAGGTGGCGACTGGAGTGGAGAGAGCGGCAGCGGCCGCAGAAAAGACCGCAGAAACTGTCCAAGCGCAGCAGCGTTTGACTGAGGAGTTCATGGCTGTGATGCAGAAACACAGCAATGAAACACGCGGCCTCGTCGCAACCCTTACACAACATAGCCTCCCGGCCGTGCGCACTCCCCAGCCTCTGAGCAATGCGATAGCGAACGATGTCGAGCGAGTGGCGGCACCTTCCACTGTTGCCTCCCCTGTGGAGACGCCAATCAAGGTTTCGGATGACACGGAGGGCGACACCTTCCGATCGTTAAGCAGTCCGGCGGAGGTGGAGAAGGGTGAACCGCCAAAGAGAGCAAGTTGGTGGGGCAGGTGAGTGAGGTTAGCGGAACAGCCATTACGTTTGAGCGCAAGGGCTATGGCCGCGGCCTGATACTCGGCCTGACGATGGCTGAGACGATGCTGCTTCTCGTTTTCTGCCTTTTGCTTGCTGCAGGCGCGCTCATCGCCAAGACAAAGAAAGAGGCTGCGGCAGCGCAGAAGATTGCGCAGTCCCTCAATGAGAACGCTCGCAAGCTTGACGAGGAAAACAAGCGGTTGCTGGCTCAGCTGAATGCCATGGTCAAGCCTGCAAGTCGACGCAATGTACCAGATCAAGAATGGCGTGAATTGGTCCGGGCCAAAGAGGCCGCAGAGGCAATCAAAAAAGTGGGACTGACCCTTGAGGAAGCGGTGAAAAGCGCGCCGGCCGCCAAAGTCCTCTCTGACAACGACGTCGACGTTGATCAGGCCAAAGCCATGATCGAGAAGATGAAGGTTCTGCGCGAGCTCGGCTACGTTGGCACGGGCAAGACGTCCAAGGATCTTGCTGACGCACTGAAGAAGGCAAGGAACGAGGCCTCTGCTGACAAGCCACACGATTGGCCACCGATCATCAGTCTTAGCGAGCTCGATGGCTATAATTTCGATACTGGAAGTGCGGAGCTTTCCGGTGGCTTCAAAACGAAGTTGCGGCAGATGTCGAAGACCATTGCTGGAATTGCAACTTCCTATGGTGTGGACGTCATTGAGGTGATTGGCCACACGGACGAGCAGGCGATGTCCGGTGACTCATCGAATATGGACAGAGGCCTTCAGCCCGTACTGGCGCGCAAGATGGACATTGGCACACTCCATCCTGCCGACAATGCCGGGCTTGGATTAGCGCGAGCGATCTCCGTCACAGGCATCCTGCGCGATATGCCGGAACTGAAAGGCTTCACCATCCTGCCAATGTCCGGCGGCCAGTTGATATTGCCTGGCGACCGGCTCACCGACGGCGCACAGGCCGGCGACGTCAAGGCGAGGAGGCGAATTGAGATCAGGGTCAGGCAACGTTCGCGAGAGACAGATATTGGACTGGTTCCGGTACCAAAGTTGTGAGGCGAACTGCCCTTGGGTTTCGCTCACAGGGCTTGGGGGGGATTGCGGGGATGGGGTTTTACGTTCGAAAATCGATTAGTGCGGGACCTTTCCGCTTTAACTTCTCGTCTGGCGGGGTTGGCGCGTCCGTTGGCGTGCAAGGTCTTCGTATCGGGACTGGCCCACGAGGGCATTATATTCATGCAGGCGTCGGCGGTCTCTACTACCGAGGCACTTTGGGAAAGCGCAGCGCCAAGCAGACGCTGCAACTGTCTGAATTCCCATCTGGGCCAAAGCCCCATCCAACATCCTCACCCGTGGAATATGTCAGCGGTGGCGTCGTGATGAGAGAAATCGAGTCCGCCGATGTGATCGAGATGCGTGATGAGACATTTGCCAATGTGCTTGATGAAATCAATGCGAGGCAATCGCAGACGCGAATGTCGCTCATCCTGGCCGTGCTGTTTGGGATCGCCGGATTGATCGCAGGCGCAATGCTGGGAGGTGGGGTGGCGCTGATCGGTATTGCTGCCTTTTTGCCGGGCATGCTTATTGGCAACTGGTTGGACAGCTACCGCCGGGTGAGCGTGCTCTACTATGATTTGGAGCAGGACGCGGAGGCGGCCTACGGGCGACTTGTCGCCGCCTTTGACACGCTCACACGCTGCGCGGCGAGTTGGCATGTCGCGGCTGGTGGCAAGATAGAGGATCTGACGACTTGGAAGCGCAATGCGGGAGCCACGATGTTGGTCGATAAAAAGTCGACGACGCTCCAAGCTTCCTTGCCGACGGTTGTTCGCAGCAATGTCACACCACCGTCGATACACGTCGGCCGGCAAATCCTTTATTTCATGCCAGACATGATTTTGGTGAAGGACGGAAACCAGTACGGTGCCGTTGGGTATGGAGACCTCAGGACGCAATTTGCCCCCAGCAATTTTATTGAGACCGGCAAAGTTCCATCTGATGCTGAGATCGTGAGCTATACCTGGGCTCATCCCAATAAGAATGGCGGACCCGACAAACGCTTCAGAGATAATCGGCAGATCCCTGTCTGTCGCTACGAAGCCTTGCGGTTTTCTAGCCCATCCGGGCTCAACGAGCTGGTGGAATTTTCCAAGACAAACGTCAGCCAGCCCTTTTGCCAGGCTCTATTGGCACTCGCGCAAATGCACCGAAACGCTGGTGGCCAGTCCGGCTTGCTGAAAGCGCGCTAAGGAATTGGCTTGGTCAGCAAATGCCTTCGCACGGAATTCCGTCGCCGTCCCGGTCCAATTTGGGTCCCCAGCTACAGTTATTGAGATACCAGCGCGCCTCATCGCATGAGGAGATTTGCTTACAATAGCGACGCGGTTGACACGAATAGCTCTGAGCTATTTGGCGACGGCCTGTAAGGCCGTAGGATGTGTCATTACCGGGTTTATTGTTGGCTGCATGTGTTGCTCGCCAATCCCAAGGGGCTGTGAAAGTGCCAACCCAGATGCCAATCTTGGCCCTTTGGGCATCTGCCTGTTGTGACGCGTAACTACCATGGCTGTATCGAGGCCAATCCAGGGCATAACCCTGTTCGACCATCCAAGACGCAATGCTAGCACCGTCCGCCCGCTGACAATCACCAACGAAGCGGTTGTAACGATCCCACGAAACAAAGTTGCACTGGATGGGTCGGGATTGACTGAGGAAGATGTCCAGTGCTTCTGCGGATTTGCGGCCGCATGGGTATTCTTGCCCGCTTGCGTCGCTGCAGTTTTGGCTGCTTTCAGGTGCGTCGATGCCATTGAAACGAATACGCTGTCCGTGGATCTCGATCGTGTCCCCGTCAACGATGGACGCTACGCCGACGATAGGCTTCGGTTTTGACCCGAGTGCGCTTGCTGTATTGGGTCCCGCGATCTGGTTGCCCCACCCTGTAAAGTAGGAGGTGACATAAGCGCCCACTGCTAGCGTGATCACCAGGATCGCGGCTAATGATTTATGTGAAAAGAAACGCTTGCGCATAATTGAAACCCGGCCGCGTCTTGGCCGCGAGCTGCGGCGATGGGAATAGCGATCGCGATTCAATTTTCGATCCTTTGCGAAGCTGCCAAATGTTTTGCTAGCGCGTCTTTGACTTCTTGGCTGCTGCTTTCTTGGGCGCGGCTGCTGTGCGACCGAGGCCAATCGATTTTGCCAATCTGGAGCGATTGGCTGAATAGTTAGGCGCGACCATGGGGTAATCGTTGGAGAGGCCCCATTTTTGGCGATAGGCGTCGGGCGTCAGTCCAAAATGCGTGTTCAAGTGTCTCTTGAGGGACTTGAACTTTTTGCCGTCTTCGAGGCAGACGATGTAGTCTGGAGTGACTGAGCGCTTGGGGTTGACCGCGGGAACTTGGTCGGGTTTTTCCGGTTCGGACGGCTGGCCGATACGCGCTAATGACGAATTGATGCTGGCAATAAGGTCCGGCAATGAGGAGACCGGCACTGAATTCTTGCTCACATAAGCCGCAACGATATCGGCGGTAAGCTCCATCAGCGCGGTGGCCGTATTTTGGATTTCGTCAGTCACTTCATGGCTCCGGACTTCTGCAGTGAAATCCCGATCTATTACTTATCGGCTAAAAAAACCAGTAGAGGGAGGATACTAAATGCCAGGCGCTAATAGTGATGAATGTTAAAGCGCCAATCAGAATGCGGAACCACGAGAGACGGTGGATTGATTGGGCGCGGCGTTTTCTTTGTATGACCAGGAAAGCGGCTTGAGGCTCACAGGCGGATGCATTTAGATTTGGACGAGTAGGACCTACGCATGACATTTTCGAAAGACCCGCCGCCGGAGGTTAAGCCCCAGAAGGATAAGGCAAAGACTGGATCTGAATTGGACCGCGTTCCAAGTGCGGGAGCCATTCGGGTCCGCAACGGACTCTCTGTGTCAGAAAAAGACATTGTGGAGGCGGCTAAATACGGGGGCAGGGAGCGAGAATCCTCGTCGGATAGCGACTAGGCAAAGGGGGCCAAGAATGCAGGCTCTGACCCATATCACACGTCGCAATATTGGACGGTGTCCAGAAGTGATCGCAGTCGTTTCTAATTGAACACGGCTGTTTTTTCTTGCGCGAACGCTCTACGCGGGCTCTAGCTGGTTCTCCTTTCAAAGGGGATGTAAGTCTTGGACGTAAAACAGTCAGTCTTCCAAAGCGATCTCCCTCTAAAGGAGAAACTCGAGCGCGCCAGGATGGAGTTGCTCGATCTTTCCGCCCGCAATCGACTTTTGAATGTGCCGCGGTTTTCCAAGAGCGCGAAGACGATCGATATCGTCGATGAGAAGTCGTCCGAAATTTATCGATTGCTGGTGACCGAAGGAAAGGCTTTTACCTTCCTGGCCGGCAAGCCCGATAGGCCGAAAGCGGGCCAGGATGAAAGCAGCCCTCCAGACGAAGAGATCGACTATTCCCCCGTCGCTCTCGCCCAACCAGAGGACGATGGAGTCGATAACAGAGGGATATCCGCGCGGCACTCGGACACCAAGCTGCAGACGCGTATGACCCCAACTGGGCTGCAGCGGCGGCTCCTTGATCTCTACCATGATGCCCGCACACTCGAGGAAGAGCAGGGCGTCAATATCCTCTTTCTGGCCCTTGGAATGCTGAAGTGGATTGACCCGAACAACAAAGAGAACATCCGTCAGGCCCCCCTCATTTTGGTGCCGGTTCGGCTTGAGCGAGGGGCCGCTGGAGAAAAATTCCGCCTACGAGCCCGGCCGGAAGATCTTACCGCAAACCTCTCCTTGGAACTCTATCTCGACCGCATTCACAAGCTCGCTCTGCCGCGTTTTGAGGTGGGAGATGACTTCGACGTCTCGGCCTATCTCGATGCCGTTGCCGAAGCAATTTCGACCAAAGAGGGTTGGGAGGTGCTTCGCGACGATATGGTGCTCGGCTTCTTCTCGTTTGCGAAGTTCTTGATGTACCGTGATCTGGATCCGGATCTCTGGCCCGATGGCGCAAAGATTATCGAACAACCGAAGATCCGCTCGCTTCTTTCAGATGGTTTCGAAACACGCGAGCCGCTTATGTCGGACGACATAGCGATTGATCCGCACATTGCGCCCGCCGAAATGTTGCATATCGTCGACAGTGACAGTTCTCAGACACTGGCGATCCATGACGTCAGAAAAGGTCGCGACCTCGTTATCCAAGGTCCGCCTGGGACAGGAAAATCGCAGACGATCGCAAACATTATTGGGTCGGCCGTTGCCGACGGAAAGACCGTGCTGTTCGTGGCCGAAAAGATGGCAGCGCTGGAGGTCGTCAAGCGACGGCTTGACACTGCTGGGGTGGGGGACGCCTGCCTTGAGCTGCATAGTAACAAGGCGAACAAGCGCATGATGCTAGAGGAGCTGCGGCGAACCTGGCAACTCGGATCGCCCAGGGGCCAGCTTCCTTCTTCCCTAACTGATCGCTTGCTGGAGGCTCGCGATAAACTCAACGCACATGCTGCACGAATGCACGTTGCGTTCGGAGCGTCCGAACTCACTCCTTATCAGGTTCTCGGCCAGCTAACCCGACTAAGGCAGGTCGGTCAGAAACCAGTGGACATCGAACTTACGGATGCCACAAGCTGGACAACTGACGGCGTTTCGCAACGTCGCAAATTGCTCGATGAGGTCTCTCAGCGGATCAACGAGATCGGCTTGCCGATCCACCACCCGTGGCGGGGAGTTGGCCTGGATGTCGTTCTTCCAACGACCATTGAGAGGCTCGTCCCACGCATCGCGGCGTTGCTGGACCAAGCCAAGGCACTGCACGCCAAACTGGTCGGTATCGCTGAGCGGATCAAGGCCGAGCCTCCGAAAATTCTCAGCGACAGCGGCGAGATAGAAGATCGCGCTGAGCTTCTCGCGTCCGCGCCTGGACTTCCTGCCGAGGCGCTCGTCTCGCCGGTATGGGATGAGCGTCCGAAAGACATTTCATCGCTTCTCTGGTCAGGAACGGATTTCGCCCGCAAGTCCGAGGAACTTTCGGAGCAGTTGGCGGCAACGGCTATCGACACGCCAATTGAAGGTCTCGAGACAGAGCTTGCAAAGCTTCCCTCGGAATTTCCGAAAGATGGTTTCCATCGTGCGCGACAGCTCACCATTCTGCTCCCACGCTTGAGGGAAGAAGCTGAGCGCCTGAATCAGGAACTCGGATCGGCGATATTGCCAGACACGTTGGCAGGCTTGCTCAGGCTGGCCGTGACCGGCGAGCGAGTAGCGGCAGCACCTGACGCAAGTCCGGAGGCCTTCGCAGCCACCGTTTGGGACTCCGGACTTGAGCAGGCAGGCGACCTTGCCGACAGCGTAGCGACGCTTGAGGCTGCCAGAGCCGACCTTCAGGGCAAGGTTGTTGACGCGGCGTGGAGCACCGAGGTGGCCGCGGCGCGGCAGGCGCTCGCCACACACACGGGAATATTGAAAGCATTGAACGGCGACTACCGTCGCGCCACAGCACTTGCGCGGACTATTGTGGTCGACCCTAGCGCGCCTGCGACGCAGATAGTTGGTCTCCTCGACCTTTTGATGAAGGGTCAGGCTGCCGCAGCAAGAGTCCGCGAAGGCGACGCTTTTGGCCGTTCCGCCTTCGGGGCAGATTGGCGTGGGGAGCGATCGGCTTCCGCGCCACTGCTCGCGCTAGTGGAGTGGATGCGGACTCTACGAGGGCTAGGCCCCGAACCTCGGATTATCGCCGGCCGGATGGCGGAACGCTCCGAGGCCGGTGCGCGTGCAGCGCGCGTTCGCAAGGTTATCGAAATCGGTCGGCCAATTATCGAAGGTTTCTGGAACGATCTCGGGCACCTCGCGTCATCCATGCTAGGCGACGTGGCTTCCGCCGAGCGGGCCTCGCTGCAACTGATGGAAGCGAAGGCGAGCACTGTAGCTCAAGCCGATGATGCGTCACGACAGGTTCTGACTGACGTTCCGGATCTAATCACTGAGCGGGTGGAGCTACTGCGCCGACTAGGCAGACTACAAGCACTTGCTCAAGGGATCGATGCGGGAGAGAGCCTTGGCAAGTTCGTATTCGGCTCGTCGTGGCACGGTCGAGGATCCGATTGGGCCGCTCTCACGCAAGCCGAGCTTTGGCTGAAAGAAAATGGCTCGATCCGACATCTGGCTGCGCGGTTGCCTGAAAGAATCGAGATCGCAAACTCGGCACGTTCAGCACGTGAAGCGGCCCAAGCGGCAGCGCGGGAATTGAAGGCGCTTACAGGGGATTTGAAAGCCGATGCTCCCTCCTTGTTTGGAGTAGTCGATTTTCCGGACGTCGCGATAGGCGAGGTCGTTTCTCGGCTGCAGGGTTGGCTCGATCATCAGGAGCAGCTCTCGAAATGGGTTGCCTATGAAGAGCGATCCGAAACGGCCCGAAAGGCTGGACTGGGACAGTTGATAGACGGCCTAGCCAACGGCCAGATTACAACAGGATCGGCTCGATCAGTTTTTGATATGGCCTACTACGAACGAATGTTTCTGGCGATGGCGACCGATGAGCCGGAGCTGGCAAGGTTCGACGGGGAACTGCATTCCAGGGCTGTACGTGACTTCGCAGATCTGGACCGCCAGCGCATCAAGGCCGGCGCCATCGAAGTTGTAACGGCTCATCACCGGAAAATTCCTTCAAGAGACGGCGGAGCTGGACCTGTCGGACTGCTTCGTTCTGAGATGGCGCGCAGACGAGGCCACATGCCCATCCGGCAATTGATGCAGAAGGCAGGCCCTGCCATCCAGGCGCTGAAGCCAGTGTTCATGATGAGCCCGCTTTCGGTGGCGCAATTCCTGTCGCCCGGCCGGATGTCCTTCGATCTGCTCGTGATGGACGAGGCGTCTCAGATCCAGCCCGTGGACGCACTTGGCTCGGTCGCCAGGGCCAGTCAGGTGGTCGTCGTTGGCGACGAACGCCAACTGCCACCCACGACATTCTTCGCGAAGATGACAGGCTCGCAGTCTGAAGATGACGAGGGTGAGGGCGCGCAGGTCGCCGACATTGAAAGCATCCTCGGCCTGTTCACGGCCCGCGGCTTGCCGCAGCGTATGCTGCGCTGGCACTACCGTAGCCGTCACCAATCTCTAATCGCAGTATCGAACAGCCAGTTCTACGAGAACCGGCTTTTCATCGTGCCAAGCCCTTATACCCAAGAGGCAGGTATGGGGTTGCGGTTTCATCATGTGCCGGAGGGGGTCTTCGATTCCGGCGGCACAGGAACCAATCCGGTAGAGGCGAGAGCAGTAGCGGAGGCGATCATCCGTCATGCGAAGGTGAACCCGCAAGAGACTCTAGGCGTTGCAACATTTTCGGTTAGCCAACGCCGCGCGATCCAGGATGAACTCGAAGCGCTGCGGCGACTAAATCCCGACACCGAGGAATTCTTTCACGCTCATCCAAGCGAGCCATTCTTCGTCAAGAACCTCGAAAATGTTCAAGGCGATGAGCGCGACGTGATCATGATCTCGGTGGGGTATGCCAAGAATGCCCAGGGATACATGGCCATGCGTTTCGGCCCTCTTGGCGCGGAAGGCGGCGAGCGTCGGCTCAACGTCCTCATAAGCCGCGCCAAGCGCAGCTGCGAAGTATTCGCGTCCATCACAGACGAGGACATCGACCTGGAGCGTGGCAAAGGGAAAGGCATCTTCGCCTTCAAGCTCTTCTTGCACTACGCGAGAACAGGGCGAATTTCGCTTGCCCAAGTCACGGTTCGCGAAATGGATTCAATCTTTGTAGAACAGGTAGCCAACGCGCTGATCGAAATGGGTTATCAGGTTCATGCTCAAGTGGGCATTGCCGGCTTCTTCATCGACCTCGCAGTTGCGGATCCAGAGAGGCCAGGCCGCTATATTCTTGGCATCGAATGCGATGGCGCAGAATATCACTCATCTCGCTCGGCCAGAGATCGAGACCGGCTTCGGCAGTCGGTTCTGGAAGACCATGGTTGGATCATCCATCGCATCTGGAGCGCTGACTGGTTCCAACGGCCTCGTGAGCAGCTGGAGCGAACCATACTAGCGATTGAGGCCGCCAGAAAAGAACTCGATGAGCGGGCCGAATTGGGGGTCCAGAGAAATCGAGCTGTAGCCGTGCAGGTTGTTACGGTCGACCGAGGCAACGTGACGGAAATCGGTCTCGAAAGCACAAACGGATCCGAGACACCCAATCGAGCCTACGAAGAGGCCGAACTAAAGCGACCGGGATCGTTCGAACTCCACGAGACGCCCAGCGGAATCATGGCCGGACTGGTCGAGCAGGTCGTGGCTACAGAAACGCCAATCCATGTCGACGAAATAGTTTCGCGTATTCGGGACGCCTGGGGTCTGCAGCGGGCCGGTGGCAGGATTCAGGATGCAATCGAGCGGGGGGTAAGCATAGCACAGAGAGGTGGTTCAGTAGCCCGTCGAGGCAACTTCTGCTTCAAGCCAGGTGTTCCTGTTCGTCTCAGGGATCGCAGTGGGGTCGTGTCCGCTGGATTGCGCAAGCCCGAAATGATTGCGCAGGACGAGGTCGCCCAAGGCGCTATGGAAGTCGTGAAATCCAACCTCGGTGCGACAGAGGAAGAAATCGCCACAGGCGTTGCCAGGATGCTGGGCTTCAAAGCCACAAGCGCACAATTAAGGCAGCTGATTTCAGCTGGGGTCGCCGATTTGGTTGCCAAAGGAGTGTTACGGTCCCAAGACGGCTTGTTGGTGGCCGGCGAATCCGCGAGCGAGAAATTAGCTGAAGTGTAACGGGGCGCTGCAGCGCCCTCGTTGCAATTTCTGTCGAAGCTCGGAACACCTCTTTTGCTGGCGGAGGCCGAATGGCATTTCGATTCGTACACACGGCCGATATTCATCTCGACTCGCCGCTTCGTTCGCTGGCGATGCGAAATCCCGATCTTGCCGGGCTGGTGGGCGACGCCAGCCGCCAGGCATTCGTTTCGATAGTGGATCTCTGCCTTGAGGAACGTGTGGCCGCGTTGGTCATTGCTGGCGACCTATACGATGGCGACCAGACTTCAATGAAGACAGCGCGGTTCTTGGGCGCGCAGATGACACGCCTGCACCAGGCCGGCATCATGGTTTTCAAGATCCGCGGTAATCATGACGCCCTGTCGCGGATTTCCAAACAGCTGGTATTTCCCGACACCGTTACCATCTTTGGTGGTCGTGCTCAGTCGGTATTGCAGACAGCCGGCGGTCTGGACGTCGTATTCCATGGTTTGAGCTTTGCGAACCCTAAGGCGCCGGACAGCCTGTTAACCAAATATCCGGCGGCTCGTGAAGGGGCCGTCAACATAGGCATCATGCATACCAGTCTGGCTGGATCGCCAGGTCACGACGTTTACGCGCCCTGCAGCATCGCTGACTTGCACGCCCACGGTTTCGACTATTGGGCCCTCGGCCACATCCATGCTCGCCAAGTCCATCCTGGCGCCAGTGCCGTGGTGATGCCGGGAATACCGCAGGGGAGGGATATCAACGAGGCCGGTGAGAAATCAGTCACCCTGGTGACGGTGCGCCACGACCGTTCGGTGGAGATCGAGGAACGGCTGACCAGCGTTGCGCAGTTCGAACGGGTGAGCGTCGACCTTACCGGAGCGGTGGAGTGGCCCGAGGCCGTCGCGCGTGTTCGCTTCGCACTCGAAGAGATGCGGGCAACCGTCCGATCGCGTCATGCTGTGGCTCGCATTGGCCTGACAGGAACGTCACCACTGATGTGGGCGCTGATCCGCGACAGGGACCTCCTTCTTGCCGAAGCCGAACAGGCTGCGGAACAGCTAGGCCATACGTGGGTGGAGAAGCTCGAGCTTGACCTCGCGCCGCCTCGGACGGAGACCGCCGAGGATATTGCTGATCCGATTTTCGAACTCGAGCAATCAATGCGTGCCGATGCCACCTCGGAGGCCTTCCGCGCTGAGGCGAGGGCGTTCGTCCAAAAGATGGTCGCCGACCTTCCGGCCGACGGGCGGGATTTTGCTGGGACGGACGAAGCCGGGCTGGAACAGTTCCTCGATCAGGTGCTTTCCAAGGGCGCGGACTTGGTGACTGCCCGCCTTAAGGCCGGTGGATCGTCATGAGGTTGCGGCGCCTTGACCTCATTCGTTATGGAAAGTTCACCGATCGTTCGATCGACTTCGGACCCAAACCGGAATCCGGACCTGATCTGCATATCGTGTTTGGCCTGAATGAGGCCGGCAAATCGACTGCGCTTTCGGCCTATCTAGACTTGCTGTTCGGCATCGAGGAACGGAGCCGCTACAACTTCCTGCACGAGTACAGTGCCATGCGCATCGGCGGGGTGCTGGAACTGGCCGGCTCCGAACACACGTTCACGCGTACGAAACAGCGCAGTAATTCGCTATTGAATGCGACGGGCCAACCGGTAAGCGAGGTGGCGATCACGGCGCATCTCGCCGGTCTGTCGCGCGACGCCTACACGACGATGTTCTCACTCGATGACGAGACGTTGGAAGCCGGCGGAAAATCTATCCTGGAGTCGCGGGGCGACCTCGGCAAGCTTCTGTTCACGGCCAGCGCCGGTCTTGGGAACGCAAGTGATACGTTGAACGCCCTCGAGGCCGAAGCAGACGCTCTGTATCGGAAGCAGGCGCATGGAACCGAACTGGCGCTGTTGAAGAAGCGCCTTGTTGACGTAAAGTCGCGCAGGGATGCGATCGACACCCTTGCATCAACCTACGAGGGCCTGGAGGCCGAACGTCTCGATGCAGCGCAGCAGTACGGCCGAACCATCAGCGATCGGGCGGTGCTGGTGGCCAGGCTGGATACCTTTGCTCGTTACGTGCGTGCTGCGCCGATGCTGGCGGATATCCGGCGCAAGATTGCCCGGCTGGATCAGCTGCCGGACATCGCCTCCCCAGCCCGGACATCGACGGGAAGTGTCACCGAACTGATCGATGACGATGCCAGCCTCAGAACGCGGCTGTCCGCAAACATCGACGAGACCGAGCGCCTGGCGGAAAAAGTCACTGCGGTCGACGAGGACGAACCGATCCTGTCGATTTCCGAACGCATTCGCGGGCTGGCGGAGAGCAAGGTGCGCCATACCGCGGCTGGCTTTGACTTGCCCACTCGCAGGATGGAGCTGCAAATCCTCAACAACAGCGTGGCGAGCTGCCTTGCCGCCTTGGGCCGATCTTCCGAGGCGGATCCTGGCGCGCTGCTTCTGCCTGCCGTCACCGTTGGCGTCGTTCGCGCCATGGTCGAGCAGAGGTCCGGGATTGCTACCGGGATGCGTGCCGCTCGCGACGAAGCCGCGGCGGCACTCGATGCGCTGCAGGTGGCAAGGCAGCGGGTCGGCGAGGAAAGGGCGGTGCCCGAACCTGCCAGGGCAAGGCTGGGCTCGGCTTTGTCGAAAGCGCGAGCAAGCGGACACCAGGCAGAGATTAGGACGGCTCGCGAGGCGGAAGATGCGGGAACAATCCGATGGAAGGCGGCGCTCGCGCGCTTGCGTCCATGGAACGGAGATGCCCTCGCTCTCGCCAACGTCGCGGTTCCGAGCGCCGGGCAGATTGCCGCCTGGAAGACGGTAGCGTCAGAACTGGCAAGGAACACCGCCGTACTTGCCGAACGCCTTGCTGAATACGAGGGCAACCATGCCATGCTCGCCGCACGATTGGATGCCCTTCGTGCCTCGGGCGACATTGTCGACGATGAAGCGGCTACCGCCATCCGCCGAGTTCGCGATGATGCGTGGGCAACGCACCGCGCAGCGCTGACCGGTGACACCGCTGACGACTTCGCCGTGGCATTGGCGCGCGATGACATTGCCAGCGCAGGCCGGCTGGCCGGCGCGGCGGATCTGGCTGAGATCCGGGCAACTACGCGCGAGCTGGCCGAGGCCGCGGCCAACCTGTCACGCAACGGCATCCAACGCACACAGCTCGGCAAGGATGTGGATACCCAATTGTTGGAAATCCGCGCGGCCGCCAGGGACCTGCTCGGAGACGCCGTGGAACCTTCGTCTGAGCGCCTGATCGAAAGGATCGAGGATCAGATCGAGGCGCGCAGCGATGCGCTCGCTGCCTGGGAGCAGATCGAACTTGCTCGCTTGAAGGCCGAGCGAGCCGCTGACGCCGGCGAGCAGATACGCTTGGAAATGAGAGCAGTGCTGGGAAGCGTCGGCATTGTATCAGAGTCCAACGACACCCTCGAAGCAATCATGGCCATCGCGGAGCCGTTTCTGGATCGGCAGCGCAAGGTGGACGCCGAGTATGCCGAGGCGCTCAGAATGGTGAGCTCCAAAGAAGAGGATCTAGCGGCACGACGGGTTGCAGTAGGTGTGGCGGAGCGTCGCGAGGAGGAATGGCTGGCCGGCATTACCGAAGCACTCAAGGGAACTTGGCTCGAAAGCGGGCTCTCCGCATCCGGCGTCGGCACTGTGCTCGATCAATTGGCCGAACTTTCAAGAAGCCTGCAGGAACGGGACGACCTGCAGCTGCGTATCGACAAGATGGAGGCCGACAGGGCCAATTTTCTGGTCGAGGTCATCGCCGTTGCGGTTGAAGCCGACGAGCCGACGAAGGATACCGACCCGGAGCAGTTGGCCATCCGCCTTGCCGAGCGCCTAGAGCGTGCCGAGCGGACACGTGAAACGAAGGCAAGCCTCGGCAACGACCTGAAGCGCCTCAAGGAGGCGCGCGACATCCTCGACACTGAGATTTTGGCACACGAACGCCGCAAGAACGAGGTGCTGGGCGTCTTTGGTGTCGCCACTCTGCCCGAGGTAGTCGAACGCGATGAGCTGTTGCGTGAGCGCGATGGCTTGCGCACCACCGTCGCCGAACTTGAGGAACGGATAGTGGCGGAGCTCGCGGTCGACGGATTCGAGCAGGCCCGCTCGATCCTGGACGCGATCGATTTCGACGGCCTCGCGGTCGAGAAGGCTGAGGGTGAGCAGCGGCTTCGCCTGTTCGATGAAACCATCCAGCAACAGCTGATCCGGCAGACGCGCGCGGCCGACAAGCTGGACGCCATCGGCGGTGATAGTGCGGTTGCACGCCTGGATGCTGAACGGCGCACAACCCTGCTGGAAATCGAGGAGAAGGCCGTTCGCTACATAGAGCTGAAGCTTGGCATCATGTCGGCTGGCAATGCTTTGCGGATCTACCGTGAGAGCCATCGCTCCGGCATGATGGCGCGCGCATCAGACGCGTTCAAGCTAATGACGCGTGGCCAGTATTCGGGGCTGACAACCCAGCCTGTAAGAGGTGGTGAGGTTCTCATTGCTGTGCAGGGTGACGGGCAATCCAAGGTCACCGAAGCGCTTTCAAAGGGTGCACGATTTCAGCTGTACCTTGCCCTAAGACTCGCCGGTTATTACGAGTTCGCGCAATTTCGGCCCTCGGTCCCATTCGTCGCCGACGACATCATGGAGACGTTCGACCATATTCGCTCGGAGGAGGTTTTCAGGCTGTTCGGAGCGATGGCAAACACAGGTCAGGTCATCTACCTGACGCACCATAAGCATCTATGTGAAATAGCTGAGGCTGTCGTACCGGGAACGAGGATCCATCAACTCGCACAGTAATTTTCTCCGGAATACGTGAACGAACCAGTGAAGGACGCCGAATTTGACGGCAAGTATGCGCCCAAAGTCAGACGTTCCGGCAAACTTCGCGTTCGTCCAAAAGCGGACATATCGCCCGAGCCATAGACGGCCCCGATGTGCCCATAATGGACGTCCTGCAAATTCATTGTCCTGCCGAATCTGGACTTCGAGAGCTGGCCCTAAACAGCAATTGTATCGCGCCTAGCCGTCCTATCGCCGGGGCGCCAATTGTAAACAACGGCGAACTATACCAATATCGTTACTGGCTTCTTCCGGTGCGACTCGGGAGAACGGGATGGGCAATGAACGCGAAGACGCAAACGGGAAAACACAGCGCCGCTGGCCAATACCTCGGCTATGCGCTTCAACCTGTACGCCTTTGCTTTCACCTGCTCAACGCGCCTAGCGGCGCCTTGGTCTCTCTTGAACATTTAGACGATGTGGCGGTTCACCTGGTCGGCGGCGAAGTCGTTCTTGAGCAAAGCAAGAGCGCACTGAAGCAAAATCCGATATCCGACTGGGCTGCGGACCTGTGGAAGTCTCTGGCCAACTGGCTCAGCTTCATGGCGGCGGGAGAGATCGACCCGGCGACCAGCCATTTCCGGCTATATGTCACACCGGTGAAGGCGGGTGCCTTCGCGATCGCGCTGAACGACGCGAAAACAGATGCCGACGTGGAGGCGCTGGTCGCTAACCTCGCCAAAGCCCACAGCAAGCTGAAAGCTGCACCGGCATGCGACGCCGACGTCCAAGCTTTCCTGAACGCTGATGCGGCTCATTGCGCCGCCTTGGTCAAGAATCTCGCCGTTATCAGCGTCGATGCAGATCCCGTCGATCCGATACGCGCGATCTTCAAGCCGACGGTCTCTCCGCTCATCATCGACCTAGTGTGCGAACGCGCGATCGGCGCTGCGAAGGAGGCGGCGGACAGGCTGATTAGAGCTGGCAAGCCCGCCATCTTGGACGTGGACGCGTTTCAGGCCGAGCAAAGAGCATTTGTTCAGAAGAACAACCTTCCAGGGCTGCTGTCGTCTTTCACCAAGCAACCGCCTGTCGAGGCCATCGAACAATTGATCGCCGACCGTCCCGCCTTCGTCCGCCAACTCGAGCTGATCGAGGTGGGAGACGAAGCGTGCGTCCGGGCTGTTAGCGATTACCTTAGGACGCTCGCCGACATCTCGATCTGGGGCGAAAGCGGGCTAATCTTTGAGAAGAACCTAAGTGACTGGGACGATGATCTTGTCGGTCGCTATGAGCACGTCAGTGCAGAGGTGCACGACATACAGGCCGGACACCCCGCAACGGTTCGTGGTAGAATAGTTTACAGGCGCTGCGCGCAGTTGCAGCCTCCACTCGATGGTCGAGTCGTCCCCGGTCATTTCGTCCACGGATCATTCAACGCCCTTGCCCACGGCCTGCGCCTCGGCTGGCATCCCGACTACCAGACTCTTTTGGAGCCAGCGACTTGATTGAGGCTGGCCGATCGCACCTACCGCTCAGCGACCTCGCCCTTGTCCAGAATCCAGGACTTGGGGCTTTCGCATTGTGGCAATTTGGCCAAGGTTTCCAGGCTGAGGACGAACGTCCAGCGCCGTTCGCCTTGGCGTTTCTCGTGCTGCCAATCGTCCTGCATCGCGCAACGCTCGAAATCGTGACTTCGACAAACCGACCCTCTGGACTGGCGCTCTTCGCGGCCAAGCTCGGGAAGGAACGGGAACAACTCCTCGCCGTCCACGAGCGAGCGCTGCTGCTGCGTACTCTGACATTGCAATCGGCCGCTGTCGGTGTGAGCGGGCGGCTGCTGTCCGTGGATTACAAGGATGCTACTTTAAGAGCAAACGTACCAGAACCGAAACCGAGGAGGCTCGTCCTTCCAGAGCGCGTCAAGCACCTCGGACCTGCCTCGGAGAAATTGGGTTTCTGGTTTTCGAACCTGGGGACCGCGCAGGTGGCCAACCTGTTACGGGTGGAGTTCTAGATGTATTTCCAGCTTCGAAAACTGATCCTTTGGCCCCGCAATGGTGCAGCGCCGCGGGTCGTCAAGTTCGAGCCCGGTGTCGTCAACGTCATCAGCGGCGCGTCGAAGACCGGGAAGTCCGCCGTTATCCCTATTGTTGATTACTGTCTGGGCTCGGAGAAATGCGCGATTCCGGTGGGCGTAATCCGCGAGAACTGCAGCTGGTTCGGCATTCTGATCGAGACGCTGGAGGGCGAAAAGCTCTTGGCGCGACGCGAACCGGGGGACCAACAGAGCACAGGCGACATGGTGCTGCTGGAGGGCGCACAGGTCGAAATTCCGGAGACGATCACCGACAAGACCACCAATGTCGACACGGTCAAGCGCGCGATGAACCGCCTGGCAGGACTGACTGACCTCGACTTCGAACCAGGTACAGAGAATGGATTCAAGCAAAGGCCAAGCTTCCGCGACCTCATGGCCTTCACGTTCCAACCTCAGAACGTGATCGCCAATCCCGACGTGATGTTTTTCAAGGCCGATACGACGGAACACCGGGAGAAGCTAAAGACCATCTTCCCGTACGTTCTGGGCGCGGTCACGGCAAAGATTCTCCAGGCGCGGTTTGAGATCGATCGGCTCCAGCGCAACCTCCGCCGGAAGGAGGCTGAGCTACGCGCGATCGTGTCGGCAACTGGCGCTTGGCGGGCGGAGGCGGAGGCGTGGCTGCGTCAGGCAGTCGAACTTGGCCTAGTCGATTCCTCCACTGAAGTGCCGAAGGACTGGAGTGACGTTGTTGACCTGCTTCGGCGCGTGTCGAACAGCAACTCAAGTCTTGCTCGACCAAGCCTGGCCGGCATCGATGTGGTGCTGACGCGTCTGGAAACCCTTCGTGCGTCGGAAACTGAAATCGCCGCGCGACTTACCGAGCATCGTCAGCGCCTGAACGAACTGCGCCGTCTGGTGGAGAGCAGCGAGGCGTACGGCGACGCCATGCGCATCCAACGTGACCGCTTGGACCTTTCCACGTGGCTGAGGGACTTGGCCGACGAGTTCGCCGATCCGTTGGTCGCACTCGGGGACGGCGGCCGCGAGAAGGTCTTGGCCCTTTGCGACAACCTCGGCGGTCTGGAGATCCGACTGCGGACCCACCCTGCGATGTCTAACACGCTTGACAAGGAAATCCTGCGCCAGCGCGGCGCCGCTGAAGCGGTCCTATCTGAGTTGAACGATGTCCGTAGCGAGATAGCGGTGCTGGAACGGGACTCTGACGTCGCCCGAGACGAGGCCAATCGCTTCGATAGGCTTGAGCGCTTCCTCGGTCGATTGGAGCAGGCGTTGCACGTCTACGACCGCGCCGACCAGTCGTCGGATTTGCGGCAGGAACTCACCTCGCTGCAGGCCGATATTGCAACGCTGCAAAAGACGATCTCCGAGGCCGACATCCAGCGCAAGCTA
Organism: Mesorhizobium sp. M7A.F.Ca.US.010.02.1.1; assembly: GCF_004023085.1. Taxonomy (NCBI): domain Bacteria; kingdom Pseudomonadati; phylum Pseudomonadota; class Alphaproteobacteria; order Hyphomicrobiales; family Phyllobacteriaceae; genus Mesorhizobium; species Mesorhizobium sp. M7A.F.Ca.US.010.02.1.1. The sequence goes on along the minus strand of NZ_RZRV01000027.1, from coordinate 57,250 downwards.
TTCAACGCGTTGCACCAAGTCTCCCATCATGCCAATCGGCTGATTCCGCAGCTTGACGCGGAGTGGCCCGAGGCCCCGATTAGGCTGTTGATTGAAGACCTGACCGTCAAGGTGACTAGGGGAACGCGTGAGGACTACCTGTGGGAGATTGGCAGCGGCGCCAATTGGCTCGCGTATCACGTCGCACTAATGCTTGCGCTGCAGCACTACTTCCTGGCCGAACCTCATCACCCAGTCCCTGGTCAGCTGATCTTCGACCAACCTAGCCAAGTCTATTTTCCTAAGCGGGCGGCGGGCGACGAGGGCCCCGACCTCATCGCGTGGAGGGATCAGGACGTGGTCGCCGTCAGGAAGGTCTTTGCGCTCCTAGGCGCTGAGGTCATGGCCGCGAAAGGTCGCCTCCAGATCATCGTGCTGGATCATGCAGATGAGGACGTCTGGGGCAAGCTTCCCGGAGTCAAGTTGATTGAGGAATGGCGTGGACAGGCCCTCGTGCCTCAGGCTTGGATTGCCGCCGCATCTTCCAACGGTGGATAATAATCTGCTGCCAGAGGAGAAGGCATGGCGAACGTGGACGAGATCAACCGTCTGACGGCCCTTGGCTTGAACGTCATCACAGCCATGGATGTCGCGGAAGGAAAACTAGACGAAGCCTTCGAGGTCGCCCGCGCTCAGGAGAAACGCAAGGTCGACATCTGGTGCAAAGGAAGAAAGAACATTCCGGTTGCACTGACTGCGATATGGGACTGCGATCCTGCAAACTTCTATCTCGCGTTCGACGGCGATGATCCCAGCGACCACGCTTCGACGGATTTCATTCTTATCGACGCTGATGTCACTGACGTTGGCGGCAGGCTTACCTACGCCGCCAGCAGGGACAAGGGTCCTTGGCATCAACGTTACAAGAGCAAGAGCTGTGGGATCGCCTACCGATGGCTGCATGGCCGCGGTGTCACACCGCCTTTGCTCGGCGAGTACCAAGGCCAAGTTCACATCGTAGGAGGCATGCACCGCTTCCATCTTGCCAAGCACTATGGGACGACGCGCATGCCATTCCTCGTCCGGAGGGCCGAACTAGCCGCAGTAATGGCGTTGATCCCCTCGGCGACCGACACCGCCAACTCGTAATGGCGGGGACTGCAGAAAAGAAGCGAATGAGTTGCGAACTTACCGGGATCACTCCCCGAAAGCTGACCGACGGCTTCCGGCCCCGTTGCGGCCATTCTTACTCCCGCACTTTGGCTTTTCCAGCGCTAAACCGGCCTTGGGCGATGAATGGAAACGGTCAGATGTTCCCGGTCTGTGCTCGAAAAGTCGCATAAAAGGGCAGACTGGTGTGACGTCCGGAATTATTGGGCCTTTCACGGGTTTACCGGTCCCGAATTATCGGTTGCTGGCGGGCGGGCTATGCGATTGAAAACAGGAGAGTTTTCTGGCTAAGGGTGGGGTTTCAGACTGAGTTTACCAATGCCCTTAATGACGATTAATTCTGGATTGGCATCAGGTGATTGGGTTTGCGCAGAATATAGCCGCCCTTATTGGTAAACCCGCTCACGGTCGACAACGGATTGGTCAACCTAGGACGACAGGATTGGTAAACCGGAGCCGCCCTATCGACGAAGGTCTAGCTTGGCGCATTCACTGTCGCCGGTAGGCAGATATTCGGGCGACAATCGGGACCAGCGTGCGACGCCGCCAAGCGTGAGACACGTCGGCTACGCCGCAAATCGACACGGTTTGACCGGGCGCAATACCGCACCGATCTTCTAATCTCGGCTTAATTCCGGAGAGAGGCAGATAATTCCGGACGCCACACTGATTGGTAACCTAAGGCCACCCACCACGCGGATTGGTAGCCCACAGGAATAGGTTTGGTAACCCTTATCGAGTGAGGGCCGCTCGTACCTTTCGGCGGGTTCGTTTCAGTTCTAAGCCCGGCTTAATTCTGGACAACGACAGATAATTCTGGACGGCACAGTGGAACTCAACGCGTTGTAAGGATGGCATAGAGAAGCAGTAGCCCTCCAGTCTCGCTACTGGAAAAATTCTGGAAAATGGGTCTGCTTGGCTGGACGCAGAACGTTGTGATTATTCAGCCGGCATTTCTGAAGCTTCTCGAACACAAACAGCTTGCCTTCGCGCACGCTATCTTCGAGCGACTTCGCCTTCGCCAGATGCGCCGCAATCGCGCTGGCCAGCATGCAACCTGTTCCGCGCATCGATATAGCAAGGCGCGGCGTGTCGAAGTGGATGGGTTCATGATCGGAGCGTAACAGAATATCGGCCGATCGGGGACCCGACGCGTGCCCACCCTTGATCAGCAGGGCCTGAGGGCCGACGGCCTGCAGTCTTTGTCCTTGTTGGAGCGCACCGTCCTCATCCGAAGCCGGTTCGGAACCAGTAAGGAGCGCCAGTTCAGGAAGGTTGGGCGTGACAATGCAGCAAAGCGGCATCAAATCGCGCTTCATGGCAGCGATAGCGCCTGCTTCCAGAAGTGCGCGGCCTGAGGTGGAGGCCAGCACAGGGTCGAGTACTGCCGGCACTTGCGGAAATTTGCGCAGCACTGCGGCAACGGCAACAATGATCTTGGCAGTCGCCAGCATGCCGATCTTGATTGTGGCTACGTCGTTGGCCTGTAGCGCGGCACACATCTGATTGGCCACCATGCTGGGTGGCGAATGATGGATTTCGATCACGGCGTCGTGCGTTTGCACCGTTAGCGCTGTGACGGCGAGACAGGTGCGCACGCCAACGGCAGAGATCGTCTCGATGTCGCGTGCTATTCCAGCACCCCCGCTGGAATCTGATCCGCCAACGACAAGCACATGCGGTTCTCGTCTCATCGCCATCGGTCCGTCTTTTCGATCCATTCTCGCGTGCGCGCTTCGGGGTCGAAGCTCAACGTGATGTCCGTGACCACTGCGGCGCTGTTGGCGCCGGCCTCAAAGACGCCGTCGAGGCGGTCGGGGTTGAGGCCGCCGATGGCGACCAATGGGATCGGCGCCACCCGCCGCTTCCACTCGCTGATCCGCTCTAGCCCTTGCGGTGCCCACTTCATTTTCTTCAAAGTGGTGGGATAGATCGGACCGAGCGCGACATAGTCGGGCTCGGCAAACATGGCCGTTTCCAGCTCGACATGATCATGCGTGCTCAATCCGAGCCTGACGCCCGCTGCCCGTATCCTCGAGAGGTCGGCCGTTTGCAAATCCTCCTGGCCCAGATGCACGAAATCGCAGCCTTCCTCGATTGCCAGGCGCCAATAATCATTGATGATGAGCTGGCTTTTGTGTTGGACACACCAGGCCTTCGACTTGCGGATCTCCGCGCGCAGCCCGGTTTCATCCATGGTTTTGATGCGAAGCTGAATCAGCTTGACGCCGAGCGGCGCCAACCTTTCGATCCAGGCGGCGCTGTCGACGATCAGGTAGAAGGGATCGAGCTTCATGAAAAAACGGCCCTGCCGACCATCGGTGTCGATGGCACGGCGACGTCGCGCGGTTCGAGCATTCCCGAACTGAACGCCTCACGACCGGCGTCGACCGCCTTACCGAAAGCACGCGCCATGCCGACCGGATCTGCCGCCTTGGCGACCGCTGTGTTCAGGAGCACGGCGTCAAAGCCGAGTTCCATGACGGTGGCCGCGTGCGACGGCCGTCCGAGCCCCGCATCCACAATCAGCGGGACGCCAGGGAAATATCCGCGCATCGAGCGCAGCGCCGTCATGTTGACCGGTCCCAAGGCGGAACCGATCGGTGCGCACCACGGCATCAGGACCTTGCAGCCCGCTTCCAGCAGCCGCTCGGCGACAACGAGATCGTCGGTGGTATAGGGGAATACCGCAAAGCCGTCCTCGCACAGGATGCGGGCGGCTTCAACCAGACCGAACACATCCGGCTGTAGCGTGTCGTGATTGCCGATCACTTCGAGCTTGATCCAGTTGGTGCCGAAGACCTCGCGCGCCATTTTCGCGGTGGTGACGGCTTCCTTGACGGAGAGGCAGCCGGCGGTATTGGGCAGGGTTCTGGCGCCCAGCGAGCGGATCAACGACCAGAATTGTTCGCCGGCCCTACCGCCCGCCATCTCACGCCGCAACGAGACGGTCACCACCGACGTGCCCGATGCCTTGACTGCATCGGCAAGGATGGCCGGCGAAGGATACTGAGCCGTGCCGAGAAGCAGGCGCGACGAAAGCTCGGTTCCATAAAGCTCCAACATGCTAGCCGCCCTGCATGGGCGAGAGGATTTCGATCCGGTCGCCGTCGCTCAACTGGAACTCCGCGCGGTTGGCTTTGTGCACGAGGTCGCTGTTGACGGCGGTGGCGAGCCAATCGCCCTCATAGTCGAGCGCGGCAAGCAACTCGGCCAGCGTGGTGGCGGCAATCTCACGCGCCTCGCCGTTGACCATCAGTTTCATGAGCATGCTCCTTGGTTCTGTCTTGACTGAAAACCAGGTCGGCAGCCTGGCGCGCCATGGCGGGGGCGAGGAGAAAACCGTGACGATAAAGACCGTTGATCGCGATGATCTCACCGTCTGTTTCGACGCGTGGCAAATTGTCGGGAAATGCCGGACGGACACCCACACCGGTTTCAACGATCTCGGCCTCACCAAAGGCCGGATGGAGGGCATGGGCGGCGCCCAGCAGCTCCATCATGGAACGCGCCGTCACCGGTCCGGCGCTCTGGCTTTCAATCATCGTCGCTCCGATCATGAAACGGTGATCGGTGCGCGGCACGGCATAAAGCGGAAAGCGTGGATGAAGCAAACGGACCGGCCGCGACAGCGAGACATCAGGCGTGCGAAGGATCAGCATTTCGCCGCGAACACCGCGCAGCCTGTCATCGGCCGCTGCCATTCCCATGCAGTCTATCTGACGGGCGAATCCCGAAACAGGCCGGGCGTCGCAGCCGAAGTGGAATTTGACACCCATGGTCGCAAGCTTGTCATGAAGTGCCGCCATCGCCGGGCGTGGGTCGAGGTGAGCCTCGTCGGGGAAGAGCAATCCACGCCGGAAGCGGCCGGCGAGGTCGGGTTCCAGGAGCGCAATTTCGTTTTCATCGACGCGCCGATGCCCTGACGTGCGACTGGCGAACCGGTCAAGCTCACCGGCATCACGCGGCGCGGCCACGACCAATGTCCCGGCCCGTGTCACCTGACCCGACAGCACCGCATCCCACCAGTCGGCAGCATCGCGTCCGAGATCCAGCACCGGCTGCTCCGCGCTTTCGCGCTCGCACCATGGCGCCAGCATGCCGCCGGCGAACCACGACGCGTTGCCACCAAGGCCATGCCGCATCTCGGCGACGGTGACCGTCGCGCCGCGGGCGGCGAGTTCGAAAGCGACGGTGAGGCCGGCAACGCCGGCCCCTTTGACGAGCACCCTCATGATGGTTTGGGAGCCTCTGGCACGACCGGTACGCCAGTCTCGTCCGCCTGCATGTAGAGATCGCCGCCCTCCCGGTATTTTGCCGCCATTGCCGCCATGCCTTCCTTCTGGGCCTCGGCACGGATGTCGTGGGAAATGCGCATGGAGCAGAATTTCGGCCCGCACATCGAACAAAAATGTGCCAGCTTGTGCGCCTCCTTGGGCAAGGTCTGGTCGTGGAAGGACCGTGCGGTTTCGGGGTCGAGCGACAGGTTGAACTGGTCCTCCCAGCGGAACTCGAAGCGCGCGCGCGAAAGGGCATCATCCCTGGTTTTCGCTGCCGGATGGCCCTTCGCCAGATCGGCTGCATGGGCGGCTATCTTGTAGGTGATCACGCCAATCTTGACGTCGTTGCGGTCGGGAAGGCCGAGATGCTCTTTCGGCGTGACGTAGCAAAGCATTGCGGTGCCGAACCAGCCTATCATGGCGGCACCTATCCCTGAGGTGATGTGGTCATAGCCCGGCGCGATGTCGGTCGTCAGCGGCCCCAACGTGTAGAACGGCGCCTCACCGCACACTGCGAGCTGCTTGTCCATGTTCTGCTTGATCTTGTGCATGGGGACATGGCCCGGGCCTTCGATCATCACCTGGCAGTCCTTTGCCCAGGCAATCTTGGTGAGTTCTCCAAGTGTTTCCAGTTCGGCGAATTGCGCCGCGTCGTTCGCATCGGCGATTGAACCGGGACGAAGGCCGTCGCCGAGCGAGAAGGAGACGTCATAGGCTCTGGCGATGTCGCAGATCTCCTCGAAATGCTCGTAGAGGAAGCTCTCCCGGTGATGGTGCAGGCACCATTTGGCCATGATCGAGCCGCCGCGCGAGACGATGCCCGTGACCCGGTCGACGGTCAGCGGGATGTAGTGCAGCCGCACGCCGGCGTGGATGGTGAAATAGTCGACGCCTTGCTCGGCCTGCTCGATCAGCGTGTCGCGGTAGACCTCCCAGTTCAGATCCTCGGCGATGCCGTTGACCTTTTCCAGCGCCTGATAGAGCGGCACCGTACCGATCGGCACCGGCGCATTGCGCACGATCCAGTCGCGGATGTTGTGGATGTTGCGGCCGGTCGACAGGTCCATCACCGTGTCCGCGCCCCAGCGGATAGCCCAGACCATTTTTTCGACCTCTTCGGCCATCGACGATGTGACAGCCGAGTTACCGATGTTGGCGTTGATCTTGACCAGAAAATTGCGACCGATGATCATCGGCTCGCTCTCGGGATGATTGATGTTGGCGGGAATGATTGCGCGCCCGCGCGCCACCTCGTCGCGCACGAATTCGGGTGTGACGAAATCTGGGATCGCCGCGCCGAAGGCTTCGCCGTCGCGTTGCAGCTTGCCGCGCATCACCTCGCGGCCGAGATTCTCGCGGATGGCTACGAACTCCATTTCTGGCGTGATGATGCCGGCGCGCGCATAGGCAAGTTGGGTCACCGCCTTGCCCTGCTTGGCCTTGAGCGGCCGATTGCGTATCGGAAATTCCGGTGTCAGGCGCTCGCCGGTGGCGAATCCATTGTCTTCCGGCCGGACGTGGCGGCCGTCATAGGCTTCGACATCGCCACGCGCCGTGACCCATTCGTGGCGAAGCCGGGCAAGGCCTTTTTCGATGCTGGTTTCGACTGATGGATCGGTGTAGGGGCCGGACGGATCGTAGACGGTGACGGGCGGTTCGCCGGCCGTCGGATGGACGGAAATCTCGCGCATCGGCACCCTGATCTGCGGGTAGAGGACGCCGGGCTTGTGGATTTTCCGCGAGGCGGGCAGTGGTCCCGTCGATACGGCGGGGGTGAGGGCATTCATCGTGAGGCTCCTTTGCTCATGCATTGGAGACCCAGTTCTGTGCCGGAAGGATGAAAAGACGCTTCTGTAGACCTGCTGCAACAGGACCTCGGGCGTAAACTCCCGCAAAGCGCTTGCACCGTCCCTACGCCAGTATGAACTGGATCAGGTTCAACGGGTCACTGCGCCGCGAAAGCCAGCAGTATCTCAGCCCCTTGCCGGGACTCCCCTGGTGAATGCCTTAGGTTGAACGGGCTGACGCTATCTTGTCAAGCGCATTCGGGCGCCTTCGGCCGGTGGCGACGACCGGCGGCCAGCCGGGCGGAGAGCTCGCGCATGCATCGGGGACAAGTCACGCCCCGTAGACCGGGGCTGAATGGCCAAAGCCTCATTCGCTTCGTGAAGGATGGAGAAACTGTATTGGCCATGTGCGCGTATCGACCAAGTAGCTCAGGCGGTCACGGATGTGGTTATTCTGGTCGAAGGTGACGAACGGCCTTGGGGGTCACCTCCTTTAGGATTCAGAGGTTGGAAGACGGCTTCTCGCGATCACGGCCATCAGGAAATACCTGTCTTCGGCTCAACCTCGACATGGCGTCCGATCGACCGCAGATATACAGCTATCTCGTTCATGAGATGATCGCGTTCGCCGTAGATTTCAGCAATCCTACGCAGCTGTGGCTCGACGGCCCTCCGTTGCGCTGGCGTGAAATCAGCATCGCCAAAGACGTATCCCAAGTTGCCAATCGCGCAAATTTTGCAGCCGGCGTCCACAACTGCTTGTACGAATGCCGGAATGTCTTTTTCTTGCATGGTCTTCATGTCGAACCTCTCGTGAATGGCGTGCTTGCGCCCCAATCTGCCTTTTCAGCGTGTCCTCTGGGCGGCGCAAGCCCTGAGCGTGACTGTGCACGGGCAACCTCGACTATCCCATCTGCCACGCTCTTTAGAATCGGTGGGGTCTGGTGATCGCAGGCTGGGCCACTCAAAAGCCTGCAAGAAGAAAGTCATGGCGACCATTGCTCAAGATCGCAAGGGTGCGTGCAAGACCTTCCGTTGGCAGTCATGCACGCTCGCTCAGAGATAGTCCGGCCGCGGAAATTCTCCCTTATTCGTAAGAAAGCTCATTGAGCAACTGGGCATTGAGCAACTGGGTCTCACGTCACGGGTCTCGTGTGCTTCACAGCCGAAAAATAGCCGCCGTGGCAATTCTCGAAAAGTGCAGGCTACCTCGTTAAGGACACTGCGGATGATCGTTCGCGCTTGGCAAAAGCGAACGGATTAGTCTATGGCTCTCGGCAGGGGGGCGAGTTATGCGGCGGGTGCGAATCCTTCAAGTAGGCGATATTCACTATCCGGACTGGCATCCTTCCTCTAGCAACATCGATGCCAAGGATAGCAAGTTCGCTCCGAAAATAACGCAGAAGCTACGCGCGTCTTCGCTGCGTGCCGTCTTGACGAAACTTCGGCGGCTGACGACTTCGAAGCCCTTGGATTCGATCGCCTTCATGGGGGATTTCACGAGCCGTGGCGACAAGACCTTCATTGCTTCGGCATTCCAGCATTTCACGTTGCTCTGCCGCGCACAGGGACGCAGTTCAAAGGCGCTTCCGTTGATATTCGTACCGGGAAATCACGATGTGAACCGTGATGACGCGCGCGAACTTGGACCGACTGAGAAATTCAGCGAAATGGCGAGTTTAGCCGCCCGCTTGGGTTGGCAGACCGTTCCCGTGGACCAACCCGTGCACTTCAGACTTCCGACAGGATCCGCAGGCGCAAACTTCATCCTCGTCAACACAGCGATAGGCAGTTGGGAGCTTCAAAACCTTCCCGCGTTCCTTCGTGATCGTCTCGAGGCACTCAGTCCTTCTACAGAGCCTCTAGATCTCGGCTCGCCGGACATCTCGGGACATTCGCCCGCGACACCTCCCAGCGATCCAGACAAGGAGGCGTCCGACGACGAGTATTACGGTCAGATGGACACGCCATACATCTCGCGTGAGATGCTTGCAGGCCTACAGGAATTGCTCCAGCAGCCCGACATGCGTTACGGCATCATAATCGGCCATCACAATCTGCTGCCACAAAAGACTCCGCGCATTACGCCATACGCGGAGATGCTCAACAGCGGATTTGTCAGAACTCAGCTGCTGCAGGGCAACAAGCCTATCGTCTACCTGCATGGACACATACATGCTGATCCGGTCGAGATCGTCAACGATCCAAGGTTTCCGGACGGCAAATTGATCTGCATCTCAGCACCAGAGATACAGTCAGGTTTCAATGAGCTCGTCTTCTTCACGACCGATCAGGGAGAGCTCGTCGGCATCCGACTTATACCCTACCGCACCAATGTCGCCGACGGGACGGTCATGGAAGGCGAACATTGCTTTATTTCGACCATGTCCAACGGCAAGGCCTTTCTGAACAACGACACGTTTGACCTGCTGCGCCGACTGCGCGACCATGCCACCAGGCGCGGGAATGGGTTACTCTTCTGGGACGAGATCACTGAGATTGCTGCCTCCGCCGAGCTCGGGCTAGATCTGGAAGACTCTCTTCTGATGCTCCAAGCGGCGCGCTTCATCGAGATAGACGGCCTCACCAAGGCAAACTCGGCTTGGCGCATTAAGGTAAGGGACGAATAGCGATGGAGAATCCGTTCGGCCCCAACAGGATCGAGTACGAAAGCCGCCCGATACTGTGGTTCAGTCAGAAGTCGGCGTTGATTTCTGCCGCCGCCAAGCCGGTCTTCGTCGCAGGGACGAGAGGCAGCGGCAAGACCAGCATTCTTCGCTCGCTTTCCACAGTCCATATTCTTGAAGACAAAAGTCTCTCGGACCAAGTCGGCAAGCTCGCTTGGTATGGCGTCTTCTTCCAGCTCAATGAGACATTCTCGCCCCTAATCGACAACGCCGTTCTGAACCTCATTCCGGAGCGGATACGCTTCGACACGGCCGCCGTGATCCCGCGGCAATTCGTAATCTTCTCTCACTATCTGGAGCTGAAGATAGTCGAACGCCTGCTCGAGAGCATCGGCCAGCTCAGACGCGACGGCCACTTGAAATACCGGGCCTCCGAAGATAGGGACGTCGCCCTGGCACTGCATCGCGAAGTGCTGCACTTCATACCCCAACCTGCCCGTCTCGACTTCTTCAGCATCGATGAGCTGCGGGGTGGGATAACCCGGTACGTCGACGAATGCTTCAACGCGTTCTTCTTTGCCGCCGATGCCGGAGCGACCGGCTTCAGAGCAACAGACCCTGGCGCGATCATTAACAAGGTCGCGACCGCGATCACTCCACTTTTAAATGGCCCATCTTTCGCCGGTGACAGGGCGCCCTTCTTCAAGATACTGATTGACGACTGTGAAGCACTGACACCGCTCCAACAGCAGTTCCTGAACACCTTGGTGAGAAAGACGCGCGGCAACGTGAAATGGGTCCTCGCCTACATCGGCGGCCTCTACGACACGATCCGGACGATCATACCCGGCCAGTCGCTCTCGAATGCTGACCGGGACGTCGAGAATCTTGATTCAGTCGATCCGAGGGAGTTCGCCACGCTGTGCGAGAACGTGTCGTCGCTTCGGCTGTACTATGCGCTTCCTGACCATCTGCGGAGTGATCTCGAGCGCAACGATGCGCTCAGCGCGTTTTCGCTCAAAAACCGGCTGGGGCGGCTTTCCGTCAATGACATCATCGAGCGGGTTATCATATCGGGTCATTCCGAGGGCAGAGAAGAGCTTGTGGCACTTGCTGATGCAGCACGTGAATTCCTCTCCGTGAATTTGAGGACGGCGGATCAGCAGCAATTCCTTCTTGATCGAAAAGCGCGCCCTTATGCCGAAGGGCTGGCGCTCGCGCTCATGAACCCGGAAATTAAGCGCCGGCCCATGAGCAAGGCGGATGCTTCAAATCTGAAGAGGTCGATCGCCCGGAAACAGGGATGGGCTTTTCTGAAAGCGTGCCAGATGCTGCGTCTGCATGACTACCCGTACGTAGGGCACCAGATCATCACATCATTGAGCGACGTCTGTATACGCGATTTCCTTGATATAATGGGAGAGATCTTCCGCCGCAGTGTTCCGAGTTCCAGTGATCCACGAAAACTGGTGGAATTCATCAACTCGGATTTACAGATTCATCTCGAACAGCAGAGACAGGCTGTGAACGCCGCCTCTCAACGGAAGCTTGATGGACTTCAGGCGCTTTCACATCCGTACGAAGAAGAGAGCGTGCGCATGGTGCGGGCGTTGGGTTACCTGACCGCTCGCCTCCAGACAGAGTTTGCCGAAGAAAATGCTCTAGGAACGACAGAGAGAGGCATTTTCAGGGTTGATCTAAAGGAAATGCGCTCGCTGGTGAACCGACTGGAGCAACCCAGCGGAAAACTGGACGAGGTCCTGCGTCGGGCGGAAAGGGATGGGTTTATCCGGGAGGTCTCCGCCGCCGGCAACTTTGAGGTGGACCGCGCCGACCCCGCATCGAAGGAGATGATGATCAGATTGCATCGGCGATTTGCACCTTACTTCGGGTTCTCCTATCGCGGCCCGTACGAAATCAACACAATCCCTGCGGCGCGGATGGTCGACCTGCTTTTTACCAGGCATCGGCTCCCAGAAGACTGGGCCGACTCGGTGTTTAAGGAGCTCGTCGCGCGGCCCGCACTCAAGACCGAATTCCAGCACTCGCTTTTCGAGAGCGATCTCGAATGACCGCTTCAACTGTCGAGTATCGAGTCTTCGGCCATCTGGCCGTCACCGAGAAGGCGAGAGATGCAGGTACCTGCGAAACGATGGAGGCAGATATCGCGATCGTCGCGCTTGGATGGGAAACGCGTTTCGCCGCGTTCGAAAACCATCTTGACCTGAAGGTCGGCAAGATCGTGGTTCTGGACTTTGCTCTGAAGGAAGCGAACGTCCCAGCCGTCGAAGAAAACCGGCGAAAGCTCATCGCTATGGGTACCCGATGGGGCGTCGAAGTGACTGTGATCACCCTCGAGCCTTCCATCGAGTATCAGAAGAACATCAATCTCCTCGATCACCTGCTCACTCAGATGGCCGCTTCATGTGGCTCATACGAAGGAAGCCTGCGGAAGGTTTTCGTCGAGTGCTCGACGATGCCGCGAATCTACATCCAATGGCTGATTGCGGTGGCATTCAAGAAAATGTCGATTCAGTCTCTCGAATTCGGGTACGCCGAAGGTATCTACGGGAACGCGATCGGCAAAGAGGATTTTTCCAGCGGCTTGGACCGATACGTCACCGTCCCTCATCTTCAAGGCAGCGGAGGAATGGGCGAAGAGAAAGTCCTGCTCGTGGGGATCGGAGGAGATGCCGACGTATTCTACGGATTGATCGATATCGTCAGTCCGGAACGGATCTCGCTCCTCGTCCCAAGAAGCGACAAGAATGCGCATATCGATGCTTTGCTCGATCAACAGGTGGCCAAGGTACGTGAAACCCACCGGCTCGAAGATGGCGAAGTTCGCGACATCCAGGCTTTCGGGCTGATGGCCCACCTCGATGCTTTCGAGACGTATCTCGACGGGTTCGGCTCGCGTGCGGTGGTGAACGTTTTTGTCAGCGGCCCGAAGGTTCAGGCCATCGCTGCTGCCGTGCTCGCCTGCTCCGACAGCCGCGTCCATCTCAAGGCAAGAATTCCCACCTCCTATGCCCATCGTGAAGTCTCAGCGAATGGGCGGTATCATATCTATAGGCTGATTGACCTGACATCCCCTGCCTGCAGCCTTCCCGGGACGTTCTGACACTATCTTGCATTCGAGTAGCATCATGGTCCCAGTAGCCGTTCCGCCAAGCCTTCAGCGCATGTTCGTGTCGCCCGATCCGGTCGATGGGGGGCTAATTCCCACTTGGAAGCTGCTCTACATCAGATCAGGGGGGAATGCAGACTGGCAGAATTCCGTCTAATTAGCGACTAGCTAAAACATATACTCAGGCGAGACTGTTCAGCATAGAAATAGTGAGTCGGCCGTGAACTATCCGCAAGCCATTGATCTGGCCTGTTGATTGAGGCGGATAGCGGCTTTGGAATTGCAGGATTAGCGGTATTTGGACGCTGTTTTCCTGCAATTCGGTTTTGCGATTCCCTTGTGGCGCGGAGCGTGATTCACTCGGTTCGGCGGCGGCGAATCGAGGGGACAGCGAATGTCCAGGCCACGCGAGAAGCGCGAGACGGGAGAGCAGGACCTGTTCCGCTCCCGGCTCGACCAAATCATCAACATGAAGCACGAGCTGGTGCGGCTGGCGCAGGCGATCGACTGGCCGGTGCTGGAGGAGCGTTTCGGCGCCGTCTATTCGGACGGCCCCGGCATGCCGCCGCTGCCGACCCGGCTGATGGCGGGGCTGGCGATCCTCAAGCACACCTTCAACCTGTCGGATGAGGTGCTGTGCGAGCGCTGGGTGGAGAACCCTTATTTCCAGTATCTCACCGGCGAGACGTTCTTTTGCCATACGCTGCCGTTCGACCGCTCCTCGATGACGCGTTGGCGCAGCCGTATGGGCGAGGAGCGGATTATGGTGCTGTTGCAGGAGAGCCTCAGCCTCGCGGTCAAGACCGGGGCGATGAAACCGGCCGACACGCGCCAGGTGATCGTCGACACCACCGTGCAGCCGAAGAACGTCATGTTCCCGACCGACGCCAAGCTCATCCATCGGGCACGCGAACGGCTGGTGCGGCTGGCCAAGAGGACGGGTCTCCATTTGCGCCAGAGTTATGTGCGGGTCGGCAAGCTGGCGCTGATCAGCCACCAGCGCTATGCCCACGCCAAGCAGTTCAAGCGGGCCAACAAGGCGCTACGCAAGCTCAAGACCTATCTCGGCCGGACCATTCGCGACATTGGTCGCCAGATCGCCGGCGATCAGGGGCTGGACGCTGTTCAAATGGCCGCTCTACCAGGCCGCCACCGTTCTCGAGCAACGCCAGCGCCAGCGCGGCCGCAAGATCTACAGCCTGCACGCACACGAGGTGGAATGCATCGGCAAGGGCAAGGCGCATGCGCCCTACGAGTTCGGGGTGAAGGTGTCGGTGGCCACCACGCTGAAGCGCTCCAGGGGCGGCCAGTTCGCCCTGCATGCAAAAGCACTGCCCGGCAATCCCTATGACGGCCACACGCTGGCAAGCGTCATCCCCGACATGGAAAAGACCATCGGCAACGAGATCGGCCGCATCCTCGCCGACGCCGGCTATCGCGGCCACAACGCACCGCAGAGCCACAAGCTCAGGGTCTTCACCGCGGGCCAGAAACGCCGCGTCACCCCAGCCATCAAGCGCCAGATGCGACGGCGGTCGGCGGTCGAGCCCGTCATCGGCCACATCAAGAGCGAACACAGAATGGGCCGCAACTACCTCGCCGGCCAGCAGGGCGACACCCTCAACGCCATCCTGGCCGCCGCCGGCTACAACTTCTCCCTCCTGCTCAGGTGGCTGAAGGGGTTTTTGTCGCTCTTGATTGCCCTGCTTCAAATCCGGCCGAAGCCGGTCGCCGCTTAGGGCTCGGATTGTTCACGGTCGACGATTTGATGCGGTAGTCGCCTATGAGCGGTCAAAACGAACGCAGCTGGTTCGCCGATCGACCAAACGGCGAGCGCACTGTGCTTTGCTCAGACCGCCACCGAGTGCCTCGCCGTTCCCCCTTTGAAATATGTATCGAACTTGGCCGCGATGGTTCGAATGAAGGGGCGACTTTCAGTCCGTACGAGGAAACTGTCACCATCGAATTCAAGCGCTCGGGCAGGATCGTGGAGTGCGATGGACCTCGAGCGATGAAGGAGCTGCTCGCCGGCTTTGCCGAACCGCTCCACCAGGTCGACTGCCGAGAAGGCAAAATCACACATCAGCCGCTCGATGATCCAGCCACGGACGCGATCGTCGTCGGAAAGGGCAACGCCGCGGACGGCAGCCAACCCGCCATCCGCAACCATGCGCCCGTACCCGGCAGTCGAAGCCATGTTCTGCACGTAGCCTTGGCGAAAACGACCGATGGACGAAGGGCCAAGTCCGATCAGTGTCGGGCAGCGATCCTCAGTGTAGCCCTGAAAATTGCGATGCAAAACCCCTGCGCGGGCCGCTATGGCCAGCGCATCGTCGGGCTTCGCGAAATGATCGAGTCCTATTGCCTCATATCCCTTGGCGACAATTGCCCGCGCCGCGAGTTGAGATTGGGCGAAACGCTCAGTGGGACTCGGCAGCCATGCCTCGTCGATCATCGTCTGATGCTTCTTGAACCAGGGCACATGTGCGTAGCCGAACAGGGCCATCCGGTCTGGCTCCAAGGTCAGTGCCTGCGCCACCGTGGAACAGATCGTCTCGCGTGTCTGATTCGGGAGCCCGTAGAGCAGGTCCAGATTGACCGATTCGACGCCCCGCGAACGAACCCCGTCGACGACTGCCTTGGTCTGCAAAAAACTCTGCTCACGATTAATTGCTTTTTGCACTTGCGGATCGAAATCCTGCACGCCGAGGCTCGCCCGCGTTACGCCGATTTGAGCAAGTGCATCAAGGCGCGCCTTGTCCATGTCGTTGGTTTCGATTTCGATGCTGACCGTAGCATCCGGGAGAAGGTCGAAGCTGTCCCGCAAGGCCGCTCCAAGAGCAACCATATCATCGGGCCTCAGAATAGTTGGCGAACCGCCACCGAAGTGGATTGCACGGACATGTGCCTTGCCGCTCACCAGACCGGCAATCGTGACGATTTCGGCATTCAGCGAGCGCAGATAAGCGGCCACCGGCTCATATTGGTGCGTCTGCTTGGTGTGGCAGGCGCAGAACCAGCAGAGCTTGTCGCAGTAAGGAATGTGCAGGTACAGCGAGATTTCGTCGCCGCTTTCCAGCGTCTCCAACCAGCCACGGTAAATGGCAGCATCGATCCCCGAATGGAAATGCGGCGCCGTCGGATAGCTGGTGTAGCGTGGGACGTTCTCGCTGAGTTTGACAGCTATTTCCGATTGCATCTCGCGTTCACCGTGTTGCCCGCCGGAACACTGCACGCATCGCTGAAGCAGACCCTGATCTCGATCAGCCGCGCTCATGGACAAACCGCCGCAGGATTTCTCTACCCTGGATGGGTATCCTGCCGGCAGTTAGGATCGGGTAAGGCGAACGCATGACCTTTCGGCAAGACATTCATAGTTCCGGCATTCCTGTTCTTTGCTTCCCTTGCGAGGCACGGCGTCGCGGTGTCTGCGGTGCGCTCGATCCAGACAATTTGGTTGGGCTCGCCAAGACTTGCTCGCGTCGCCGGATCGAGTCAGGAATGGAGTTGACCGGCGAGGCACAGAACGTCGACAGCTACTCCAACGTGCTTTCAGGCGTGGTAAAGCTATCAAAGAGCCTGTCGGATGGGCGCCAGCAGATCGTCGGTCTCCAGTTTGCACCGGATTTTCTGGGACGTCCTTTCAAGGAGGAAAGCTCGATCAATGCGGAAGCGGCAACAGCAGTCACGCTGTGTTCGTTTCCGCGAGCGGCCGTCGAACGGATGATGAAGGCGTCACGGGAATTCGAGCATCGCCTGCTCAAACAGACGCTGAATGAACTCGATGAGGCGCGCGAGTGGATGGTGACGCTGGGGCGCAAGACAGCTCCGGAAAAGGTGGCGACTTTTCTCCTCATGATGGCCCGGAATATCGATTCCAGTCTCGATGCGGCTTCCGGGTCGGCCTCCTTCGATCTGCCGCTGACGCGTGCCGAAATGTCTGATTTCCTTGGAATCACCAGCGAGACCGTGAGCCGCCAACTGACGCGATTGCGGGCTGACGGGGTGATTCGGATTGAGAACGCACGCCATGTGACGGTGGACAGCATAAGCCGTCTGGAGAAGCGCTGTGGCGGCGGACGCGAGCGGCCCTAAGCGGCGAGGCCATGTCGCATGACTCCGGGGCGGGCCGTGTTTGCCTTTTAATGCGATGTCGCCGCGCCTTCGACGAAGCGGCGTCACGGTTGTCGAGACAAACAGCTTTCGGGCTTTGATAGGAACGTGACCAATCGCCAGGTGTGTTTCGGCACATACCGGCGAAGCATGGTCCTTAATCTGCCACGGCTCGGCGGAACGATCGCGTTCGTTTCCAATGGGATCCGAACAACGTTTGGCAGGGCATCGGCAATAGCATCCAACGCGCGCAGAGCCTCAGCTTTCGCCTCAGCGATCGCGTCTGCGCCCGCCCAACCCAGGGAACGCCTTCCATGAGGGAGTGAGCCCGCGCTGCGTTCCTCGTTCATTCGCCACCTGCTGATTGCGCCGCACAAAATCGTGCGGCCTGACATAGATCAGGGCGAGGGGGCGGCGGCTGCGCGATTAGTGCGCTGCGGATTTGGCATCCACCAGATTCGAGATCGGGATCTGCAATGAAATTCGGCACAGAGATCGTCCTTCTAAGCGTGTTCGCTTTTGCGGCCCTGGTGGCCGCCGGCTTCGGCGTGGATGAACCTTTCCGCCGACACATGTGGGTGTTGTTCTTCGCAGTGGCTGGTTTCACTGCGATCCTGTTGCGCAACACGGAGTTCAGGCCAGCAGCTCCGATTGACCCATCCGCTTACATGGATGGTCCGATCCGCTACGGCGCGATCGCCACCGTGTTCTGGGGTGTCGTCGGCATGCTGGTCGGCGTGGTGATCGCGCTGCAGCTCGCCTACCCCGATCTCAACATCCAGCCCTGGTTCAATTTCGGTCGTTTGCGGCCGTTGCACACATCCGGTGTCGTTTTCGCCTTCGGCGGCAACGCGCTGCTTTGCACGTCTCTGTATGTCGTGCAGCGCACCTGCCGCGCGCGCCTCTTCGGCCGTGATCTCGCCTGGTTCGTCTTCTGGGGCTACCAGCTGTTCATCGTCATGGCCGCGACCGGCTACCTGCTCGGCATCACCGAGGGCCGCGAGTACGCCGAACCCGAATGGTATGTGGATGTCTGGCTGACCATCGTCTGGGTCGCCTACCTCATTCTGTTCCTTGGCACGATCCTGAAGCGCAAGGAACCGCATATCTACGTGGCCAACTGGTTCTACCTGTCGTTCATCGTGACCATCGCGATGCTGCATGTGGTCAACAACCTGTCCATACCAGTCTCGTTCCCGGGCTCCAAGAGCTACTCCGCCTTTTCAGGGGTCCAGGACGCCTTGACGCAATGGTGGTACGGCCACAACGCGGTCGGCTTCTTTCTCACCGCCGGCTTCCTCGGCATGATGTATTATTTCGTGCCCAAGCAGGCGAACCGGCCAGTCTATTCGTACCGGCTGTCGATCGTCCATTTCTGGGCTATCATCTTTCTCTACATCTGGGCCGGGCCGCATCACCTGCACTACACCGCCTTGCCCGATTGGGCGCAGACGCTCGGCATGGTGTTCTCGATCATGCTGTGGATGCCGTCCTGGGGCGGCATGATCAACGGCCTGATGACGCTGTCCGGCGCCTGGGACAAGCTGCGCACCGATCCGATCATCCGCATGATGGTGATGGCCGTCGCCTTCTATGGCATGTCGACCTTCGAAGGCCCCATCATGGCGATCCGGGCGGTCAATTCGCTGTCGCATTATACCGACTGGACCATCGGGCACGTCCATTCGGGTGCGCTCGGCTGGGTCGGCATGATCTCGTTCGGCGCGATCTACTACATGGTCCCGAAGCTCTGGAACCGTCAACGGCTCTACTCGCTGAGGCTCGTCACCTGGCACTTCTGGCTGGCGACACTCGGGATCGTCGTCTACGCCGCGGTGATGTGGGTGTCCGGCATCATGCAGGGCCTGATGTGGCGCGAATATGGCGAGCAGGGCTTCCTGGTCTACTCCTTCGCCGAAACCGTCGCCGCCATGCACCCCTACTATGTCCTGCGCGCCATCGGCGGCGCCATGTACCTCTCCGGCGCCCTGATCATGGCCTGGAACATCACCAGGACCATCCTCGGCCACCAGCGCGAGGAGGAGCCGATGCCGAGCCCCGTCGCCATCCGACCTGCGCGATCAGGAGCCAGGTAATGGGCTTGATGGACAAACACGCAATCATCGAGAAGAACGCCACGCTTCTTCTCGTTGGCTCGCTGCTCGTGGTGACGGTCGGCGGCATCGTCGAGATCGCGCCTCTCTTCTATCTCGACAACACGATCGAGAAGGTGGAAGGCATGCGCCCCTATTCGCCGCTCGAACTTGTCGGGCGCAACATCTATATGCGCGAGGGCTGCTACCTCTGTCATAGCCAGATGATCAGGCCGTTCCGCGACGAAGTTGAGCGCTATGGCCACTACAGCCTGGCTGCCGAGTCCATGTACGATCACCCCTTCCAGTGGGGATCGAAGCGCACCGGGCCGGATCTCGCCAGAGTTGGCGACCGCTACTCGAATGCATGGCATGTCGCGCATCTTACCGACCCGCGCTCGGTGGTGCCGGAATCGATCATGCCGAGCTATGGGTTCCTGAAAGACACGCCGATCGACGTGAAGGATTTCTCGACGCATCTGGTCGCCAACAGGCTTGTAGCCGTCCCTTACACCGATGACATGATCGCCCACGCCAATGCGGATCTGGCGGCGCAGGCCGATCCCAATGCCGACACATCAGGCCTTGAGGCGCGTTACCCAAAAGCCAAGATCGGCGACTTCGACGGCAACCCGCAACAGGTCACCGAAATGGATGCCCTGCTCGCCTACCTGCAGATGCTTGGCACACTGGTCGACTTCAAAAATTACGACGAAGCCGCCGGCTACCGCTGAGGAGAACGCTGATGACCTACAATTTGATGCGGGCGTTTGCCGACAGCTGGGGCCTGGTTGCGATGGCGCTGTTCTTCGTGGGGTGCATCGCCTTTGCCCTACGCCCCGGCAGCCGAAGGCTGGCCGACGAAGCGGCCCGCATTCCGCTCGAGGACGAGTGATCATGAGCGACGAGCATATCGATGAAATCTCTGGCGTCTCGACCACCGGCCACGAATGGGATGGTATCCGGGAGCTGAACAACCCGCTTCCCAGATGGTGGGTTATCACTTTTTACGTCACCATTGTCTGGGCGATAGGCTACACCATTGCCTATCCAGCATGGCCTCTGTTGCACTCGGCGACAACGGGTGTGCTCGGCTATTCCAGCCGCAACGAGGTCAGGAACGAGCTGACCGCGGCTGAGGCCGCCAAGGGCAAATATATCTCGGCGGTGGAGTCCAAGAGCGTCTCGGAAATCGCCGCGGACGACGGCCTGCGCGAATTCGCAATCGCCGCCGGTGGCGCCGCTTTCAAGGTCAATTGCGTACAATGTCATGGCTCCGGCGCCCAGGGTTCCAAGGGCTTTCCCAATCTCAACGACGACGACTGGCTGTGGGGCGGCAAGGCCGAGCAGATCCAGCAGACGATTACGCACGGCATCCGCTTCGCATCCGATCCGGACACGCGCCTGTCGGAAATGCCGGCCTTCGGCGACATCATTACCGCCGACCAGATCGCACAAGTCAGCGCCTACGTGGCCAGCCTTTCCGGCAAGGTCCGCGATGCAAGTCTGATCCAACCCGGCGCCAAGGTCTTTGCCGAGAATTGCGTGGCCTGTCACGGCGACAATGCAAAAGGCAACAGGGAATTCGGCGCCCCCGACCTGACCGATGCGATCTGGCTCTATGGATCCGGTGAGACAGCCATCGCCGCACAGGTCCGTGCGCCAAAACAGGGCGTCATGCCGGCCTGGGTTGGCCGTCTCGGCGAGATCAAGGTCAAGGAACTTGCAGTTTATGTCCATTCGCTTGGCGGCGGAGAATAGGAATGGAAGGTCCTATTCTTCGGTCCCCCCTGCCAAGCGGACGAGGCCCGGCGTGAGCCGGGCCTCGACACCATCCCTAATGCGATCTGCACAACCCGGCAAGGCTATCCTACGGCGAGGCTTTACGACAGGTGCCCCTGACATTGGCTGGGAAAGTGGAGTTGCACATGCGTGACAAGACGCAGTTGACAGGGCTCGAAACAGAAACTGTCAATTCCGCCAAAACCCGCAAGCCGCTTTATGCCGCGCGTCAAAAGATCTTTCCGAAGCGCGCCTCGGGCAACTTTCGTCGCTTCAAATGGCTGGTGATGACGATCACACTTGGCATCTATTACCTGGCTGCGTGGCTGCCTTGGGCTCGCGGTCCATTTGCCCCGGACCAGGCAGTCCTGCTCGATCTCGCGAACCGGCGCTTCTACTTCTTCTTCATCGAGATATGGCCCCAGGAATTCTTCTATGTGGCCGGCCTCCTGGTCATGGCGGGCGTCGGTCTTTTCCTGATCACCTCGACTGTCGGCCGTGCCTGGTGCGGCTATGCATGCCCTCAGACGGTGTGGGTCGATCTGTTCCTCGTCGTCGAACGTGCGATAGAGGGCGACCGTAACGCTCGCATGAAACTCGATGCAGGCCCCTGGACCGCCCGCAAGCTGATGCTGCGCTTATCGAAGCACGCCGTCTGGCTGGTCATCGGTGCGGCGACCGGCGGCGCCTGGATTTTCTATTTTGCCGATGCGCCGACGCTGGTTGGCGAACTCTTCACCGGCACCGCGCCACCCGTCGCCTACATCACTGTCGCCGTGCTGACGGCTACCACCTACACGTTCGGCGGTCTGATGCGCGAGCAGGTCTGCACCTACATGTGCCCATGGCCGCGCATCCAGGCAGCGATGCTCGACGAAAGTTCTCTCACCGTCACCTACAATGACTGGCGCGGCGAACCGCGTTCTCGCCACGCCAAGAAGGTCCTTGCCGCAGGGCTGCCGGTCGGTGACTGCGTCGACTGCAATGCCTGCGTCGCGGTCTGCCCGATGGGGATCGACATCCGCGATGGCCAGCAGATGGAATGCATCACCTGCGCGCTGTGCATAGACGCCTGCGACGGGGTCATGGACAAGCTCGGCAAGGAGCGCGGGCTGATCTCCTATGCGACACTGTCCGACTACAACGCCAACATGATGCTGGCGACCGCGGGCGGCTCCAGTTCAGTCAACCCGTCGCAGGTCAGGACCGCTGATGGCCTGTTCTCCGACAAGGTGGCGCATTTCCATATCCGCAAGATCTTTCGGCCACGCACCTACGTCTACATGGGTATCTGGTCGCTGATCGGCCTGGGTCTGCTCTATTCGCTGCTGACGCGCGATCGGCTCGAAGTCAACGTGCTGCATGATCGCAATCCGCAATTTGTCACGCTGTCCGACGGCTCGATCCGCAACGGCTACACCGTCAAGCTGCTCAACATGATCCCCGAGCCAAGGACGATCGTTGTCGCGATTCAAGGCTTGCAGGGCGCCGAGATGAGCGTGGTCGGCGACGACATCCCGGAAGGCCGTTCTTTTGCCATTCCGGTCGAACCCGACCGCCTGAAAATGCTGAAGGTCTTCGTGCGCCAGCCGGCGGATCAAATCCAGGGCACAGCGCAGACCTTCAAGTTCCGTGTCGAGGACAAGGCGAGCTTCGAGGCGGACGAATACACCGCCACCTTCAACGCGCCGGAGACTGCCAGATGACCGCTAACGCTGAAAAACCCCGCGTATTCACCGGCAGGCACATGCTGGCCATCATCCTAGCCTTTTTCGGGGTGGTCATCGCGGTCAATCTGACGATGGCAACGCTCGCCAACACGAGCTGGACCGGCCTTGTCGTCGAAAACACCTATGTGGCGAGCCAGCAGTTCAACAAGAAGGCCGAGGAGGGGCGGGCGCAGGCAGCGCTCGGCTGGACCGGCAAGCTGACCATCGCATGGGGCGAGGTCCGCTATAGCCTTACCGACGCCGTCGGCAAGCCGATTGCCTTGCATGGCGTCAAGGTGCTGTTTCGCCATCCCGCCTACGAGAAAGAGGACAAGGCGGTCAACCTCGCCCTCGCCTCCGGCCAGGAATTCGCAGCCCAGCACATGCCGAAGGATGGCGTCTGGATCGTCGAAGTCGACGCTGACGCCGGTCTGGCCGAGCCCTACCGCGAAGTCCGCAGGATCATGATTTCCCATGGAGCGCTGAAATGAGTTGTTGTGCACCGGGCGCCGAAATGGCGCTTGATCTGGGCAGCACCACGTCGGTCCTGCCGTCTAGTCAAGAGATCAGGCTGGCGAGCCGATCGCTTGGAGATGATCTCCGCCAAACCGATCTTTCGGTGCCGAGCGTTCATTGCGCAGCTTGTATCCAGACGATCGAGACGGCGTTGGGAACGCTCGATCGCGTCGAGAGCGCCCGCGTCAACCTGTCGACGAAACGGGTCTCGGTCCGCTGGCGTGGCGACGAGGTTCCACCGTTCGTCGCCGCGCTTGGACGGCTCGGCTACCAGGCGCATCTCTTCGCCCCCGAGATTGATGAAAAGGACAGGACGCTTTCGGAGTTGATCCGCGCCGTCGCGGTTGCCGGGTTCGCGGCGGGCAATATCATGCTGCTTTCGGTCTCTGTCTGGTCCGGGGCCGAAGGGGCTACCCGCGACCTGTTTCACTGGGTCTCCGCATTGATCGCCATCCCAGCGCTCGCCTTCGCCGGCGGCATCTTCTTCCGCTCGGCCTGGAATGCACTGCGCCACGGCCGCATGAACATGGACGTGCCGATCGCGGTCGGAGTGTCGCTCGCTTACGCCATGAGCCTCTATGAGACGATCAACCATGGCGACCACGCCTATTTCGACGCGTCGGTTTCGCTGCTTTTTTTCCTTTTGATCGGCAGGACGCTGGATCACGTGATGCGCGAACGTGCCCGCACCGCGGTGAAAGGCCTGTCGCAGCTGGCCGCACGCGGCGCCATGGTGCTGCGCGGCGATGGCGCGCGCGACTATCTGCCGGTTGGCGAGATCGAACCGGGGATGCAGCTGCTGATCGCGGCCGGTGAAAGGATCCCCGTCGACGGCAAGATCATCCACGGAGCGTCTGATCTCGACTGCTCGCTGGCCTCAGGCGAAAGCGCGCCGAAAAACGTGGCGCCGGGCGAAGCCGTGCAGGCCGGCGTGCTCAATCTTACCGGCCCGCTGACGATCGAGGCGACCGCCGCCGCGAAGGATTCGTTCCTCGCCGAAATGGTTCGGCTGATGGAAGCCGCAGAGGGCGGTCGCGCGCACTATCGCCGCATCGCTGATCGCGTGTCGGCACTCTACGCGCCCGTGGTTCATCTCACCGCCTTCGTGACATTCCTGGGTTGGATGGCGGCGACGGGCGACTGGCACCGGGCGATGACGATCGCCATTGCCGTTCTGATCATCACCTGCCCGTGCGCGCTCGGCCTCGCCGTACCGATCGTTCAGGTGGTCGCCGCGCGGCGTCTGTTCGAGAACGGCATCATGGTCAAGGACGGTTCGGCCATGGAGCGCCTGGCGACGATTGATAACGCAGTGTTCGACAAGACCGGAACGCTCACGCTCGGACAACCCCGGCTCCTCAATGCATCGTCGATCGATCCGGCCATGCTGGCAATCGCGGCAGACATGGCCGCGCACTCGCGTCACCCGTTTTCAAAGGCCATAACCGGCTTTGCCGCTCCTGGCGGGCAACACAAATTCGATGCCGTCACAGAGCATCCGGGGTTCGGGATCGAAGCCACTGTCGCCGGAAGCATCTGGCGGCTGGGTCGACGCGGATGGGCTGGATGGAAGGCCCGGACCGGTGGTGAAGGCAACCATGGCTATGGCGGAACGGTGCTGACAAAAGACGGGTTCATTGTCGCGACCTTCGATTTCGAGGATGCGCTGCGCGCCGACGCGGCGGCGGCGATCAAGCGATTGAACGATACTGGGGTGTCGATGCAAATGCTGTCGGGCGATACCGCAGGTGCCTGCGGTGAAGTTGCAAGAATGCTGGGTGTCGAGGACTTCGTTCCGTGCCTGCTGCCGTCGGGCAAGGTCGAGCGCATCGAGACCCTGGCGAAAGACGGACACAAGGTTCTGATGGTTGGCGACGGCCTCAACGACACGCCGGCGCTGAGCGCGGCGCATGTCTCGATCGCTCCGGCCACCGCCGCCGACATTGGCCGCAATGCCGCCGACTTCGTATTCCTGCGCGAAAGCCTTCTGGCAGTGCCTCTCGCGCTGGACGTCTCGCGCAAGGCGGGACACCTGATCCGCCAGAACATCGCGATTGCGATCGTCTACAATGCCGTCGCCGTGCCGATCGCCATCCTGGGCCACGCCACGCCTTTGTTAGCGGCGATTGCCATGTCTGCCTCATCGGTGCTTGTTATTGGAAACGCATTGCGCTTGCACGGCTTCGGGGCGAATGCGACGCTGCAAGTTATTCAAAAAGTCGGACGCTCCGCAGTCAGCTATTCGGCATAATCCTCGTGACGACGTTGCTCTATCTCATACCAGTGGCCCTTTTTCTGGGTGCACTGGGTGTGTCCGGCTTCGTCTGGGCATTGCGAAGCGGTCAATACGAAGATCTCGACGGAGCCGCCGAGCGGATACTAATTGATCGGGACGACAAACCGGAACGCTGATTTCAATCCGCTGTGCATAAGATGCGCGGATCGCGCTCGTCAGTCGAGCCGGCTCGGTCGGGAACAAGCTGTCCATGCTCCATGCTCCATGCTCCATGCTCCATGCTCCATGACCATCTTGACCTAAGCTGCACACTACATTTGTGAAAAGCCTCTGTCGTGCGAAGGACTGCCTCCCATTGCACCCAGTATGAGGCGTGTGATGCCACGAGAGTACCTCGCGTGGCCGGACGAGAGCTTGGCAATGTGCGCACGGGTTCCAAAGTGGAACGTCACGGTCGATCACCTGACCGTGAACCGCCAGTGCCGATTGGTCATGTCTGGCTGATCCAGATCAGGGTCATACTCATCGGCGTGGTCTATTGACCAGTCTTCGACGGAGAAATGCATGACTTACGGAAAGATTGGTCGTCATTATCAGCACCTTCACGGTTCTGGGTTTTCTGTCGTGTGGTCGGCCATGCCTTGTGCTTACGGCGCAGCCATTAGCTGACCGGCGTCGTGTGTATCTCGCTTGCTGGCTGACCATCCGCGTGGCTTGCGCGGACAGGGGGCCGATCAACAGCTTTCGCCTTTGATGGGTTGTGTGCGTCGTTGCCGATCCATCCCGATTCCCGGCCCGCGCCTTGAGGCTATGCGACGGTACCGGAACCCAGCGCACGTCACGCGGTTCCGCGCGCGTGGTGTCCGCTCGTCACGACGATGAACGAACAAGCGGCTGGAGTACCATGAACACCGTACACATCATCGACTGCCACAATGCAAATGACTACTTCGCCGACAGGCAAGAGGGACCGATCGTGCAGCACTTGTTAAAGGCTGTCAACATCCGCGCGGAGCTCCAAATGGCGTTGAACCGAACGAAATTTGGTGAGGCTGTAGTACGAGCGATGGAGGCGGAGTGCGACGTGCTTCACATCGCCGGGCACGGCAATGGTGACGGGATCGCTTCGTCCAGTGGGCGAAGTGGCCTTCTTTGGGCTGACTTCGTAAAAATGTTCCAGGGCTCGCATCCAGCGCCGAAGATCCTCGTGATGTCAACGTGCTGCGGAGCATCATCGGGGTTGGGACGTGCGTTTTCGAAATCGATCAACCGTCCGAAGTTGATCATTGGTTCGAGTGACGCGCGCTATTTCGACGACTATGTCGCCGCGTGGGCTTTGCTCTATCGGCGACTGAATTGCAAGGACATCGACATCGAAGCCATGCAGCAGGTTCTTGATGAGATATGCGCGGTCGTGGATAAAAGTTTCCGCTACCTTGGCTGGGATGACGAGAGAGAGCGCTACGTTCGATACCCTCACCCTCGCAAGAGAGCCCGCTTCGACGTCGTGGAGCGTGAGTAGTATGCGCAAGGGTTCCAGGTGGAATGTGGCGATCGATGCGGCGCGGCCGTCGCTGACCAGCGTCGCGAGTGTCTCGCTTGCTGGCGGCGATCTGCGCGGCTGCGCGGCGAAAGGGCGGGATCGGTTAGCCGCATCCACCTCTGAGCGCTTTGAGTGCTTCGTTGCCGATCGATGCGAATCTCCCGGCCCAGCGCCTTTAGGCAATGCGGCGGGCACGGAGCTCATGTCACTCGGCTCAGTTCCACCGTTACACGAGGATAGGCGACCGGATGGCGGCACGCTGATGGGCTCTGACGATAATTTTGACATCGTTGTCGTTGGAGCCGGCCCGGTCGGCCTTTCGTTCGCTGCGTCGCTTGCCCAAAGCGAACTCAAGGTGGCAGTTGTTGAACAGAACACATTCGATAGTCTGGCGAATCCGGCTTTCGATGGTCGCGAAATCGCGCTGACCAACGCTTCGATCAGAACCCTTCGCGAGCTCGGCGCCTGGGATGTCATCCCGGCTTCGGACAAATCAGCACTTCAAGGCGCGCGCGTGCTCAACGGCTCGAGCGCATTCGCTCTTCGTTTCGATCCTCCCAGCAACTCTGGAGAACCGCTGGGGGTTTTGGTTCCAAATTGCCGGATCCGCGAGGCGCTGTTCAAAATCGTCCGCTTGCAGGATCGCGCCCGGCTGTTGTGCGGCCACTCGGTCGTCGATGCAACAAACAGCCAAGAAGGAGCAGTCGTAACGCTCTCTAATGGCGCGCGTTTAACTGCTCGGCTGGTTGTTGCCGCGGATTCGCGTTTGTCCGCCACGCGTGATCTGCTAGGCATCGGCGCCGATATCAACCGGCTTGGCCACTCGATGCTGATTTGCCGAGTGAGGCACGAGCGCGCCCACCACCAGATCGCCATCGAATGGTTCGATCACCATCAGACGATAGCGATATTGCCCCTCGCGGAGGGCATGTCGTCGCTGCTGCTCACATTGCGCTCAAACGAGGCCTATAGACTGCTTGCCTTCGATGATGATTTGTTCCTGTCGGAGTTGACGAAACGGTGTCGAGGGCGCCTTGGAAAAATGACCTTGGCAAGCAAGCGCCACACCTATCCGCTGGTCACGACCTGGGCGCACAAATTCCGGGCGCCGAGCGCCGCACTCATCGGCGACGCTGCCATCGGCATGCACCCGGTGACCGCTCACGGATTCAACATCGGTCTCAGCAGCCAGAAGCAACTCGCCCGTGGAATCATGACTGCGTGCCGCGACGGCCGCAATGTTGGCGACCCCGACATGCTGCATATATACGAAAGGCGGCTGCGCCTGTCGGCGGCGCCGCTCTACCATGCAACGAACATATTGGTTGGACTCTACTCCAGAGACCACCTGGCGGCACGGCTTGCAAGGCATCTGGGGCTTCGCTTTGCCCAACATGTTCCCCTTGTCCGGCATGGGATTTCGGCGGAGCTCCAGCGGTGATACTGCACCAGCAGTCGCATTTTTGCGCGTGCTGGGCGAGCGATGAGAGAGTGCATGATGCACCGGAGTAATCCTGCTCCCCGACGCTGATCTCCGATTGAAGAATTAACCCGTCCTTCAGGGGGGCTGCATAGGCTGCGGACAAGCAGGAGTAAGCAAGCTGACCCGTCCAGCCTTGGAAAAAGAAGATCCGCTGGAGGCGAGAATCCTTCAGGACCAGCTCGCTGATCTGAGGGCAGGCCTTTTCGTCTCAATGCCGATAAGCATTGTGCTGTCCGGGCTGATTTTGACCGTGCAGGCCCTTTCCGGGAACGGTCTTGCTGGCGCGGCCTGGTTTTCGGTCGTTAATGCGATAAATGCCGCCCGCCTTGCACTCGCCCGTCATCAGCTGAAGGAACCCGGAGTCCAGGATGATCTGACACGGGTTTGGCTGCGGCTTCGCTGGTTTGGCAGGCTTGCTCTTCTGGCGGGATTCACCTGGTCATTCCTTGCCGTCCTAACGGCTGGATACACGACGTCTCAAGCATCGCTGCATCTAATAATTCTGGCGGGCATTTCAGCTGGCGCGGTCACGTACGGCAGCTCATATGCTGCGGCAGCGATATGCTTCATCACACCGCCACTCCTCATTGCCGCCGCATGTTTGCTGACGAAGGGAGCCCCGGAAAACTACATTCTGGCTTTTGCCGTCCTGCTTTTCGAGGGCGGCCTGGTTCGATCCTCGTTCGTTGGACAAGCGCGCTTCCGTGACGCGAGCCGCCTGAGACATCAAGCCGAGCGGCTTGCCGCGGAAATGGAGCGCAATTCCAGGGAGGACCATCTTACCGCGCTCCTCAACAGGCGGGGCCTCGAACATGCAATCGATCAGTTTGAGAACACCGATGGACCCTTTGTGGCCATGCTGATTGATCTGGACGGGTTCAAATCTGTCAACGATACCTACGGTCACAGAACGGGTGACGAGCTGCTTGCCAGGATCGCCCGCCGAATAGAGGAAGAAGCACCGGAGGGCTCAACGCTCGCCCGCATCGGTGGGGATGAATTCGTGCTGGTTTTTTCTTCGCGAAAGAATTCTCCTTCTCCCACCAATCTCGCGTCCAATCTCATAGCCAAGCTTGCTCGCCCCTATCCTGGGATCGCATCAGTCCGCATTGGAGCGTCTATAGGAATCTACTTGGCTGAAAACCCCGGACTAACGGAAATGTTGTTGCGGGCCGACATCGCCCTTTACACAGCTAAGCGCCGCGGCAGGAATGAATTTTGTCTGTTCGATGCCGAGCTAGCCCGGGAGTTGCAACGCCGCCAGTCAATCGAACGCGATCTTCATTCGGCGATAACGATGAGAAGCTTGGTCGCTTGGTTTCAGCCAATCGTAAGACTCGAAACTGAAGCCGTCGTCAGTTTTGAAGCCTTGCTAAGATGGTCTCACCCGCTTCACGGTCCCATTTCTCCGCCCGAGATCATGACAGCGGCACGCGAAACTGGAATGCTTCAGCTGCTAACTCAAACGGTATTCGCCGACTGTTGCGCTCTTATCGAGGGCTTGGTCAAAGCTGACCGTCGTGATGTTCGTGTGGCGATGAATGTTTCACCGTGCGAGTTGGAAGCTGGCGATATTGACGAGATGATTCTTAATGGTCTGGCGGCAAAAGACCTCCCTGCAACGATGTTCGACATCGAGATTACCGAAGAAGCCCCAGTGGATCCGGACAGAGTGGATGAAAAGCTCGCCCGGCTTTCACATGCTGGCATTTCTATCGCGCTCGATGACTTCGGCACCGGTTTTTCGACGTTGGCATCGCTCAAGGACAGTCGGATCAGGAAGGTGAAAATAGATCAGGGCTTCGTTCGCGGCTTAGCCAAGTCCCGGGAGAATCGGCTGCTTGTCAAAGCGGTGATTGATCTTGGTAGGACGCTCGGGATCGAGGTCATGGCCGAGGGCGTTGAAACAGAGGCAGATCGGCAAACTCTGTACAAGCTTGGCTGCAGAACCGCGCAGGGCTTCCTGTTCTCTAAGGCAGTGCCTCTCCATTTGGCACTTGATTCGGTAGTAAAAGAGCACGCGAAGGAGTTGTGACCGGCCTCTCCGTCCGTGCTGCTCGCGGAACTTTCATGTGGGGTGGACCTGACGCGCGAAAGCCGTTTCGGACGGTAGAGTTATTACGGGGGCGAAACTGAGCACGTGGTTTGGATAGCAGCAATCCGGTCCACCGGCGCACATGCAGCGGCTTCATACAAGCGTTCAAGTTGCGAGATGAGCTTGAGTGAACGACGTCGGAGAATTGCGTCCTTTGGACGCTGGTTTCGCGGTTCCCGTAGGATTCGATTACGGGAAGCGTTCTTGGCTGCTTCTCGGCTCAGCGCTCATCGGGATGAACAACGTACCCGCGGTCAAGGTCTTCGCGACCTCAACCCAGTCACCATCCCGCAACAGCAGCGGTCGGGTCCTGATCAAGCGCTCAGCCTCAGCACAGGTGCTGGAGCAACGGTAGAGCGCGGAAAACGTGTATCGGAATGCGCTGGCTCACCATAGGAAGCTGCCACGGCATGTCGAATGTCCCCAGGGGGCGGACCGTTCCCTTGCATTTGTCTCGATGACGGGCTCTCAAAGCTAAAGCCAAGAGAGCTTTATAAAAATCGCACCCGATCGGCTGCGCAACGACGACCAGCTGAGGCCCGATCGGGTGCTAAGGTCGTGCCAAAAAAGGCGCGTCACTGTCGCATTTCTAGCCGGCTTGCGATCGGACGTCATCTCTTGGCGATCGCTGCCCCTTCTCTCAAATGCGCTTAGCGGCGCCGATGGCGAATAGCGCAAGCTTTTCCACCCGTTTCTACTCCACTACCGAGACTCGTCACCAACCTCCTTTTATTCGCTTCCATATGGCCCATCCTGTCTCCAATCGAGGAGGAGCGCGAACATGGGCCAAGCCGTAGAACGTCTCAGTCTCGGGAATTCTTCTGCTCGCCAAACTGCCGTTGTCGCCGGCACCATATTTGGCAGGGTGACAGTGCACGACAAGATATCAGGCGTTCTTGTCTGGGCTGAACTATGCTTGCAAGCCATAACCCAAAAATCGCCGATCCCTTTGAATTCGAGCCGGATGAATGGGTGTTTCAAAATTTTTGGCGGTTTTAGGCAGAACCCTCCGATGGCCCGCGTACCGGTCAAGCTTCGTGAGCACTTTAGGTTCGTCGATCAGGCATAGGTTTCTTTCCCATGCCACATGCTGGCCGTTTGCCTAGTTCGGAAGCCCTCGAGAGGCGTTGCTCGTCTTGGTATGGCGTCGCCCCTTTTTCCGATCCATCGGCCACGGAGCTAGAATGGTGTCTAGCTGTTGCCGCCTACTTGGTCATCCGGCATGGAGATGCCTATATACCGACCTTCGAAAGGCTGGAATACGAGGTCGAACAAATGCGGCGGAAGCTCGGAAATCGCGAGCGAGCGCAGCGCGTGCTGGCCACGCTCAACCTAAATGGCTCGGACAGCTGGAGCCGTGAGGTTGGTTCTCAAGGCCTGGATGGCGCCGCAATCACATTCGCCCGGGCGGGGTAAAAGCGATTTTTTGGAGCCACTCGCGCTTTTGCGCTAACGAAGGTCCCGCGCCGTATTTGGGCCGGATCCATTTGTGGCCCATCAGAGAAGCAATTACCTTCTCCGGCGCCTCAACTGCCGTCAGCCGGTCCTCGAAAGTGTGTCGCAGGCTATAAAGACTATGCTCGGAAGTCGGCAGAAGTTCCTTGCTGGCGAGCACCTTGTTGACGAGCGCTGAAAGTGACGCGGCCTTGTCGCGATAACGAGGAAAGCCGTCCGGATGGAGCTTGATGGCTGCAAGTGCGCCGCCAACCAAGGGAATGTCACGGGCTGAATGACCGGTCTTCAAGCGACGGCCATTGGGGCGCACCCGCACATGCGGGATTTCTCGATCGAGGTGGATTGTTTCGGTGGTGAGGTTTGCCGCTTCAGAAAGCCTGAGTCCGGTATCGGCAATCACATAGATTAGATGGCGGGCTTCGTCATTGAGTCCGTCGAGCGCGCCTTCAGCGAGTATCTTCTCCTGAATGAACTCCGCTGTGAACGCAGCGCGTTGCCCGGGGACGGCGCCGGAAAGACGCAGGTTTCGAAAAACCGGCTCCAGCTTGAGCTGGTGAGTCAGATCGACGACGCGCAGCATTTTCGAAACATGGCCGATGTCCTTGTTGGCCGTACCGATATCAAGTCCATCCTCAACGATCCGCTTTTGCCACCACTCGCGGAACGCGATTGCGTCGTCCCGAGTGAGGCTTGCGATCTCCTTGTCGCCAATGACTCCAACCAGATTGGCAACTGCGCGCTTTTTGGGGTTACGCCATTTCTTGATTTGGTTGGGCGACATGGTCAGCAAGTTCTGTTGCTCGATCGTCTCGAATTCCTTGATAAGACCGCTCAGGCGGACCGCTGGCCGCTTCTCCCCACCCATGACGGCCGAGACGTCCTGCGCGTCCTCGATCGATTTTTTGTCGAGGAGCAGCTTGATACGGGCCATGAGTTCGTCGAGCGGCCCCGCTGCTAGTTCCTCGTTAGTGCGATAGGCCAATCCAAATGACCGCGCGCGCTTCCTCGCGGCTTCGAAACGCAGCCCCGCCTCGGCGGATTGGCCTTCCCGCAGTCTACGCCAATACGCCTCCAGCCCCGCGCCGAGGCTTTGCACTGCATCTCGCGCCCGTACACCGCGGGGATCGTCAGCCACGGCGACGCCCGTGGAAATGCGTACTAGGCAGCGGCGATCAAACGCCGCGAATTCCTTCGGCACCCTGCGGACGAGATACCAGATGCCTTCACGTTTATGCGGCTTTGGCGCTGCGGAACGTCGCATTATCTTTCTCTAATGTTACACAGTTTGTTACACAGTCTAAGATATGTTTCGCTTCGTGCTGGTCAAGCGCAACAAGGAAGCTTTTGAAAGGAAAGGATTTTTATGGAAGCTAAATGGCGGAGAGGGAGGGATTCGAACCCCCGATGGGCTTGCACCCATGCCGCATTTCGAGTGCGGTGCATTCGACCACTCTGCCACCTCTCCGCGGTCATGGTCGTCCGTTGCCGGCGCGGCGCACTAGATAACGGCTGAACGGGCAGGTTACAAGGCCAATCCGTCAGTTATTTGGCTTGCTTGGCAAGCGGCGGATTCACGGGCTGGTGGGGTACAGCGAGACCCGAGGCGGATTGCCGACCAGTCACCCATCCTCAGCCCAGGCGGGGGCAACGCCGTGGGCATGTCGGCACAGCCGGTCCGTGCCCGCCAATGACGGTCTCGGAAACGGCGCGGCTGGTTTGCCTTGACTCGCCCCCAACCTTCGGTTAGGGACAGCGCGCAATCGGCGTGGAGGGTTCTTCCACGCCGCTTGTTTTTTGAACCCGCAGACTGACAAAAAGACGGCTGAACTGCCTCAGGCGGTTCATCAAGGCCGACCGAACAGCGAAAGGCAAAAAATGTTCGCAGTCATTAAAACGGGTGGCAAGCAGTATCGCGTTGCCGCCAACGATCTCCTGAAGATCGAAAAAGTTGAAGCCAATGTCGGCGATATGGTCGAGATCGGCCACGTCCTCGCACATGGCGAAGGCGAGAATGTCACGTTTGGCGCGCCGTTCGTCGACGGCGCGGTGGTCACCGCCGAAGTCGTCGAACAGGGCAAGAACCGCACCGTCATCGCCTTCAAGAAGCGCCGCCGGCAGAATTCGCGCCGCAAGATCGGCCATCGCCAGCTTTTGACCACCGTGCGGATCTCCGAGATCCTGCTGGGTGGCGCCAAGCCGACGAAGACGGCATCGGTCAAGGCGCCGAAGAAGGTGAAGGCCGAGGCCGCCACCGAGGTGCAGGCGGAAGCCGCGCCGAAGAAGGAGCCCAAGGCCAAGGCAGCCGAGACAAAGGCAGCCGAGACCGCGGCAGCGCCGCTGTTCAAGGCGCCGAAGGGTGAGCCGGACGATCTGACCGTGATCAAGGGCATCGGCCCGGTCGCAGCCAAGGACCTGAACGAGCAGGGCATCATCACCTTCGCGCAGCTCGCCAAGCTGACCGACAAGGATGTCGCCAAGATCGACGAGCACATGTCCTTCAGCGCCGACCAGATCAAGGACTGGCGCGAGCAGGCCAAGGAATTGGCTGCGAAGTAATTTTCTGGCGATTGGGTCGCCGGATCGGACTTGAAACGGAACGCGAACGCGTTCATAAGGCCTTTTAGGCGCCTTGCGGCGCAACGGAGTTAGTTAGATGGCACACAAGAAAGCTGGCGGCTCGTCGCGCAACGGTCGCGACTCGCATTCCAAGCGTCTGGGCGTGAAGAAGTTCGGCGGCGAAGCCGTCATCCCGGGCAACATCATCATTCGTCAACGCGGCACCACGTGGCATCCCGGCGTCAATGTCGGCATGGGCACGGACCATACGCTTTTTGCGCTCGAGACCGGCGCCGTGACGTTCAACAAAAAAGCCAACGGCCGAACCTACGTATCGGTCAACCCGATTGCCAAAGCCGCGGAGTAGCCGGTTCCGCACTAGAACACCGGCGCCCATCTCGGGAACCGGTGTCTGGCAAAGCCAGGAAAAGGATCAGGGGAGATGGGTTTCCATCTCCCCTTTTTCTTGTGCCTGGAGGACTTTCAAATGGTTGCCGAAGCGGAAGACTCAGAAGACGGAAGTTACGCGATAGACTGCCCGGTGCTGGTCACCGAGCGGCTGGTGATGCGGGCGCCCCATGAAGGCGATGTCGCGCAACTGGTCGAACTTGCCGACAACCGTCATGTCGCCGAAATGCTGGCACGCATGCCGCACCCCTATGGCGAGGCCGAGGCGCGCTCCTTCCTCGCCATGACCAGGTCGCGCCGGGCCGGCATCGCCTATGCCCTGACGCTGGCCGGAACCGACACGTTCGTCGGCTGTGCCGGTCTCAACACCACCGAACGCGGGCTGGAACTCGGCTACTGGATCGGCGAGCCTTACTGGAAGAAGGGCTATGCGACGGAAGCAGCCCATGCGCTGGTCGATCTCGCCTTCCAGAGGACGTCGATCCAGGTGCTGCAGGCCTCGACGCGGGTCATCAATCCGGCCTCGCGCCGCGTCATCCACAAATGCGGGTTCCAATATGCCGGCCAGGGCATGCTGAATTCGATCGTCGCCGGCCAGGTTCCCGTCGAGCGCTACCGGCTCGATCGCAAGACCTGGACCAGCCTGCGGAACTGGGTACATTTTTGATGTGTGACGACGGTCAATGACGCCCGGGGATATCGAAAGCTTTCATCGCGCGCTCGATGTCGTAGCGCGTGAGCGAAAGTACCTGTCCTTCCTAGAGGCGCCACCGCTGGATCAAGTCAGAAGTTTCGCAATGGACCGTATCGGGAGAGGCGATCCGGGGTTCGTGGCCGTTGTTCGTGGCGAGGTCGTCGGCTGGTGCGACATCTCACGTCACGATCGGCTCATCCATGCGCATCGCGGCTCCCTCGGAATGGGGATCATTCCTTCCTATCGGGGGCGTGGCCTCGGACTGCGGCTCATCAATGCGACCTTGGCACAGGCGCGCAAGACCGGCTTTATCCGCGTCGAGCTTTCCGTGCATTCCGACAATGCTCGCGCCATCTCTCTTTACGACAAGGTCGGGTTTGTCAGGGAGGGCGTGCAGCGCGACGCCGTCCATATCGACGGGGAATACCGCGATACGATCATGATGGCGATCGTCGAACGTGAAAACACTGCCGGATGAAAGGCCATCAGCCCAGTTCGACCCACACCGGCAGGTGGTCCGAACCGTCAGCTTTCCGGTCGACCCACAGGCGCTTCAGGGATTTGGCAAGCGAAGCGCTTGTGAAGATATAGTCGATGCGCTTGTGGCGGCTGGGGTCGGTGGGTTGTTTCGGGTCGACCCAGCTGATGAGATCGTCGCCGGTGGCGTTCAGGCGCAAGGCGGCATCGACGGCGAAGTCGGCGGTCAGCGGCATGCCGAATTCATGGTCCGGCCGGCCGGCGAGTTCGACATATTCGGGTGAACCGGCCAGCATGTTGAAATCGCCCATGCCGACAAAGGCTTCGGGATGCGGCAGTTCCGGCAGGCCGATCTCGGCGACGCCGGACAGCGCGCCGCCTTCGAGCGCGTAGTTCAGCATGCGTTGGCGCAAGAACTGGATCTGGCTGGCGCGTTCGACGGGGCTGCGGTGATCGAGATGGATGGAATAGAAGCGGATGAAACCAAGCGGCGTCTCGATCAGCGCTTCCAGCGCGCCACGCTGGAAGTTCATCATCTCGAAGCTGCGGCTGCGCGGCAAAAGCAGGTTGCGCGACAGATGAATAGGCGTTTTCGACAGCACCATGTTGCCGAGCTGGAAGGTTTTCGTGATGGCGCGGCCATTGTCGATGTGCGAACCGATATTGGCCTCGAAATTGCTGCCATAGACGGCGAAGTAGTCGGGCAGCGCCTCGCCGATCTCGGCGACCATGTCGCGGCCGCTATTCCTGGGATTGTTGCGGGTCACCTCCTGCAAAGCGATCACGTCGGCGCCGCGCACGGCATCAGCGATGCGCCCGACATCGTATTGCCCGTCGAGGCCGATGCCGTACTGGATGTTGTAAGTTACAAGCTTCATTCCGGCATCTCTCCGGCCGATCCCACGCGGCCATTGTCACAAAACGGCCTCGCCCTTCGCCGCGCCTTGGTTTAGAGCAAGGGCCAAGGTTTAGAGCAATGCCGCAAGGCCACTAGTAGAAACTGTACAATCCCATGAAATTTCTCGATCAAGCCAAGGTCTACATCCGCTCCGGTGACGGTGGCGCCGGTTCGGTGTCGTTCCGGCGCGAAAAGTTCATCGAGTTCGGCGGGCCGGATGGCGGTGATGGCGGTCGTGGCGGCGATGTCTGGCTGGAGGCGGTCAACGGGCTGAACACGCTGATCGATTACCGCTACCAGCAGCATTTCAAGGCCAAGACCGGCGTCCACGGCATGGGCCGCAACATGACCGGTGCCAAGGGCGCCGATGTCACGCTGAAGGTGCCGGCGGGAACGCAGGTGTTCGAAGAGGACAACGAGACGCTGATCTGCGATCTGACCGTGGTCGGCCAGCGCTTTCTGCTGGCCAAGGGCGGAAATGGCGGTTTCGGCAACCAACATTTCAAGACCTCGACCAACCAGGCGCCGCGCCGCGCCAATCCCGGCCTGCCGGGGCAGGAGCTCAACATCTGGCTGCGGCTGAAGCTGATCGCCGATGCCGGGCTGGTCGGGCTGCCCAATGCCGGCAAGTCGACATTCCTGGCGGCGGTCACCGCGGCCAAGCCGAAGATCGCCGACTATCCGTTCACGACGCTGCATCCCGGCCTCGGCGTCGCCCGGATCGACGCGCGCGAGTTCGTCATCGCCGACATTCCGGGTCTCATCGAAGGCGCGCATGAGGGCGTCGGCATTGGCGATCGCTTTCTTGGCCATGTCGAGCGCACGCGCGTGCTGCTGCATCTGGTTTCGGCGCAGGAGGAAAATCCGGGCAAAGCCTACAAGACCGTGCGCGCGGAACTTGAGGCCTATGGCAACGGCCTGACCGACAAGGTCGAGATCGTGGCACTTTCCCAGGTCGACACGCTCGACGCCGATGCGCGCAAGAAGAAAGTCGCCTCGCTGAAGCGCGCCGCCGGCCGAGCACCGATGCTGTTGTCGGCGGTCACCGGCGAAGGCGTCGAGGCGGTGCTGCGGGCGCTGATGTCGGTGGTGGGCGAGGCGCGTGCGCGGACGGCTACCCCGGTCGAGACGCGCTGGGACAAGTAGGCCATGCAGTCGCTGAAAAAATATCGGCGCATCACCGTCAAGATCGGCTCGGCGCTGCTCGTCGACCGAACGTCAGGCCTGAAGCGCGACTGGCTGGCCTCGCTTGCCGACGATATTGCGGTGCTTGCGCAGGGCGGCGCTGAAATCCTCGTCGTCTCCTCCGGCGCCATCGCGCTTGGCCGCACCATCCTTGGCCTCGGCAAGCGAGCCCTGAAACTGGAGGAGAGCCAGGCGGCGGCAGCCGTGGGACAGATCGCATTGGCCGGCGCCTGGTCGGACGCGCTCGGCAAGGGCAGCCTGAAATCGGGCCAGATCCTGCTGACGCTCGGCGACACCGAGGAGCGCCGCCGTTATCTCAATGCGCGGGCGACGATCTCGACACTCTTGAAGATGAAGGCAGTGCCGGTCATCAACGAGAACGACACGGTGGCGACTTCCGAAATCCGCTACGGCGACAATGACCGGCTGGCGGCTCGCGTCGCCACCATGATGGGCGCCGACCTCCTGGTGCTGCTCTCAGACATCGACGGGCTCTATACGGCGCCGCCGGCGCGTGACCCCCATGCCAAATTCATTCCGGTGGTCGACCGGATCACGCCCGATATCGAGGCGATGGCGGGTGCGGCCGCTTCCGAACTGTCGCGCGGCGGCATGCGCACGAAGCTCGATGCCGGCAAGATCGCCACCGCCGCCGGCACCGCGATGATCATCACGTCGGGCACGCGGCTGTCGCCGCTGATGGCGATCGAACGCGGCGAACGCGCCACCTTCTTCCGGCCGAGTTCCAATCCGGTCAAGGGTTACAAGACCTGGATCGCCGGCCAACTCGAGCCGGCCGGCCGGCTGACAGTCGATGCCGGCGCCATCGGCGCGCTGCTGTCGGGCAAGTCGCTGCTGCCGGCGGGCGTCAAGCTGGTCAGCGGCAATTTCTCGCGCGGCGACACGGTGGCGATCCTGTCGCCCGAGGGCCGCGAGATCGCGCGCGGGCTGGTTGCCTACGATGCCGCCGATGCCGTAAGGATCGCTGGCCTGAAGACGGCCGAGATCGAAACCGTGCTCGGCTACGAGGCGCGTTCGGCGATGATCCACCGCGACGACCTTGTGGTGAGTCATTCTGGTGCCCAAGTAGGGGCTAGCGACCAAGTACTGGCCGGTGGCGCCATAAGCGGAGGATGAGCATGCTGAAGCAGCATGAAAAATCCGGAGAAGACACAGTGGCGCTGATGGCCGATATCGGCCGCCGCGCCCGCGCTGCCGCCCGACCGTTGGCCATTGCCACCACCGCCGCCAAGAATGCTGCACTTGCCGCCATGGCCGAGGCGATCGTCGCCAGGCAGCAAGACATTCTCGACGCCAACGCCATCGATGTCTCGAACGGCCAGGAATCCGGGCTTTCCGCCTCCTTCATGGACCGGCTGAAGCTCGATCCGGCGCGCATTCGCGCCATGGCCGACGGCATCAGGGAGATCGCCGAATTGCGCGACCCGGTTGGCGACGTGATCGCACAATGGGATCGGCCGAACGGTCTGCATATCGAGCGCGTGCGCACGCCGCTCGGCGTCGTCGGCGTCATCTATGAGAGCCGCCCGAACGTCACCGCCGATGCCGGCGCGCTGTGCCTCAAGGCCGGCAATCCGGTAATCCTGCGCGGCGGCTCGGATTCGCTCAATTCCTCGGCCGCCATCCACGCCTGCCTGGTCGAAGGGCTGAAGGAAGCCGGCCTGCCGGAGGACGCCATCCAACTGGTGCCGATCACCGACCGCGCCGCCGTCGGCGAGATGCTGAAAGGCTTGGGCGGTATGCTCGACGTCATCATTCCGCGCGGTGGCAAAAGCCTCGTCGGGCGGGTGCAGGCCGAGGCACGGGTGCCGGTCTTCGCGCATCTCGAAGGCATCTGCCATCTCTACATCGACCGTTCGGCCGAGCTCCAAATGGCGGTGCGGATCGCCGTCAACGCCAAGATGCGGCGCACCGGCGTCTGCGGTGCCGCAGAGACGCTGCTGGTCGACCGCGCGGTCGCCTCCACGCATCTGGTGCCGATCCTCAACGCACTGCGCGCGGCCGGCTGCGAGATCCATGCCGATGCCGAGGTGCTGAAAGTGTTTTTCGACGCCAGGCCGGCGACCGGTGCCGACTGGGTGACTGAATATCTCGATGCCATCATCGCGGTGAAGCTGGTCGACGGTATCAAGGGTGCGATCGATCACATCGAGACGTTTTCCTCGCATCACACCGAGGCGATCGTCGCCGAGGATGCGCAAGCGGTCGAAAAATTCTTCAACGAGATCGATTCGGCGATCCTGCTGCACAACGCATCGACGCAGTTCGCCGACGGCGGCGAGTTCGGCATGGGCGCCGAGATCGGCATCGCCACCGGCAAGATGCATGCGCGCGGACCGGTGGGCGTCGAGCAACTGACGTCGTTCAAATACCGCGTGCGCGGGTCTGGACAGGTGAGGCCTTGACGTATTTCGCCCAAAGGGCCTGAAGCTTGCGCCCAGCCACCCCCCTCTGTCCTGCCGGACATCTCCCCCGCAAGGGGGGAGATTGGCTGATATTTCTGATTTCGCCAATCCTCAACGCTGCAAGATTTACGCCTTCGGCGAAATTGCTGATCTCCCCCCTTGCGGGGGAGATGCCCGGCAGGGCAGAGGGGGGTGCCTAGCGGAATGCTATCTCCTTCCCCACCCGTCGCCCCATCCCACTATCTCAAAATGCCGCATGCCGAGAAAGGGCTGGCCGTCGGCCTGTTCGGCGGCTCGTTCAATCCGCCGCATGCCGGCCACGCGCTGGTCGCCGAGATTGCGCTCAGACGCCTGTCGCTCGACCAGCTGTGGTGGATGGTGACGCCGGGCAATCCGCTGAAGAACACCAGGGAATTGGCGCCGCTGGACGAGCGGCTGCAGCTGTCGGAGCAGATCGCCAAGAACCCGAAGATCAAGGTCACCGCTTTCGAAGCCGCCCATCACGTCCGCTACACCGCCGACACGCTGGCGCTGGTCAAGGCGCGCAATCCCGGCGTCGACTTCGTCTGGATCATGGGTGCCGACAGTCTGCGTGATTTTCACCGCTGGCAGCGCTGGCGCGAGATCGTCATGACCTTCCCGATCGCCGTCATCGACCGCCCGGGCGCGACGCTGTCGTTCCTGTCCTCGGTCGTCGCCAAGACCTTCGACTATGCCCGCATCGACGAGGGCGATGCGCCGCGGCTTGCCCGCATGAAGGCACCGGCCTGGACCTTCATCCACGGCCCGCGCTCGTCGCTGTCATCGAGCGCGATCCGCAAGCTGGCGAAGGGGTGAGCCCGACCGCCCGGCCATGTCGCTTTTATCGCTCCCTTTGCCCGTTTCATGGGCAATCCTGAGCAGGCATGTCGATTCCCAGGAAAACCCGCAGCGAAGCCGAGCAGGGCGCCGAGCCCACGCCGCTGATCGCGATTGCCAGCGTCATCGTGTCGATGGCACTGATTGCCGTCGGCAACGGGCTGATGTTTGCCTATATCCCGGTTCGGCTCGGCGCCGAGGGTTTCGATCCGACCTGGGCCGGGCTGATCATCACCGGACTTTCGGCCGGCGGGCTGGCGGGCTGCATCCTGACCGGACCGCTGGTGCGAAGGGTCGGCCATGCCCGTGCCTTCATGGTGTTGTCGGCGCTGATCGCACTGGCCAACGCCGCTGTCGGCGCCGGGGTCCATCCGCTGCTGTGGATAGCCGCCCGCGCGCTCTACGGCTTTGCCATCTGCGGCCTGTTCATCGTCGCGCAGAGTTGGCTGAACGACGCCGTTGCCAACGCCATCCGCGGCCGGGTGATGGCTTTCTTCTACGTTGCCTATGTCGCCGGGCTCGGCGTCGGCTACGCGACGCTGGCGCTGGTCGATATCAGGACAGCGGATGCGCCGCTGATCGGCATCGTCTTCACGGCGCTATCGATCCTTCCCGTCGGGATGACCAGACTTGCCCAGCCGCCGGCACCGCAGGCGGCCTCGGTGGCGCTGCGCCGTGCCTGGCGGGTTTCACCGGTCGGCGTCGCCGGCATGCTTGCGGTTGGCGGCCTGTCGATGTCGATTGCGGGCTTCGCGCCGATCCACGCCACGGCCAAGGGCTACAGCCAGGCCGATGTGGCGCTGCTGCTTTCGGCGATGCCTCTCGGCACGCTGATCCTGCAGATCCCGCTTGGCTGGATTTCCGACCGAACAGACCGCCGCTATGTGCTGATCGCCGCATCCGCGCTCGCCATGGTTGCCGGCCTGTTTGCGCTCGGGTTCGATGGCGGCGCGTTGGCCGCGTTGGTTGTGATCTATATCGTGTGGGACGGCGCCTCGGAATCGATCTATTCGCTGGCCAGCGCACATGCCGCCGACCGCGCCGGCAAGGACGACATGGTGGCGCTGTCCAGTTCGCTTTTGTTTGCCTGGTCGCTGTCGGGTTTCGTCGTGCCCGGCATCGTGACGGCGCTTTCAGCCGTCTTCGGAACGCAGGCTTTCATCTATGTGGCTGTTCTCATCGCCGCAGCCTTCTGCCTGTTCGTGCTTCTGCGCGTGTTCACGACGCGTGCGGTTCCGGTCGGTGAAACCGGCAGTTTCGCACCGATGACGGCGCAGGCGCCGTTGCCGGTCGAACTTGCCTTCGCACCGGACGATGAGGGCCGGCACTGAGCCAACCGACTATTGTCGACGGGCTTCCGGTTGGGGCGCTTCCGGCGGCGGCAGCGGGATCGATATGCCTTCGCTATTGAACTCCTGTTTGGCGCGCTTGGTGAGATCGGTCTGGGTGGCGAAGAAGTCCGCCGACGATGTCCAATAGCGCAGGGCAATCGAAACAGTGCTGTCGCCCAATGTCGAGACGAAAGCGATCGGTGCCGGCTCACGTTTCACTCGCCGTTCGGCCGCGGCAATGGCAAGCAAGGCTTTCTGCGCCCTGTCGATGTCGTTCCAGGAGCCGATGCTGAGTATGATGTCGCTGCGGCGTACGCCGTTGCGCGAAAAGTTGCGCACCGGCTGGTTCCACAGCGTCGAGTTCGGCGCCAATATGTAGACCCCGTCGGCCGTCCTGAGCTTGGTCGCGAACAGGCCGATCTCCTCGATCGTACCGGCGATCGAACCGACCTCGACGGATTCGCCGATGCGGAACGGCCGCAGCGCCAGAAGCATGATGCCGGCGGCGATGTTTTGCAGCGTGCCCTGCAACGCCAGGCCGATGGCGAGGCCAATGGCACCGATCGCGGCAATGATCGAGGCCGTCTGCACGCCGAACTGGCCGAGCACCATGATGGTGACGAGGATCAGGATGGCGTAGCGGACGATCTTCGAGAAGAAATGCCGCAACGTCGCGTCGAAACCATGGATATGGCCGAGACCAGCGAAGATCGAACGTTCGGCAAGACCGGCGACGATGTAGCCGACAATCAAGAGGATGACGGCACCGATGGCCGAGAAGGAGTACGAAACAATCAGCGTGCTCAGTTGGGCGAGGCCAGCCTGGACGCTGAGAAAAGCGTTTTGCGGGTCGATCGGCATGGGGGAAATCCGGTTGGTCGGTGAGCCGATAACCCATGCGGGCGGTGAGGGTTCCGATCTTTTCCGGCGTGCGGCGGAACCACAAGAGCGACAATACGTTCGTGCGAGGCAGGGTCCCGTCTTGAAACTGTCAGGGAA
This sequence comes from Mesorhizobium sp. M7A.F.Ca.US.010.02.1.1, assembly GCF_004023085.1. Taxonomy (NCBI): domain Bacteria; kingdom Pseudomonadati; phylum Pseudomonadota; class Alphaproteobacteria; order Hyphomicrobiales; family Phyllobacteriaceae; genus Mesorhizobium; species Mesorhizobium sp. M7A.F.Ca.US.010.02.1.1. The sequence goes on along the minus strand of NZ_RZRV01000027.1, from coordinate 13,420 downwards.
CTCTGCCTATCTAAGTGGTGTCACCTGCTTCAAGGGGTGATTTGGTTGTTCTTGCTGCGAAAGGAAATACACTGAGAACAGCACTGCGGAAGAAGGCCGATATCATGCCTTCGCCGGCCAGGATCAGCGTAGACGACGCCGTGTCCCGCGCCATCAAGACAGTCCTTGCCAGTCTGGAAGACTCCAAGGCCGAAAACATTGTCTCCATCGACATCCAGGGGAAATCGAGCCTCGGCGACTACATGGTCGTCGCTTCGGGCCGATCGCACCGTCATGTCGCGGCTGTCGCCGATCATCTTCTCAAAGCGATCAAGGATGCCGGTCTCGGCACCGCGCGCGTCGAGGGGCTATCCGGCGCCGACTGGGTCCTGATCGATTCTGGCGACATCATCGTCCATGTCTTCCGCCCCGAAGTCCGCGAATTCTACAATCTCGAAAAGATGTGGCAGGCGCCGGACCTCGAGGAAGAAACGCTCCACTAAGTCGTTCGCGCGGCTTACAAGGCGAGGATGAAGATATCAGTTCATGCCGTGGGCCGGATGAAAGCCGGCCCCGAAAAGCTGCTGGCCGACCGCTATTTCGAGCGTTTCGCCAAGAGCGGCCCGGTAGTGGGGCTTGAATTTGGCGGCATTGCCGAGATTGCCGAGGGGCGCGGCCAGACCGCCAACGAGCGGCGGCGTGAGGAAGGCCAGAAACTGCAGACGCAGTTGCAGCCCGGAACCGCTTTGATCCTCCTTGACGAACGCGGCAAAAGCTTTTCCTCGGAAGATTTCGCCGGGCGCCTCGGCCTGTTGCGTGACGGTGGCCGCAAGGCGTTGGTCATCGCCATCGGCGGCGCCGACGGCCACGATCAGTCGCTGCGCGACCAGGCCGAACTAGTGATGTCGTTCGGATTGCTGACATGGCCGCATCAACTGGTGCGCGTGATGCTGGGAGAGCAGCTTTATCGTGTGGCCACCATCCTTTCGGGACATCCCTACCATCGCTCGTAAACCGGTGAATTGGTGCGACACACCCGGATTTCCGCCCCAATGCCGAGGCAAGATTGCATCGAGTGGGCGGTTTCGAACATGGTTGATTGTTCGTTAACGAAGCCACGCATAGAGTCGGGCTTCAATGTCTGAAGACAGCAAATCAAGAACGGGCTCCTGGCGCGCGCGCTGCGGCATCGCGGCGGCGGTACTTGTGCTGTCGCTGCATGCGGGGCGGGCGGAAAACACGCTCGACATGGCTCCCGATCCGGATCAGAGCCGGGCCGAATATGAACGGGTCTCGAAGGAGATCACGCTGTCGTCGGAACGATTGGCCAAACTCTCCGCCGATATCGCGACGATCAAGAAGGATCACGCCTCGATCACCGCCGCATTGATCCAGTCGGCGATGACCGAGCAGAAGCTCGGCCAGGACATCGAGGACATCGGCGCTCGGCTGGAAGGACTGAAGGGCCAGGAACAGAAGATCCGCGCCTCGCTGATGGCGCGGCGCGACGTTCTGGCCGAAGTGCTGGGCGCGTTGCAGCGCATGGGCCTCAACCCGCCGCCGGCGATCCTGGTCAAGCCCGAGGACGCGCTGTCGTCGGTGCGCAGCGCCATCCTGCTCGGCGCGGTGGTGCCCGAACTGCGCCAGCAGACCGATAGCCTGCTTGCCGATCTCAAGGAACAGACCAGGATTACGGCGTCGATCGAGGCCGAACGGGCGCGGCTGACAGCGGCGGTCGGCGACCAGACGGCGGAAAAGAAGCGGCTCGGCATGCTGCTGGAGGCCAAGCAGAAGCTCGAAGCCGACACGCAAACGCAAATGGCTGCGGAAAAGCAGCGATCCGAAGCGCTGGCGGCCAAGGCCGGCAGCCTGAAAGAGTTGATCGCCTCGCTCGAAGCGCAGGCCGACAAGAGCCGCAAGGCCGCCGATGCGGCCAAGGCCGCCGAGCAGAAGACGGCGGATGGCGACAACACATCTGCGCCGGCGGAATTGGCGTCGCTGCCGGTTCCGGAGGGCAACCAACTTGCCGCCGCGGTGCCCTTTTCGGCCCTTCAGGGGCAGATCGCACTGCCGGTGACCGGCCGCATCAAGCGGCGATTCGGCGCCGATGACGGTAACGGCGCGGTGATGCTTGGCGACATGGTTGCGACACAATCGGGAGCCATCGTCACCGCGCCGGCGGATGGAAATGTGCTTTATGCGGGGCCGTTTCGGTCTTATGGTCAACTCTTGATCCTGAACGCAGGCGACGGCTATCATGTCGTTTTGGCGGGGATGAGCAGAATCAGCGTCGCGACCGGTCAATCAGTGCTTGCAGGAGAGCCGATCGGTGCGATGGGAGAGGCCCGGGTGGCGAGCACCTCGGTTTCGAAGAATGGAAATGCCACGCCGGAACTCTATGTCGAGTTCCGCAAGGATGGAAAACCCGTCGATCCGGCCCCATGGTGGGCGGACCGTTTTTCTGGAAGGACGTGAATAATGCGGAAACTGTCGCTTCTGTTTGCCGGTGCGCTGATGGGCGCGTCCGCCATGAGCCTGGTCTATGGCGCACCCGGCTCGGCGGCGAACGCTGCAGGGTCGGAGACCTACAAGCAACTGGCGATCTTCGGCGATATCTTCGAGCGGGTGCGGGCACAGTATGTGACACCGCCCGACGACAAGTCGCTGGTCGAGAACGCCATCAACGGCATGCTGGCCTCGCTTGACCCGCACTCCTCCTACATGAATGCCGAGCAGGCGCAGGATATGCGCGTCCAGACCAAGGGCGAGTTTGGCGGCCTCGGCATCGAAGTCACCATGGAGAACGATCTGGTCAAGGTGATCACGCCGATCGACGACACGCCGGCCGCCAAGGCAGGCGTGCTGGCCGGCGACTACATTGCCAAGATCGATGGCGAAGAGGTTCGCGGCCTGACCCTCAACGATGCGGTCGACAAGATGCGCGGCCTGGTCAACACGCCGATCAAGCTGACCATCCTGCGCCAGGGCGCCGACAAGCCGATTGAACTGACGGTCGTACGCGACATCATCAAGGTCAAGGCGGTCAAGTTCCGGGTCGAGAACGACATCGGCTACATGAAGATCACCTCCTTCACCGAAAAGACCTATGACGACCTCGAGAACGCCATCGACACCATCAAGAAGCAGATTCCCGACGACAAGCTGAAGGGCTACGTTCTGGATCTGCGCCTTAATCCGGGCGGCCTGCTCGACCAGGCGGTGAGCGTGTCCGATGCCTTCCTCAACCGCGGCGAGATCGTCTCGACGCGCGGCCGCGACCCCAAGGACGTCACCCGCTTCGACGCCAAGCCCAAGCAGGTCGACGACATCAACGGCAAGCCGATGATCGTCCTGGTCAATGGCGGTTCGGCCAGTGCATCGGAAATCGTCGCCGGCGCGCTGCAGGACCTGCGCCGCGTCACGGTGGTTGGCACGCAGTCCTTCGGCAAGGGTTCGGTGCAGACCATCATTCCGCTCGGCGAGAATGGTGCGCTCAGGCTGACGACGGCGCTCTATTACACGCCGTCCGGCAAGTCGATCCAGGGCAAGGGCATCACGCCCGACATCAAGGTCGACCAGCCGTTGCCGCCGGAACTGCAGGGCAGGGACCTGACGCGCGGCGAATCCGACCTCAAGGGCCATATCAAGGGCGCCGATGAGAGCACGACCGGTTCGGGCTCGGCAGCCTATGTGCCGCCGGATCCGAAGGACGATCTGCAGCTCATCTATGCCGAGCAGCTGCTGCGCGGCCAGAAGACCGATCCGGCCTTCCCGCCCAATCCGCAAAAGGCGGTTCTCAACCAGTAAGGATCTGGAGCGGCGCACGCGCCGCTCCATCTTTCTGTTTGAGCCTGATGGAAGCAATGCGATGCTGCCGGGACCGAAAGGTTCCGGCAGTTTGATTCGGGGGGTGAGGCAAAGCCCCCAAGGCATGGCGCGGGGTGTGTGCCGGGATTGATGAATTCGCGCATGTCTTTTCGAAGCGGCTTCGCCTTCGGAGCCATGCGCCCGGGGATTAGGCTTGGCTGACATCGGCAAGGACATCGAACGCCCGCTCGGACAGGCAGTCCGGCCGCCGCGCGCCGCCGGCAAGCTCAGCGGCGGTGCGATCATGGCGACCGTGGCCGTGCTGGCGGTGGCCGGCGTCTCCGGCGCGATCGCGCTCAGGGAAAAGCCGTTTCGAAAGCCGCAAGAGGTTGCCGTTTCAACACCGAAAGTGACCGCGGCGGCCGAGCCTGCCGCCGCGCCGCCTGCATTGGCCCCGGCGGCACCGAAGCCGCAGGCGCCGGTCAAATCAGGCGGGCCGCAGATCATCCATGTGCAGACGGAGGAGGGCGATGGGCCGCCCAAGGCAGCGATCGTCATTCGCGATCCGTCGACCATCGGCCAGAACTTGAAGATCGCGCACATTCCAGACAAGGCGCTGATCGAAGCCAGCGAGACCGGGCCTTTGCCGGTGCGCGCCGCCGATGGCAGGCGGCCGTTCGACGTCTATGCGCGGCCCTGGTCGGGCGGGCGCGGCGCACGGGTGGCGATCGTCATCGGTGGGCTTGCCGTGTCGCAGACCGGCACCCAGGCGGCCATCGCCAAGCTGCCGGCAGAAGTGACGCTGGCCTTCGCCCCGCAAGGCAACAGCATCGGCCGGTGGATGCAGGCAGCCAGGCAGAGCGGCCACGAGATCGTCATGCAGGTGCCGCTCGAACCGTTCGATTATCCGAAGGTCAATCCGGGCCGCAACACGCTGACGGTGGCGGCGAGCGCGGATGAGAACCTGAAAAGCCTGCACTGGGCACTGTCGCGGACGACCAACTATACCGGCGTCATGAACTATATGGGCGCCCGTTTTTCCGCCGACGCGTCGGCGATGGAGCCGTTCATCGCCGAGCTCGGCAAACGCGGCCTCGCCTATATCGATGACGGCTCGTCGGCTCGCAGCCTGGCGCCGGACCTGGCGCTCAGGGATGGCGTGCCCTTCGTCTCCGGCGACATGGCGATCGATGCCGTGCAGGATCGCGGCGAAATCCTGAAGAAGCTCGACAGCCTGGAGGCGACCGCGCGGGCCAAAGGCACTGCCGTCGGCATCGGTTCGGCCTTCGACCTGACGGTCGATACCGTGTCGTCCTGGGTGGTCGAAGCCAAGAAGCGCGGCATCGAGATCGTGCCGATTTCAGCGGTGGCCATTGACCCCCAAAAAGGCTAACAGCCGTCTTGATAATTCTACTCCGGCGGGAATCTGGCGACGTTTTCTGCGCTTCCGGTGCTCACGTACTTTAAGTACGCTCCGCTCCGGTTCTCGAAACCGCTCGCCACCTGCCTCACCGGAGCGAATTCTCAAAACGGCTGGACCCCATCACGCATGGCTAAAAAGATCGACCGCGAAACGCTGCCTTACCGTCCCTGTGTCGGGCTGATGATCCTCAATGCCCAGGGCCTGGTCTGGGTCGGGCACCGGATTGCCGAACCGGACAGCGAATTTGCCGGCACGACGCAGCTCTGGCAGATGCCGCAAGGCGGTATCGACAAGGGCGAGGAGCCGCTGCAGGCGGCCGAGCGCGAACTCTATGAGGAGACCGGCATGCGAGGCGTCTCGCTGCTGGCCGAGGCGCCGGACTGGATCAACTATGATTTGCCGGACCATCTCGTCGGCATCGCCTTCAAGGGCCGGTATCGCGGCCAGACGCAGAAATGGTTCGCCTTTCGCTTCCACGGCGACACCAGCGAGATCCAGATCAACCCGCCGCCGGGCGGCCACACCGCAGAGTTCGACGAATGGGCATGGCGGCCTATGCAGGATTTGCCCGACCTGATCGTGCCGTTCAAGCGCCATGTCTATGAGGATGTGGTGGCGGCGTTCCGGCATCTGGTGCAATAGCCGCTATACAACAACCGCGGTTGCCGCGCCGGCCCGGCGGTCCTATTGATGTATCCACTACCACGCGAAGGGTCGCCATGAACGACGCCCCCCAAAAGCCGCCGCCAGAAGAGGTCACCGCCACAAGCGAAGTGGCGGCTGGGGCCATCCTCACCATCGATCTCGGTGCAATCCGTGAAAACTACCGGCGGCTGAAAGCGCGGTTGGGCGATGTTGCCTGCGCTGGTGTGCTCAAGGCGGACGGCTACGGCGTTGGCGCCGGCCAGGTCGGGGCGGCGCTGCTGCGCGAAGGCTGCGATGTCTTCTTCGTTGCGCTTCTGGGCGAAGGCGTCGCCCTGCGCCGCTCGCTTGGTCCGGGCCCTGCCATTTTCGTGTTGAACGGCGTTCCGTCCGGTGCCGAGACGGACGCCGTGGCAGCGGACGTTTGCGCTGTCATCAACAGCCCGGAACAATTGGTGGCCTGGCGTGTGGCGGCTCGCCGCGCCGGCCGAAAACTGCCGGCCGCGATCCAGGTCGACAGCGGCATGTCGCGGCTCGGCATGGCGCCCCGGGATGTGGAGCGCGTTGCCGCCGATCCGCAGGCCTTCGACGGCATCGACATCCGGTTCGTGATGAGTCATCTGGCTTGCGCCGACGAGCCGGAGCATCCGGCCAATGAACGGCAGCGGCTGGCGTTCGAGCGGCTGCGCGCAATGCTGCCGGCGACGCCAGCCTCGCTCGCCAATTCGTCCGGCATCTTTCTCGGGCCATCCTTTCACTACGATCTCGCCCGCCCCGGTGCCGCCCTCTACGGCATCAATCCGACGCCGGCCAAGCCCAATCCGATGCTGCCGGTGGTGCGGCTTCAGGCAAAGGTGGCACAGACGCGCAGCGTCGAAAAAGGCGCCGGCGTCGGCTATGGCCACACCTATCATGCGCTAGGCCCGCTCAGGCTGGCGACGATTTCGTTCGGCTACGCGGATGGCTGGCAGCGCCGGGCCGCGTCGGCTGCGTGGTTCGAGGGCGTGCGCCTGCCTTTCCTCGGGCGAGTGTCTATGGACTCGATCATTCTCGACATTTCCGCCCTGCCGGTCGGCAGGCTGCGCGAGGGTGATCTCGTCGAGCTGCTCGGTCCTTCACAAAGCGTCGATGACGCCGCCGGCCATGCCGGCACCATCGGCTACGAGATCCTGACCAGCCTCGGTCCGCGCTTCCATCGGCGCTATGTCGGCGGTTGAGCGGTTTGGCCGCGCTTGACAAGCGGACGCCTGTCGGCAAGGCTCCTTGCATGAGCAACCCAGCTTATATCAGAACCTTGTTCAGGGTCTGCCCGATCGCGGGATCGTAGCCCCGGCGCGGTCGCCTTTTGGCGTTCGTCCGAACCGGGGCATTTCTACCTGACATCATTCCCGAGCCAGACAGCTTCGCGGCTGCCGGCTTTTCATCAAGCCACCGTTTGTGCGGCGGCAGGCGCGCGTCTGTTCGATGCGCCAAGTCATCGAGGTTTGCCATGCAACATGCAACAGGATTGCGTCCACCGAGCCGGGTCAGCGATGCCGACCACCACAGGCTGACCGGCCTGGCGCGGGCGTCGCTCGACCGCGTGCCCGAGACGGCCGAAGAACTGCTTTCGGAGATGGACCGCGCCGTCGTCACGGCGGCGGCTTCCATGCCGGCCAACGTGGTGCGGATGGGTTCGACGGTGACAATCCGCAACGATGGCGGCCACACCCAGCGCATCACGCTGGTCTATCCCGGCGAAGCAGACATCAGTGAAAACAGGATCTCGGTGCTGACACCGATGGGGACGGCGCTTATCGGCGCGTCGATCGGGCAGACAGTGCGCTGGAGCAGCCGTGGCGGCCGGGAACTGTCGGCGACCATCGAAGTGGTCGATGCGCCGGCCTGCGGGCGGGAAGGGTCCTGATCATGGAGACGGCGATGACAGGCGCGAATTTCCGGCTGACGACAAAGGACTTCGCCGTCCTCGAGATCATGTTGGAGCGTCGGCGGGCTTTCGCGGATACGATTGTTCCAATGCTTGAAACAAGCTTTCCAAAGCCGAGGTCGTCGCGATCGATTCGGTCGAATCCGATATCGTGACGCTGAACAGCAGGCTGGTGTTTCGTATCGATGCCGGCCCTGCTCAGACCCGGACCTTGGTGCAGAACGAGGTGCGCGGTCCGGTCGGCTCCAGCCTGTCGATCATGACAAGGCGAGGGCTTTGCATGCTCGGCATGGCCGAGGGTCAGACTGCCTGGATCGAACAGGCCGACGGCAGGCGGGAGTCGGTCCTGATCGCGACCGTGCTCTACCAGCCGGAGGCCGCGCGGCGTGCCGTCAGGGAGAGATCCCAAGTCGAGGCGCGACGGCCGCATGGGCTCACCCTCGTCTACAGCGCCGCAGCCGATTGGCGGCCCCTTGGCGAAAGGGCCGGAATGCGGCAGACAGGGGATGACGACCCCGGTCCCACGGCGGCGTGAACAGGCAACACTGCACGATCCCGAAAGTCAGCATCGATTTTCGCCGGGGATCGTGCGCAAATCGGAAATGCGGCCGCGTCCAGGCGTCCCCTAGGACGTGCGGCGCGGCAAGGAGTGAACGATGAAGATCATGGTGCTGGGCGGCGGCGTCATCGGAGTGACCACGGCGTACTTCCTTGCCGAGGCCGGCCACGAGGTGACGGTTCTCGACCGCCAGAAAGGCCCGGCGCTGGAAACCAGCTTCGCCAATGCCGGCGAAATATCGCCCGGCTACGCCTCGCCCTGGGCCGGGCCCGGCATTCCGCTGAAGGCGATCAAATGGCTGCTGATGAAACATGGCCCGCTGGTGGTGCGGCCGGCCTTCGATCCGCATATGTGGACATGGCTGATCAAGATGCTGCGCAACTGCACCGCCGAGCGCTATGCGATCAACAAGGCGCGCATGGTTCCGCTCGCCGAATACAGCCGCGACACGCTGAAGGCGCTGCGCGAAGCGACCGGTATCGCCTATGACGAGCGTACCCAGGGCACGCTGCAGCTGTTCCGTACGCAAAAGCAGCTCGACGGCACCGGCGGCGATGTCGAGGTGCTGAAGAAGTACGGCGTGCCTTACGAAATCCTCGAGCAGGACGGTTGCATCGCGGCTGAGCCTGGCCTTGCCGGGGTGCGCGAAAAGTTCGTCGGCGGCCTCAGGCTGCCGCACGACGAGACCGGCGACTGCAAGATGTTCACCGACAGGCTGGCCGAGCTTTGCGTGGCCCGCGGCGTCAAGTTCGAATACGACGTGACGATATGGCGCGTCATCCGCAGCCGCAACCGCATCGCCAATCTCAGCACCAGCAAAGGCTGGAAGACCGCCGACGCCTATGTGATGGCGCTGGGCAGTTATTCGGCAGGTTTCATGCGCCGGGTGAAGCGGCCGATCCCTGTCTATCCGGTCAAGGGCTATTCGATCACCGTGCCGATCAAGGATGCCGCCGCGGCACCGGTGTCGACGGTGATGGACGAGACCTACAAGGTGGCGATCACCCGGCTCGGCGACCGCATCCGGGTCGGCGGCACGGCCGAGATTTCCGGCTTCGACCTCAGGCTGCACGAATCGCGGCGGCGCACGCTGGAACACTCGGTCGGCGATCTCTTTCCGGGCGCCGGCGCGATGCGGGACGCGACGTTCTGGTGCGGGCTGCGGCCGATGACGCCGGACGGTCCGCCGCTGATCGGCCGCACCGAGCTCTCCAATCTCTATCTCAACACCGGCCACGGCACGCTCGGCTGGACCATGGCTTGCGGCTCGGGCAAGGTTCTGGCCGACATCATCTCCAGCCGGGTGCCGGACATCGATGTCCGCGACCTCGCGCAGGAGCGTTATCTGCGATAAGAGGTCAGAACGCCTGTCGGACCCAGTCCTCGTCGAACAGCAGCCGGTAGGCCCACGGTATCGTCACATTGGTGGCGACCGGGTTCGAGTGGGCGACATAGTCGTCATAGATCGGCTTCATCCTGGTGTAGAAGGCCGGATCGAGCACCATCATGCCGTTCTCCGAGTCGTGAAAGAAGCTGCGGTTGTTGAGATTGACCGACGAGATGGCGACCAGCCTTTCGTCGATCATCATGATCTTGGAATGCAGCACCACGTCAGGCGCCTTGAACTCGCGGATGTTGATGCGGTCGCCATATTTCTCGACGAACAGCTTGTTGAGCGCGGTGAGAAACTTGCCGCCGATATCGCCCTTGAGATCGATGCGGCCGACAATGTCGATCCTGACGCCGCGGGCGAGCGCCCGGTCAACAGCCTGGGCAAGCTTGGGCGTCAGGTTGAGGTAGGGATTGACGATCTGGATATGGTGCTGGGCGGCGTCGACCAGCTCGACGAAATAGTCCTCCAGCGCATGACCATCCTCGTAAGGCACCGAAATGAAGTGTCGTGCCGTGCCTGACGGGCGGGCGCCGTCGGACCGGACCGGAATGGAGAAGGGGCGCGCCAGATTGGTGTCGGCGTCGCGCAGCCACATTGTCGAAAGATGCGCAGCCAGCGTTTCGACCGTGGCCGGATCGGCGAACTCGATGTCGAAGTCGCTCCAGTTCGAATAGTAGTTCAGCGAAAACCCGTCGGTCTTGTCGTATTGCTCAAGGTCTGGATAGCGCGACAGATCGATCGGCTGGTGGAACAGGAAGCCGTCATGGATGTTGCGGCCACCGATGATGGCGCGTGAGCGCCCGGGATCGTCGGCAAGCGTTGCCAGCATCTTTACGTGATGGACCTTGTGCAGTTGTGAGGTCTGCTCGTCGATCGGCGCGCCATGGTCCGCCCGCCAGCGATATTCTTGCAATTCGACATTGGGGAATTCGGCGGCCAGCCGGTGCAGCAGGGCATCGTCCTTGTCGCGCTCCAGAACGTCGGTGACGATGATGCGGACCTTGGTGCCTAGTGCTGCATGATGGCGGATCAACCGCTCGATGATGCGACCGGAGAAGTCGGCCTTGAACTCCAGCGACGACAGATAGATCAGCTTCAGCCTTGGCGCCCTGGAGAAATCGAGCGGCAGTTCCGGGTCGCCCTTGTCGATGGCGCTGTCGGACAGTGGTGCTCCCATCAGCGCCTCGACCTTGGCGTTGAAGCCGTCGCGCGATTTGCGCAGCAGGCGCGGCTTTCCGATCGGCAAGGCACAGGTCTGCGAGAGCCAGCGGCTGGCATAGAAGGCGCGGCTGAGCGGATCGAGGCCGGTTGGGTCTGGCGTCGGGCAACGCTCGTAGCGGCTGTCGAAGGCGGCGAGAGCCGGATCGGCGGTCTCTTCGCGCTGGATGGTGAGCGGCGCGCCGGCCGGGGCAAGGCTGGAGCGGATCCTTGCCGTGCAGCGGTTCAGGCCGTCACTCGGGAACAGGCTGACCGTGTCGTCCTCGCCGGACAGGCGAAAGCGGAATGCGGTGCCCGTGGCGATTGTGCGTGAACCGCCGCCGGCACGGATCGCCAGCGAGCCGTCGCAGGTGCCCTCGATGTCGGCCGGTTGCTTTCCAGCCTGGCGCAGCACGATCTCGACGCTGCGCGCCTGCAGACCGGAGAAATCGAAGATCCTGGGCGTCGAAGGCTGCGCTGCCGCATCGATGTAGAGCGTCTGCCGCGACACCCGCCAGCGTCCGTCGAAATGGCCGTCGCCGCTGCTGCCGCTGGCCGGCGGCAGATGCGTTTCGGCAACCGGCCCGGCCAGTTGCTGCAGTGTCCGGTAAGTCGCCTGGAAATCGCCATTGCGGATCTCATAGCGGTCGTGACCGAAAGGGCCGGTGCCGTTGGCGCGGTCCATCGCGCCGAGCTGGTGGTGGGCGAGCAGCGCCAGGAACCGCTTTTCGTAGTCGCTTGTGCTGGCGTCGCCGAAAAACTGCGCGGCGGCGATCTGCGGCCCGGGTGTCCTGGCCGATAGCGAGGGTCGAGCGCAGGCCGTCTGGCCTTGCAGGAGATCGCAGGCACTGCGACCAGCGCCGCCGGCACAGCCGCCAAGGGCGGCCAGCCCGAATAGAACGAGGGCGACAGATGCGCGGCCCTTCACCCGGCCGCTCCGGCATTCAGGACGCTCAGTTGCGCCGGGTCACGCGGCGGCATGAAGCCCTGCGGGAAGACCTTGCAGACGGGGATGGCGAAGGTGGCGATCAGTAATTCGGCCTCGCCGCGCATTTTGCGCGGCGCTGTCTTGTCGTCGCGTATCGCTTTCGCGGAGGTGACGAGGGCGCCATCGCAGTCACAATGGTTGTGGCGGGCGATGTAACAGGCGTCATGCGTCCGGCAGGCCGTGTCGAGGCGGTTGACCGGCCGGAACGACAGATCGCCGGTGCGGGTGCCGGGGCCGCAATAATTGCCGAAGACGAAAGGCGAAGGCCGCGCCATGGCGTTGCGGATCGGTTTGGGCAGTTCGGCCTCCGGGACCTTCGTCCACGGATTGGCGCAAGCGGAAACGAAAAGCAGCGGCAGGATGGCAAGAACGGCTCGCATGTCTATCCGCGCCAGCTTTCTGAAAGATGTCCCTACGCGGCGACCGCGCGCCTGATGCCACACTCGCCGGTTTTGTGGCAAGGAAAAGGCGCACGGCTAAAGCGCAGCGCGTTTGAAAGGATTCATGCGATGCGCTTTAGCGTCTTTGTTTATGCATGTCGTTCTCCCAAAACCGAGATCACTTTTGGGCGACATGCATCAGACAAACAGGTTTCGCTCCCGCTCCACTGCCTTGGTGATGAAGCTGGCAACGATCTGGACGCGGCGCAGCGGCCTGACCGATTCGTGATAGACCAGCCAGTAGGCACGGCGGATGGGCGCGACAGCATCGACGGACACAAGTTCCGGCATCGAGCGGGCGACGAATGTGTGCAGGATGCCGATGCCGGCGCCCGAGCGCACCGCTTCGGCCTGGCCGAGCGCCGAGGAGATGGCGAAGCTGGTGCGCCAGTCGGCGCTGAATTCGGCCGCGTAGTCGAGCGAGGGACTGACGATGAGGTCCGGCACATAGCCGATCAATGTGTGCTGGCCAAGCTCGGCGGCGGTTTGGGGCAAACCATGCACGTCAGCATAGGCGCGGGAGGCAAACAGGCCGAGCGAGTAGTCGACCAGCTTTCCCGCCACCAGCCGACCCTCCGTCGGCCGCTCGACGGTGATGGCGATGTCGGCCTCGCGCCGCGACAGAGAGAAGGAGCGCGGCACCGGCACCAACTGGATCGTCAGCTCGCGGTGCAGGGCGGTCAGCGCGCCAAGGCGCTTGGCCAGGAAGGCGACACCAAACCCGTCCGGCGCGCCGATGCGCACCGTGCCGGAGACATCGTCGCCTTCGCCGGCAACGGTCGAACGTGCGGCGATCATGTCGCCTTCCATGCGCTCGGCAATGTCGAGAAAGCGCTCGCCGGCAGGCGTCAGCTCGCTGCCGGTGGTCAACCGGCGAAACAGCTTTGTCCGCAGCGCATCCTCGAGTGCGGCGATGCGGCGCGAGACAGTGGCGTGGTTGAGCTCCAGCCGTTTGGCCGCGCCAAGGATCTGGCCGGCGCGCGCCACGGCGAGGAAGATGCGGACGTCATCCCAGTTCATGGGGATGGTCCGATCTAATGACGAGCGTCGCGTTCCCGCCCACCC
>NZ_RZRV01000026.1:80994-81220 GCF_004023085.1 Mesorhizobium sp. M7A.F.Ca.US.010.02.1.1 | reverse complement strand
ATCGTGATCGAACCGTAGCTGCCCGCCACGACCGACCCGACATGGCCCGAGGCCGATGCAACCGTGCCTGCCTCGACGCCCGTTACCGTCGCCCCGTCTGCGCCCTTAACGTCGGCAACGCCGTCCGTCACATTCGCGTCCGCGCCGCCGCTGGCGGTGATGACGTTGCCGTCCGCGACCGTCGCACCGTCTTCCGTCACGCTGTCGGTGTCGGCAACCGCCGTTG
>NZ_RZRV01000026.1:0-80894 GCF_004023085.1 Mesorhizobium sp. M7A.F.Ca.US.010.02.1.1 | reverse complement strand
GCGCCCTTAACGTCGGCAACGCCGTCCGTCACATTCGCGTCCGCGCCGCCGCTGGCGGTGATGACGTTGCCGTCCGCGACCGTCGCACCGTCTTCCGTCACGCTGTCGGTGTCGGCAACCGCCGTTGGCACGTCGTCGACAATGGCGATCTGGAACGAGGCGCTTGGATCGTCCGCCACATTGCCGTCGCTGTCGGCGACATGCACCGTGAACGTCTCGAATGGCGTTGCGTCCGTGGCATGATTGACGTTGGTCCCCAGCGTATAACTGTAGCTCACCGTCGTCCCGTTGATCGCCGTGATGGTCAGCGTGCCGTAGTCACCGGCAACCGTCGCACCCACCGCAACCGCGGTCCCGTTGATCGTCACCGTCGAGGCGCCGTCGCCGTTCGTGTAGCTGAACGTGCCCGCCGTCGTCTCGGAATTGGTGAGGGAAGCCGAGCCGGCCGGAAGGCCGGCCTCGTCAACCGAAGTCCCGGGCGCCCCAGCCTGCGGAACGGTGACCGTCGGCACGTCGTTGGTGCCGTTGATGGTGATCTCGACCGTTGTCGTCGAGATGTCGCCGTCGCCATCGGTCAGCGTGTAGGTGAACGTGTCCGTCAGATGCTGGCCGGTGGTCAGCGCCTGGACCGCCGCAGCGCCGTTGTTCAGCGTGTAGCTGTAGTGGCCGTCCGCATCGATCGTGATCGAACCGTAGCTGCCCGCCACGACCGACCCGACATGGCCCGAGGCCGATCCAACCGTGCCTGCTTCGACGCCCGTTACCGTCGCCCCGTCCGCGCCCTTAACGTCGGCAACGCCGTCCGTCACATTCGCGTCCGCGCCGCCGCTGGCGGTGATGACGTTGCCGTCCGCGACCGTCGCACCGTCTTCCGTCACGCTGTCGGTGTCGGCAACCGCCGTTGGCACGTCGTCGACAATGGCGATCTGGAACGAGGCGCTTGGATCGTCCGCCACATTGCCGTCGCTGTCGGCGACATGCACCGTGAACGTCTCGAATGGCGTTGCGTCCGTGGCATGATTGACGTTGGTCCCCAGCGTATAACTGTAGCTCACCGTCGTCCCGTTGATCGCCGTGATGGTCAGCGTGCCGTAGTCACCGGCAACCGTCGCACCCACCGCAACCGCGGTCCCGTTGATCGTCACCGTCGAGGCGCCGTCGCCGTTCGTGTAGCTGAACGTGCCCGCCGTCGTTTCGGAATTGGTGAGGGAAGCCGAGCCGGCCGGAAGGCCGGCCTCGTCAACCGAAGTCCCGGGCGCCCCAGCCTGCGGAACGGTGACCGTCGGCACATCGTTGGTGCCGTTGATGGTGATCTCGACCGTTGTCGTCGAGGTGTCGCCGTCGCCATCGGTCAGCGTGTAGGTGAACGTGTCCGTCAGATGCTGGCCGCTGGTCAGCGCCTGGACCGCCGCAGCGCCGTTGTTCAGCGTGTAACTGTAGTGCCCGTTCGCATCGATCGTGATCGAACCGTAGCTGCCCGCCACGACCGACCCGACATGGCCCGAGGCCGATGCAACCGTGCCTGCCTCGACGCCCGTTACCGTCGCCCCGTCTGCGCCCTTAACGTCGGCAACGCCGTCCGTCACATTCGCGTCCGCGCCGCCGCTGGCGGTGATGACGTTGCCGTCCGCGACCGTCGCGCCGTCTTCCGTCACGCTGTCGGTGTCGGCGTGCGCCGTTGGCACGTCGTCGACGATGGCGACGGCGAAGGTGGTGCTGGCAGTATCGCCGTCGACATCCGTGACAGTGATGGTGAAATTCTCAGGAACCGTGTCGGTGCTGGGATCATAGCCGGGTGTCTGATCCGTATGGGAAACCGATTCGGTCACCGTATAATTGTATTCGATGGCACCGGTGCTCGGATTGAAGGAGACGATCGTCAGGTAACCGTACTGCCCTGGGATGTGCTGATCGACGCCGGTGACGGTGACACCGTTGATGACGATCGAGCCAATTCCATCCGGCGCGTCGATGCTGATCGTTCCAGTGCTGGACGTTTCTTTGTCGGTCGGCGCTTCGCTACCCGGAGATTGCGCCCCACCGCCATCGAGGCCAGTTTCACTAGCCGCTTCGGTCGGGGCAAGCAGTGACGTGGCCGTCACTGAAACCTGCCTGTCGACGATCGAGGGAAACAGCTCGCGCCGCTCCAGAAGCCCGAACTGCAGAGCCGTCGGGGGCAACAGGGCCGACAGGTCGAACCCGTCGCCGATGCCGCCGGGGGGAACCGAGAAATCTCCGCCTGCGCTTGAATTCGAACCGCCCGGGCCGGCCGACATGGAGCCGTCGGCGCCGAAGGCGACATCGACATGGCTGGCTTCGAGCGCCGCCAGCAGCGCGACGCGCGGCACCTCGACGTCGCCGATGATGAAGGTCGGCACGTTCAGGGCGCCGTCCTTGATCACGATCACCGAGCCGTCGGCCTGTTCGAGCAGAAGGTTTTGCCCGTCGACCTTGATGTTGTCGATGGAGGCGTTGGCCGGAAGCCTTACCACATGGGTGGCGTCGGCTACATATTCGTGCGGCGCAGCTGCCGGCGGTGCCTTTGCTTCCGCGGGGGCTTCCGGTTTGACAGGCGCTCCGCCGCCGACATCGACCGGCACCGGTTCGGACGCCGCCGGCGCGGGCTGCGTCGAATTTGCCTGTGCGACCCGGATCTCCGCCGGCGACGCCTGATCGGCGTGTTCATTGGACGCGGAATGCTCGTTCAAGGAAGCCGAAAAGCTGTCCAACTCGATATTGTTCGTCATGGCTGAAACCCCTCCGATATTTACCGGATAGAGACAGCGGCCACTTCTACTTTGCAACTGCCCCCTAATCTATTTCATATATTATGATATGCATTGCCCGGCATTTTTTACACGTGGTAAACCGCAACAATATAACCTGATATATGTTGGTTTCTGGAGGTCTGGTTGACGGATGACTAGTCGGCATCTTTTTGGTGAACCAAAGTATAAATTTGAATAAAATTTTAGACAAACTGGATAAAGACAGTTGCTGGATATTTATCCACCTTCCTTTCCAATAATTTGAGACAAGATTGGTAGCGTCCACAGTCAAAGGTGGGCGTTATGAAAAAGCAAAAAACAGTTCCGGGAAAAACCCGGCTCCAGATGCTCCTGCTGGCAATCGGGCTTGTCGGCCTGGCGGGGCCGTCATTCGCGAGCGATATCGCCGCATCCGGCTGGCCTCAGGAGAAGGTCCAGACGCCGCCCTGTCTCGGCGGTGTTTCGCTGGCGAGGCCTCAGCCCTGGCAGCCTGCGGCCGCTTACCGGATCGGCATGGTCACCGGCAGCTATGGCCCAGATGTTGGCCGCGGGAATGGCTCGTCAACGGCGCAAGATGACGCCGGGATAGACCCGGTGCAGACCGCGTCGATCATTCCGGGGGTCTTCGGATCGGTTGCCTTGTCCATGCGCAATTTTCCCGTCGCGGCGCGCTGGGCGCCCGTGTACCGGGCAATCACCGCTTGTTCGGCGGGCAGCCCCTGCGAGCGCA
The DNA here is from genome assembly GCF_004023085.1 of Mesorhizobium sp. M7A.F.Ca.US.010.02.1.1. Classification (NCBI taxonomy): domain Bacteria; kingdom Pseudomonadati; phylum Pseudomonadota; class Alphaproteobacteria; order Hyphomicrobiales; family Phyllobacteriaceae; genus Mesorhizobium; species Mesorhizobium sp. M7A.F.Ca.US.010.02.1.1. The sequence goes on along the minus strand of NZ_RZRV01000026.1, from coordinate 77,396 downwards.
AGAGCACAGCTTTTGCCGGCATGGTCGCCGCCGCTCAAGGCAAGGGATTCAGCGAGAAGCTGTCCTTCGTCAACAGCAGCGTAAATCGCCTGATCGCCTACAGGAAAGATAGCGTCGTCTACGGCAAGCTCGACTATTGGGCGAAGCCTTCGGAGATTCTCGAGCGGCGAGCCGGCGATTGCGAGGATTTCGCCATTCTCAAGATGACGGCCCTGCTGAGGGCCGGCATCCCGACGCAGAGCATGGCGCTTGTCGTCCTCCAGGATCGCAAGCGAGGCTTCTTTCACGCAGTGCTGTCGGTGAGCACAGGCAGCGGCACCTTCATTCTCGACAGCCTCAGCAACACTGTGGTGCGTGACAGCGATCTCCCGGATTACGTTCCGCTTTATTCGTTCAGCACGGACCGGGCCTGGATCCACGGTTCAAGACCGGGCGGAGCCCAGATGGCTGACATCAAAGGCGGTTTCGCAACCGTCGCACCTGGCGAAGGTTTTCAGCCATAAGTTCTCGTTGGATTGGTGGTGATTCAACCGCCGAAGACGAACGCCATCAGCAGCTCCGGCTCGAGCACCGGAGCCCGCACCGCATTCAATTGCCCCCGGTAACGACGGTCACCCGCACCGATGACAAAGCCGGTGGCCACCGGCGATTCGCCATTGGCATCGAGCCGCGCGAAGATGTCGGCTACGTTGAGGTCCAATGCCAGCTTGAGATCGTGCCGTGCGTCATCGCTTGGGGCTATCGGCAATTGACGTTTGACCAGTTGCTGGAACGGCGCGTTGAACGACAGGATCTTCTTCGACGATGCCAGGGCAAAGGCCGGGGACGGGCAAGCGACGAGTATGGCGTTGATGGTGTTGATCGATGCAAGCCTTCGCAAGGTCAGGTTTTCATCCGCCAATCCACGCATGCAGGCCACCCGGATCGCGGATGTCAAATTGCCTGTCTGTGCCTGGCTTTCGGCGATCTCGTCGATGAGCATGCCGATCGTGCATTTCCTGCGTTCGGCCATCTGCTTCAGCGACAACCAGAATGCCCGCTCCAAGCGGATGCCGCGTCTTATGCCGCCACGCGCCACGACCCGAAATTCAAGCCCAAAATCCTCGGCCGCGACTGGCGGAAGCAGTCGCTCGCCATCAGGATGAGGGCTGGCGCTACCGCTCACTCATCGCCTCCTCGCGCGCCTTGTTGATCGGCTTCAGGAGGTAGTGCAGGATCGTCTTGCGCCCGGTCTTGATGTCAACCGAGCAGATCATGCCGGGAATGATCGAATAGGCCTTGCCGTCTCTTTGAAGGGTCGATTTGTCCGTCGCCACGCGCACCTGATAGTAGGGTTCCCCCGTTTTCTGATCGACCAGGCTGTCGGCTGTGATGTTGGAGACCTTGCCCTCGATGCCGCCGAAGATCGAGAAATCATAGGCGGTGACCTTGATAAGGGCTTCCTGGTCGGGACGGATGAACGCGACATCCCGTGGCGAGACCCGTGCCTCCACCAGCAACGTCTCGGAGGTCGGCACGATGCCGGCGACGACGGCGCCGGGCTGGACGAAGGCCCCGACCGTGTTGAGCTCCAGCGTGTTGACGATGCCATCCACGGGAGACCGGATATCGGTGCGCGCGACCTTGTCGGTGGCCCCCCTTATGGTTTCATCCACCACCGAAAGTTCCGCCAGCGCCTGGGTAAGGTCGTCCAACGCCTCCTGCTGCAGTTGCAGGCCGAGTTCCTCGACCTGCAGCTGGGCTTCCGTGATCGCGGCCTTGGCTTTCTTTATTGTTTCGCCGGCCAGGTTCAGCTGGCCGTTGAGTTCGGTCTGTTCGCGCTCTACTCGGAGCTGCTCGGTCCTTGCCATCAGGCCTTTCTTGACCATCGCGTCGACCAGTTTCGCCTCCTGGTCGCTGACGACCAGGTTCTTGGTCAGACGGTCGGAATTGGCCACCGCCTCGGCCAGTTCCCTCTCGCGCTGATCGAGGCGTGACTTGAGCACGGACAGCTTGTTGTCGAAGTTCCCGCGCCGGGCAATGAGCAGCTTCTGTTCATTGTCGCAGATTTGCGGAGCGACCGACTGGATGTCCTGCGGGCACGGAAATGGGCCCGAGAGATTGCCGGCCTGTTCGTATTTCAGCCTTGCTATGCGCACTTCCAGCGCGCGCGCCTTGGCCTGCTGCTCGCCGAGACTGGACGTATTGAGCGTGTTGTCCAGACGAATGATGAGATCGTTCTTCTTGACGACCTGGCCAATCGTCACGGCGATTTCCTGAACGACACCGGCTTCACTCGCCTGGATGATCTGGGTCTTGGAAGCGGGTATGACCTTGCCGTCGCCGCGTGCGATCTCATCGACTTCGGCAAAGGACGCCCAGGCGACAAAGACGACGAAGAGCGCTCCGATGATGAATATGGACGCCGACGCAAACAGCGGCGGTCGATCTTCCCTGGCAAGCATTTCCCACGCCCCAACGCATTGGATGCAGCAATAATTGTTTTGTCAGGCGCTTGTTTTCTGCAACGCCTGTATGACTTGGTCCTTCGGTCCGTCAGCAACGATCTTGCCCCGTTCGATAACGATCAGGCGGTCGGCCAGCTCAAGCATGCTGAACCGGTGTGTGGAGACGATCAGCGTGGTGTCGCGGTCAAAGGCGACTTTGAGCTGCTTGATCAACTGGCGTTCCGAGGCAAGATCCATCGAGCCCGACGGCTCATCCAGAAAGACGATTTTCGGTTTGGTCAAAAGCAGGCGTGCGATCGCCACAGTCTGCCTCTGGCCGCCGGAAAGATTGGTGCCGCGCTCGCCGACATTCATGTCGTAGCCGCGCGGGTGGCGTGAGACGAAATCGTCGACGCCGGCCGCCTTTGCCGCTTCGATGATCTGTTCGTCTGTAGCCTCGGGGCATGCCATCAGGAGGTTTTCCTTGATGGTGCCCGAGAACAGGTCGCCGGCCTGCGCAACGATGCCGACCGCGGCGCGAACCTCGGACGGGTGATACTGGCGAATGTCGATCCCATCCAGCAGCAGCTCACCGGAAGTCGGCAGGAAGAGCCGGCCGATCAGCCGCCCCATCGTCGTCTTTCCCGATCCTATGCGGCCGATGATGCCGATCCGCTCACCCGGCTTGACCGAGAAATTCAGGCCGGTCAAAACCTCGTTTTCCGAGCCCGGATAGACAAACCCGACATTCCTGAACACCATCGCCCCCTTGCGAATGGGGCGGTTGACGAAGCCCACCGTGTCGGGTCGGTCTTCCGGCTGAGCCATGATCGAGTTCACCATTCTCAGCGAGAGCATGGCCTGGCGGAACCGGGACAGGGTGATGGCGATCTGGCCGAGCGGCGCCACGGCCCTGCTCGCCAGCATAACCGTTCCTATGATTGCTCCTGTCGAAACATGTCCTTCCGAGAAGGCATAGGCGCCGGCCACGACCAGGGCGACGGTCACCAGTTGTTGTATGGACTGGGTGATGTTGCCCGCCGCCGCCGAAAGCTGCTTGATCTTCTCGGACGTGTTGGCGGCGTTCTTGGAGTGCTCCCCCCATTTTCGCAGCAGATACGCCTCGGCGCGCAGCGACTTGATGGTCTCCAGCGTCGAGATGGATTCGACCAGCAGGGCCTGGCGCTGCGACGCTTCGTTCATCGAGGCGGCGACGCGCTTGCCGATGCGGCGCTGAGTGATCAGGCCGACGATGACGGACATCACGAAGGCCAGCGCCGGTATGATCACCAGCCAGCCGCCAATTGCATAGATCACAAGGAGAAAGACGAAGACGAATGCCGTGTCGATGAACACGCTTATGGTGTTGGAGGTGAAGAACTCCCTGACGAATTCATATTGCGTGACCCTGTTTGCGTATTCACCGGTCGAACCGGGGCGCGCCGACAGCGACGAGTTCAGCACTTTCTCGAACAGCAGATAGGATATTCGGAGATCCGCCTTGCGCCCGGCATAGTCGATGAGGGAAGCCCTGGCCGTCTTCAAAAGCAGGTCGAACAGGATGACCGCACCGATGCCGAGAGCCAGCACCCACAGTGTCGATATTGCCTTGTTCGGCAGGATCCTGTCGTAGACGTTCATGGTGAAGATCGGCGAGGCTATGGCCAGCAGATTGATGAACACCGCCGCCAGGACGACTTTCGAATAGGTGCGCCAGAAAGCGCCCATCGTCCCCGTGAGCCAATGTCTCCGCTCGATCCTGGCCGCCGAGCCGACCGACATGGTCTCGGCGGCATTGGCGTAGGTGATCGAGAAGGAAGCGCCGCCGCTGATGTAGCTGGCGGCCAGTTCCGATCGGCCGATCGCGGTGCGGCCGTCTTCCTGGGGCGCGGTGATATACGCATCGTCTTCGCCTAGAGCGAGCAGGGCAACGGGCAATTGGCTGACGCGAAAGACGATTGCGGGCAGATCGATACGCCCCCTGAGAAAATCCCGGTGGTTGAACTCGGTGACTTCCAGGCCGATGCGTTCGGCAAGGTGCCTGATGTCGTCGACCGCAATTCGCGTGTCCGAGAGCGGCACGCCGGCAAACAGCACGGTCTCCGCGCTCGGCCTGCCGAGATATCCGGCAACGGCTGAGAAACAGGCCTTGAACGCCTCCTTGGGGGAGAGGATGTTGGGTTGCTGGTTCACGATCTGCCCGTCAGGACGCTCGCTGGACCTTGCGTCGTCTTATTTCTTCCTCACCGGAGCGAGGATGTCGAAAGGCAGGTCGCTCTTCTGCTCCGACGGCGTCCGCGCATAGGTCTCGGTGTCCGCGGTTTCCGGTGCTGCGAACTCGGTGCGTGCATAGGCTGTCGCCTGCTTTGCCGGCTGAAGGTTCATCGTTTTCAGCAACTGTCCGGTCGCGGCCAGAAGCCGGTACTGGGCAAACAGCGATGCGTAGGACGCGGTATCCGCCAGCGTTGCCGTGTTGAACCGCGTATTCTGCGCGTCGAGCACGTCGAGCAGCGAGCGCTGTCCAACCTTGAACTGCTCGCGATAGGAAGCGACCAGCTTCTCATTGGCGGCGGCTTGCTGCCTCAGGGTCTTCGCCAGATCGGCTTGTCGGAAACGACGATCCCACGACGTGCGAACGGCTTCCTCGATTTCGCGCTGCACCTGATGCAGCGCCAGACGCTGTTCGCTGGTGCGGCGGATCTGCTCCTGCTCGTTGGCCTTGTCGATACCACCGCGGTAGAGATTCCACCGCAGGACCACGCGTGCCTGCAGGTCGCTGGTGTCGCCATCGTCGCCGTCAATGTCAGTTCCCGCCCGGGCGCGACCTTCAGCGATGATGGAGGGGCCGAATTTAGCCCGTGCGGCATCCACGAGGGAAGCCGCCGCGTCGATGTCGCTGTTGGCCATGTGCACGCGCGGATTGCTTTCGCGCGCCAACCCTATTGCCTCGTCAAGCGATCGCGGGAGCGCAGCCGAGACATCGCCCGGCCTCGATGGGCTGGTCAGTGGCTTTCCGACGGTCTTGAAGAAGCGGATCTTGGCCGCTTCCAGTTCCTCGGTCGCCTCCTGCATGCGCGCCTTGGCGGCAAACAGCCGTTCCTCGGCCTGCTGCCGGTCGGCCTCGTTCAGCGCGCCGCCCGAAATGCCTTGCCGGATGTCGCCGAGAATTCCCTGGTGGAAGCCGAGATTTTTCTTCGCTTCGACAACGATCGAAGCCTGCAGCATGTATTCCAGATAGTCCTGGACAACGGACAGCCCGATGAATTCGGACCGTTCCAGCACCCGGAACGAAGCGCCATCGACGCGCGATGCCTGACGGTTCAATTCGGCCCGCCTTGCGCCGCTGTCATAAAGCGTCTGCGAAACGGTAAGATCCGTTTCAGCCGGATAGAGCGCGTCGTCTTCGATGGAAAGGGAGCGCCGGGATGAATTGTCGAGCCGGCGAACGCCGGCCGATGCCTCGACATCGACACTGGGAAGATAAAGGCCCTTGGCCTGCCGCAACTCGAACTCGATTGCTTCGCGATTTTCGATCGCCTGTCCAATCTCGGGATTGGATTCCACCGCGACAGCCATCGCCTCCTTGAGCGTAAGCGCATGAGCACTCCCGCAGGTCAGCATGGTGGCCGCCATCAAAAGACCAAGGCGCCTGCCTATGGTCGACATGTTTGTCGTATTCATCAATCCCACCCTAACGTTTCCCCAGCGTCCTTTTCAGAGCGCTAACCAAGCCAAGGCCTGCCCGTCGGTGGATTATTCACAAATTCACGAAATATGTGAGCGATTATTGATTTAGAGGTCGCTAAATAGCCTTTTTGGGCAACAAGGCTGCGAGATGTAGCAAAAATAGCACATAACGTCGGCTCGCTCCGGTTGTATCCGGACGCCGCACTCTGCGGGATAGCCCGAAAAACGGCAGGTCAGTGGGCCGATATGGCCAGAATCATGCCATGTGGGTATGGCGGCTGTTGATGACCCAACCTGAAGTTGAGCCATTTTCAGGTACGCCCTCTCGGCAGCCGCCCCAAAATACTCCGTCGCGGCGGCCGGCGTGCGCGTCATGTCGCTGATTGCGGCCAAAAGCTGGGTCAGCGCGCACCCTAATTTGCGCTCAACGCCACCATGCGGTCGAGCGCCGCGGTCAGGCCGCGAAGCGAGACCGGGAAGCTCAGCGGGGTCTCGGCGTCCGTCGTCACATTGAGCTTCAGCACCGAGCCTCCCCTCAGCTTTCCAAGCGTCGGCCGATCGACGGTAAAGACCGGGACGCAACCCGTCGGCAGGCAGGTCCTGAAGCGCTGCGGGGACAGTGGCGGCTGATCGTCGATCTGCAGCGTCACGCCCGGGTCGAGCAGGATGCCGAAGGGCAGAAGCAGGGTAGCCGTCGTCGAGCCGTCCGGGCGTGCCGCGATCTCCACGGCAAGAAGCCTCTGCCCGTTCTGCTGGACCTGATCTTGCGCGAGCGAGCACACTCTCGCCTTCTCTCGAACCGAGCAGGTCACACTCCAATCCTGATAGACTTCACGCAGCGATGAGGGTCCATCCGGGACAGCCGCCACCTGTTGCTGGGCAGACACCGGCGACATCAACGAGAATAGAATTGCCCCACATGCGGAGACGGCCTTCGGGCCAGGCTTCATGTGCAGACCCACTCGCGGATCTTGCATTTCTCTCCCGCCGCCTCGCAGGCCTGCAAAGCGAGATCCTCCGCTTCGCGACGGGTCTCGGCCGAGTTCACGCCCCAGGGCGTGAAACGGTTCTCCACCTTGTCTGCCACGGCGAGTGCACCGCAGTGCTTGTAGGGAAAGCCGGTCTCGTCGTCATCATTCCAATGGCGGTGGTTGCGGAAGACGGTGACGACGTTGCAGGCCTTTCCGCCCGCGTTCTCGCAATATTTCTGTGCGATGTCCTTCGCTTCCTGCCGCTTGTCGGCGCCCCAGAAGAAGCCGTATTTGCTATCGGCCTGCGAATAGGCAATGGCCGCCCAGATGCCTTTTTCCTCCTGTTGCGGTTCCGATGGGGCCACAAGGTCGGCCGAGACGACTTGTCCGCTCCACAACAGGGTCAAGCCCAAAACTGCCAAAGCCTGCAATCTCATGGTCGGCATCCTTTCCTTAACCTCAATCGCTTCGCGTCCTACTTCGCCGCCGAAGCGAGGGAGATCACCACACAGCTTTTGCCCGTCGGCAGGAGAAGCGCTTCACCGGCATTGCCGCCGAGCTCGTAGACCTCGACCTGCCCGAGATGGTCGGTAATCTTGCTGCCCTGCGGCAGGATGGATGCGATGTCGGCGCACGGGCTGGCGAATGGCGCCACCCGCACCATCGCCCCTTCGCAACCCGTGGCGGTGGGCGATGCGAAGACGATGCCGGCGGCCGGTCCGCTATAGCGTTCCGACGCATAATCCATGCCGACAAAGGCCTGGATGGCGTGCTTGTCGGCGGCCTGGTCGTTCCACAGGGATTTGACGCTGTATTTCGTGCCGTTCGTCAGAATCTGTCCGAGCGCCGGATAGACGGTCGAGCAGGCCTGCACTCCGGCCTGCTTGACATGCTCGAGGAAGGGCGTGTCCGGAAGCACGGGGGCCGCCGCAGTTTCTGCGGGTGCGGCCGTCGCGCCGCCGACCAGATTGGCGATGGCGGCATAGTTCCCTGCGGCGAAGCCAAGGCCCGCCACGACCAATCCCAGAAGTGAATATCCGGCCACGCGTGGCCAGCGCCGCCTTGGGGACTCGGCCCGCCTCTGCCGATCCGCCTCGACGGTCGCAGTGCGTTTCGCGGACGTGAACTGGTCCTGCTGGCTCATGGTGATGCCCCGGTTATTTGAGTGGTGAAAGGGCCTCTGACAGCCCCTTGAGCGTTGCGGTCACGGTGATCGTCTGACCGTCGACCGTCGAATAGGAGATCGCCGGTGTCGCATTCTGCGAGATCTGTCGGCGCATGACGGGGCCTACCGGCAACATGCCGACGCAGACCATTTCGTTGCAGCCGTTCAGGTGCACGTCGATCGGCTGCTTCTGTCCATCGAACTTCAGTGACACCAGGCCATCGCTCCTGGCGTTCGGAGCGGTGCGCAGGATCATATACGGCTTGCCGTCCTGGGTGGCGGCGAGCGACCAGCTGAAAGCCATCTTGCCTGATGCGTCCTCGATGATCTGCGAGACGTTGCAGACCTTCTTGCGAGCCTTGAGGTTCTCGTCGCAGATCAGCGTCCAGTTATCGAATGGGCGGATGGTGCGCTGATAGTCTCCGAGCTTGACCTCGGGCGGCACCACTACGTCCGATGGCTTGATCCTGTAGGTCGACGCGACCTGCCCGGCGGACGGCACGAGGCCGCCGCAGAGCGCCAGGCAGGTCAGGGCAACAAGTCCTTTCATTCCTGCCTCAGTTCAAGGTGAAGCTGATGCCGGCGCCGACACCGACATGCCCACCCGCGGCCGTGCCCGACAGATTGCCCCGGATGCGGCCGTCTTCACTGGTGTAACCAGCGCCGAAGGCGAACGCGCCTGCGTCCCGCCACAAGCCGCCACCCGCCGCGACGCTCAGCTTTCCGGGCCGGTCGTCATAGCGCAGCGAGGCGGCCGCAAGGCCTATCGCGGCCGCCTGCCGCGCCTCGTCGCGGATGCCGCTGATGTCCGAATTGAGCTGGCTGAGCTTCTGGTCGGTATAGTCGTTGGCCTGCTGCAAGGTCGTGACCGCCACCTTGTCGGTGTAGTCGTTGGACGTATCGATAGCGTAGGCCACGCGGTTGTCCGTATAGCTCTTGCCCGCGGTCAGGCCCTGGTTCATCTGGTCGACGTTGACCGCATCGGTCCCTTTGACGCCGGGGCCGACATTGGAGATGACGACCGGCGCGTTGACGTCGCCACCTTGCAGCGTGATGGTGTTCGTCTTGTTGCCGCCCTGGGTGTCATAGGTCACCGCGTTCTGGGTAAGGTTTCCGACGCCGGCTTTCAGATCCTCGATCGCCGTGTTGGTGGCGTAGAGCTGCGAGCCGTTGATCGCATCGGTGCTGCCGGCATCGACGCGGCCGGCGGCGACATTGGTGATCGTCCGCTCGGCGCCGGCGTCGCCGACGCTGACGGTTCCGGTCGGCGTCGTCCCGGCATAAGTGTAGGTCTTGCCGTTGATGACGGTGCTGGAGGTCCCGACGGCGGTCTGTGTCACCGAACCGGAACCGAGCGCCACATCGTTGGCGTTGTTGGCCTTGGCGCCTTGGCCGAGCGCGACGGCGCCCTGCCCGGTGGCCGTCGAGCCATGTCCCGCAGCCAGGCTGTCGGTGCCGCTCGCCACACTCTCCGGCCCGATCGCCACGGCGTTGGTGCCGCCGGCGATGCTGTCGGCCAGCGTCGAGTTGGCGTGGAAATATTTGATGCCGCCGCCATTGCTGATGCTGGTCAGCGCATTGTCGACGGCCGTGAAGCCGTCATAGACGGTGGAATAGTTGTTGCCCTGGATGGTGTAGGTCGGCCCGGTGATGGAGCCGTCGGGATTGACGGTCGTGCCGCCGCCGAACAGGTTGCTGACGTTTTGCGTCACGCCGCGCAATTGCGAGACGTTGACGCCGTCGGTATCGGCCGAGCCCGCCGCGACGTTGGTGAGCTTGCGTTCGGCCCCGGCGGCGCCGATCGACACCTCGCCGACCGAGGTCTGCGAACCGGCGAGCGCAAAGGCCGTGTAGCCGGCCTGCGCGCCGACGCTGGTGATGGACTGCGCGCCGAGCGCAACGCTGTTGATGAAGGTGCTCTGGGCGCCGGCGCCGAGCGCCACCGACTGGATGCCGGACGCCAGCGAATTGGTGCCGAGCGCCAGGCCGTCGGCCAGCATCACGTGGGCGCCTTGGCCGATCGCTGTGCCGCCGGGTGCATCCTGCTCGACAGTGGCGCCATTGCCGATGCCGATGCCGTTGTCGCCGTTGACGACCGTCGTCGGGCCGACCGCGACCGATTCCGCGCCGACCGCCAGCGAGTCGCCCGCCGCCGAATTGGCATGGAAGTATTTCGTCGACGTCACCGAGACGGAGGCGATGGCGCCCTGCAGCTGCCGAAGCGTTACCGCATCCTGAGATTGCGTGCCGTCGGCCACATTGGTGATCTGCCGATACGAGGTAGCGTCGCCGACCGAAACGGCGCCGAGCAGCGTCTTGTCGGTCGTGTTGTACTGGATGAAGTTGGCTGGGCCGGCGGGCAGTTGCCCGGTAAGCGGAGCGATCGCGCGATCGGAGACCGAACCCGAGCCAAGCGCCACGCCGCCGTCGATGCTGACATTGCTGTCGCGGCCGAGCGCCAGTGCGCTGACGCCGGTGGCGGTCGCCTGGTAGCCGACGGCGGTGGAGCCGACGCCTTGTGCGAAGGAATCGGTTTGCGCCAAGCCTGCCTCGTTGGTGCGGGCGTAGCGGATGCCCACACCATTGGCGTCGGTATAGGCGGTCGACGTGTCGCCGGCGATGTTGTTGATCGTGTTGCCGAGATCGGTCACGCCACTGCCGATATTGGCGATATCGGTCGTGTTCTGCGTGACCTGCTGGTTGGTGGCGAAGAGCTGCGAACCGTTGACCGCATCAGTCGAACCGCCGTTCAACTGCCCGGCCGCGACATTCTGGATCTGGCGTTCGGCGCCCGCCGAGCCGACCGAGAATGCTCCGGCCGGGGTAGCGCCGGCAAAGGTGTAGTTGACGCCGCCGATCGTTGTGCCACCCACGGCGGTCGTTGCGCCCGACGCCGAATTCAGGCCGATCGCCACGTCGCCGTCATTGTTGGCCACGGCGCTGGGCCCGACCGCGACGGAATCCGTTCCGAGAGCCTGTGAATCCGCCAGGGTCGAGTTGGCGTGGAAATACTTGATACCGCCGCCGACATTGATGTTGCTGAGCGTGACGCCAATGGCGTCGACGGCCTGGTTGGTGGCGAAGAGCTGAGAGCCGTTGATCGCATCGGTCGAGAGCGCGCTGACGCGCCCCGCCGCCAGGTTGGTGAGCGTGCGTTCCGCACCGACCGCGCCGATGCTGACGGTCGAGAGCGGGTTGGTGCCCTGGAAGGCGTAGGTCGTGCCGTTGACCACGCCGCTCGCCGTGCCGACGGCCGTGGTGGTCACCGAGCCGGAGCCGAGCGCCACGTCGCCGGAGCTTGCCGCCGCTGTCGCGCCATCACCCAGCGCGACATTGCCCGCAAGGCCTGCCGCGCCCGCCGTGGAACCGTTGCCCAGCGCCACCGAGCCCTGCCCGATGGCCTTGTTGCTATTGCCGATGGCAACCGCGCCATTGGCCATATTGGCAGCCGTGGCGGTCGCCGTGCCGTCGCTGTTGGCGATGTTGTTGGCGCCGCCGGTGAAGGCGCCGGTGCCGCTGGCGAAGCTCGGATCGCCTATGGCGACCGCGCCGTCGCCGTAGGCAACATTGTCGGCACCGATTGCCACTGCCTTGCCGCCGCTTGCGTACGCGCTGGTGCCGATGGCGATCGCGTCGGCGGTGTCCGCCCCGGCGGCGGTGCCGATGGCGATCGCATTGACGTCGAGTGTCACCGCGCCCGCTCCGATTGCGGTCGAGCTCGCCGCTGCCGCGAAGGACGTCGTGCCGATGGCGACGGAATCGTCGCCTTGGGCAGTGGACGAACGGCCACCGGCGAACGCACGGGCACCGGTGGCCTTGGATGTGGAGCCAAGCGAAGTGGCGTACGCTCCGCTGGCCGTGGCGCCCAATCCCAGCGCACTGGCATTTGCGGCGGTCGCCGCGGCGTTGTTACCCAAAGCCGTGGTGGAGACGTCCGTGGCCTGGGCTCCAGAGCCCGCCGCGACCGAGCCTACTCCGCTCGATACAGCCGAATTGCCCAGGGCCAGCGCGAATTGGCCCGAAGCCGTGGCGACGTTGCCGAACGCTGCCGAGTTTATCGCCGATGCATTTGCCTGGGGACCAACGGCTGCGGCATTGGTGCCGGCGGCCTGGGCCTGGAAGCCCACGGCTGCCGAACTGGCGCCGCCAGCCGACGTACCTATGCCGAGCGCGGTGCTGCCGACGCCGCCGGCGTTGGCACTGACGCCGGCTGCGAGAGAATTGTCTCCTATCGCATTTGCACCCGTCCCGAATGAGGAGGCGTTTATGCCGCTGGCAGCGGACGCGTTGCCGACCGCGGTGCTGGCAGAGCCGCTCGCAATCGAGGTCGCGCCCATCGCTATGGCGGACGTTCCCGTTGCCTTGCTCGCGCGCCCGATCGCAGTGGAGTCAACCTGAGACGCCGTCACATCCGTACCGATGGCGATGGCACTCTGGGCCAGCGCTCCGGTTCCGGCGCCAGTACGCGAGCCGAGATAGACGGCATTTATCGCGGTTGCGGTCGACTGGAAGCCGACAGCGATGGCATTCTGGCTGTTTGCAATGGTGTTGGTACCTTGGGCAACGGTGTCCAGTCCCGACGAGACCGCCTGGCTCCCGATCGCGATGGCGCGCGTCCCGGTGGCCTGGGACCCCCAGCCTCCCGCGAACGATATGTTGCCGCTGGCCAGGGAGCTGACGCCGACTGCGGTGGAGTTGCCACCCGAAGCAACGGAGAAGGTGCCGAGCGCGCTGGCGCCGGCACCGGTGGCATTGGCGTTGACGCCGATCGCTACCGTATTGATGTTGTTCGAGACCGTGGCGGAGCCCAGTGCTATCGCGCCGCCGGTACCGGTAGCCGATGCTGTGCGACCGATAGCGATCCCGTATTGCGCCGACGAATTGGCCTGGAAGCCGAGCGCTATGGCCCAGTTAAGGCTGGCGGTTGAGCCGTTTCCGATCGCCACGGCCTCGGGAGCGGTCGCCGACCCGCCGCCGGCCTGATATTGTGCCTGCGCGGGCGTGGCGAGGCCGAGCGCGGCGATCGCCGCCAGGCCACCGATGATGCTGGCCGGGCTGACGGATGAGGCCAGCGCCGAACGTACACTGCCACCAGCGCCCAATGTTCCCAGACCCATATTCTTGCGGCCGAGGCCCAGCACACGGTGCGCCATGCGCAGCACCGCCATCAAGCGACGGCGCGTCGAGCGTGAGCCATGATCGGCGCCCGAGATCCAGTGCCCGGCGAAATGCGCCGCGCGACGCTGAACAAGAAGCGAGCCGTTCGAAATCTGATTGTCGGTCATGGTTCCCTCTCCGCTGGCCGGCACGAAATGTCTGACAATTCCGCTCCACCGCAGGAAGACATGATTCCTGCCCGCGGTATTTCACGAAATTGCTGCCTTGTGAGAAAAGAGCACAGCAAACCTACAGAGGTTAACGGCTTGTTACCTTAGCCAATGCTTTAAAACCAAGAAACAAAGCAATGAAATAAGCGTCGCCTCACCTAACCTTGGCGTTAAGCTTTCCCACCCGTGCCTGCAACGGCGTCCTCTGCCGGTATTTCTTCATCACGGTGGTAAAATGGCTCTGACTCGAAAACCCGCTCGAGTGGGCGATGTCCGCGATCGTCATGCGGCTGTCCGCAAGCAGTCTTTCAGCGAAATCCAGCCGCAGGTCGAGGACGTACTGGTGCGGCGGCATTCCGAACGTCCTCGAGAAAGCCCGCACAAAATGATAGGGGGAAAGCCCGCAAACCGCGGCCATATCAGCCAGCGCCAGCTTGCGCGTAAAGTTCTCGTCCAGGAATTGCTGCACGCGGCGCGCGGCGCGGACGGAAAGCCCGCCTTTCGCGTTGAGCGTCGGCTGTCGCGAGTTGGCTCCGGAAACCGGTCCGGGGAAACCATCATCGCCCGGCATTTTTCGGCCTCCCGATACGTCCCAGATGAGGTTCAACCCAAGGCTTCCTTCCATGTTCCCCTGAAAAACAATTCGTGATTGATCGAAGCTGACCGGCATCGCCACTCATCGGATCGTTCCGGCCGGAAGGCGAACAATGCGCGGACTGCATGACATTCCAGAGGACTCCTGCGGAGCTTGGGGCAGATTTGCAGCGGGACGTATTTTGAAAAACTCAGCAAGCCTTGTAGAAAATTCCGGTCTTGCGTCGCGGGTGAGCAGGCGTTGCCATTTTGCCATGGCCGGGCCCTCAGTTCTTGAGGGAAGCATGCCCGGCCCCGGTCGGCGTTCTCACAGGCAGATGGCTCCGATCCGAAGAACCGGCGAGACAGGCGACTTCGGCAACTCGCCGCGATGCGGCGGCATGCCGAATGCCATGGCGAACCTTGCTATGAAATGGGTCCGGTGAAACTCCCGCGACGAATGCCAATTGGCGACGACTTTTCGCGCGAAGTTTTCGTCGAGATATTCCCGCACGCGCCGCGCGACGTATTCTGTGATCTTGTCGCTGCCGGGCGAGGCTCTCATTCCGCGTGCGGGCCTCAGCACAACTCCGGTGGAATGCTTCTTGGCCAGGAATTTCTGCGAGACGGGATCGCGGACGGAGTATATGACACTCCTCCGCGTGGTGGCCCTCCTGGGACCTGCGCTTTCAGGAATTATGTCCAGGACATACCGAGCTGTCCGTTCTCGATTGACGCCCCGGGAATCGCCGCTGTCCCGAGCATCGTCCGTATTTTTCATGCCTGGCCTCTGCCGCTTTGTCCGCTGCCTGAAATCCCCCTTAGCCCGACCCGGACCCAGCGTAACGCACATGCCGCGGATAGTGAATAACATCCGTACGCAAAGAAAAAATTTTGTTCGGGATAAGAGGAACCAGTCACAAGGGAGGGACTGGAACATTTTTCGGCACCTTCGCCGGCGCATTGGCTGACGGAGCATCAACGAAAAACCCGCCTGCGCGGCGGGTCACTGGCGCAAATCAGCACCATGGACGAATATGTAGCTTAGCTGAGGTCACCGAGTCAAGAAAAAATTCCTATCGTGAAAAGCTGCGTGCGCAAAAGTCGCCAACTGCCGCGAGGCCTCTGGTTGACCTGAATTCGGAGCCCTGCTTCAGGGGACAATTTGGCCATTTCGGCGGCCATTCAACAATGCAGAGCTACCGGATTTGCCGCCGGTCATTGCAGATCGTCGCGACGATTCTCATACAAATCCCATGTAAGTTCCACAAAACCCAGAAGAACGTCTTCCTCGCTCCACCCGGCAGCGACGGCTGCCTGAACGATCTCGCGGACGAGAGGCAGCAATTGGCGTTGGCATTCTGCCGACGTGTCGGCAGCTGCGTCATCGCCGGGAGGTCCATCGAAGTTGAATTTCATCATTCGGCGCCCCCCTCGCCATCAATCAAAGTGTTTTTATCACTAAAATCATTCCTCCTGATATACAATAGAGGTGGTACCAAAGCATAAGAGGCTTCGGAGGCCCCGAGCAGAACAGGACGATGCCAGGCTCTATGCTTCCCCTGGGTCAGGTTTTTCCTTCTGAACAGGATCTATCGGGGTGCTTCAACCCATCGATCTCTGCGGCCTGGTCGAACTCTTCAGCCAGGGCCGCATGCCACCATCCACCGAATGCGCGGCACGAGCGGCTGCATTGCCTTCTGCAACCGCTCGCTGGATAGTCTCGGCATGTTGGAGACCTTGGCGACTCACTGGCCTCAAATTCTGGCGATCATCTCAGTGGTGATGGCGACGGCTGGCATCGTCCATGCCGTCATGACCAAGGAAGATGTCCGCGCCGCCACCGGCTGGGTCGGCGTGATGGTGCTGTCGCCGATCCTTGGCGTGCTGATCTATGCCGTCGCCGGCATCAACCGCATCCGCCGCGCCACGATCACCGCCCAGCGCCCGTTTGCCGACGGCGCGGTGTCCGCCAAGCACGAGCGCGACGTCGCTGTCGAAGAGGCCCTGATCGTCGAGCGATACGGGCAACGGTTCACGGGCTTGCGGACACTCGGCGACAGGGTGGCACGCCGCACGCTCAATCCTGGAAACGCAATCGATGTGCTGGAGACCGGCGACGAGGCCTATGCCGCCATGTGCGCGGCGATCGATGGTGCCGAGCGCAGCGTCCTGCTCGAGACCTATATTTTCGACAATGACGCCGTCGGCCTGCTCTTCGTCCAGGCGCTGGCCGGCGCCGTCCAGCGCGGCGTCACCGTCCGCGTGCTGATCGATGCCGTCGGCGCCCGCTACTCGGTGCCGAGCATCCTTGGGCATTTGCGCGAGGCCAACGTCCCCGCCGATGTCTTCAACGGCAACATCGTCATGGGCCTGCGCCTGCCCTACGCCAATCTGAGGACCCACCGGAAGATCCTGGTGGTCGACGGCATCGCCGCCTTCACCGGGGGCATGAACATCCGAAAAGGCTTCTCAGCCGAATTCGCCGGCTCCAACAGCGCCAGGGACACACATTTCCGGGTGACCGGTCCGATCGTCGCCGACCTCTTTTCGGTCGCCGCCGAGGACTGGCGCTTCGCCACCAACGAGGCGCTGAAGGGGGACACCTGGCGCCTTGCCCCGCTGTCGCCATCGCCAGGCGCACCGATGATGGTGCGGGCAGTCGCTTCCGGCCCCGATGCCAGCAACGAGACCAACCACAAGCTGCTGATCGGTGCATTCTCGGTCGCCCGCAAGTCTATACGCGTGATGTCGCCCTATTTCCTGCCGGATCGGGAACTGATCAGCGCGCTGATCACCGCCGGCAGGCGTGGGGTCGAAATAGACATCGTGGTGCCGGCGGTGAACAATCTTTTCCTCGTCGACCGCGCGATGATGGCGCAGTTCGATCAGGTGCTCAAACACTATTGCCGTGTCTGGCGAACCGAGGGACCGTTCGACCATTCGAAGCTGCTTTCGATCGACGGCGTGTGGGCCTATGTCGGATCTTCCAATCTTGATGCCCGATCGCTGCGGCTGAATTTCGAGATCGACCTGGAGGTGCTCGATGCCGGCTTTGCCAGCGAGATCGAGACGCGGATCGGATCGGCGATTGCCTCCGCCGTGCCGGTGACGCTGGAAGCCTTGCGAGCCCGGCCGTTTCTTATCAGGCTGTTCGACCGGGTATTGTGGCTCGGTTCACCCTATCTCTAGGGCGGAGGGCCGCTTGAGGAACTCGTCTGTCATGGAACATACGCCGAAATTGCCTATTTTGACTGTATCCGGCTTCTGAATTGAAACCAGCGAGGACGAGCAGCACAGAGATGCACAGAATTGGACGCAGCCTCCCGGCAAGCATGCTTCTGTCCCTTCGTGACCGCCGGATGCAGAAGGCTAACGCCGCAGCACTCAAGACGACAGCCACCACCGGCACGCTGGTTGCCTCCTACAATGTCCACAAATGCATCGGCGTCGACAGGAAATTCGACCCGGAGCGGATCATCCGCGTCATCCGCGAAATCGATCCGGATGTCATTGCGCTGCAGGAAGCCGACAATCGCTTCGGCGACCGTGTCGGGCTTCTCGACCTGGCCCGGCTCGAGCGGGAAACCGGCCTGATTCCGGTGCCGATTTCGGCCACCGGCAAGGGCCATGGCTGGCATGGCAACGTCCTGCTGTTCAAGAAGGGCGTCGTTCGCGACGTGCACCAGATCAAGCTTCCGGGACTGGAGCCGCGCGGCGCGGTGGTGGCGGAGATCGACCTCGATGGAAGCCGGACGCTGCGCATCATCGCCGCCCATCTTGGCCTGCTGCGCCGCTCGCGCTCCCAGCAGGCGCGCGTCGTGCTCGACCTGATGAACAGCCCGGACGAAAGACCGACCTTGCTGCTCGGCGACCTCAACGAATGGCGGCTCGGCAACCGCTCCGCTCTCAACACGCTGCATGCGACGTTCGGCCCGCAGCCGCCGGCGGTCCCCACCTTCCCGTCGAACCTGCCGCTGCTGGCGCTCGACCGGATCATGGCCAACAGGCACGGCATGATTGCCGCCATCAACGCGCATGACACGCCGCTTTCGCGCGTTGCCTCCGACCACCTGCCGCTGACGGCCTTCGTGCGCCTGGAGCGGGTGGACGATAACGCCTTGATGTCTTCCGCGTCGCAAAGCGTGTAAAATTAGGCGGAACGCCCGGTTCTTCCGCGAGTTAACATGTCTTGAATACGCAGGAGGACGAGATGAAAAAGCTGATTCTGGCTTCCCTGTTGGCATTGGCCGCGACAGCGGCGATCACTGCGCCGACGCAAGCGGCAAGCGTGACCATCCAGTCCGACGACGGCGACCGATATTTGCCGGATGACGATTCCGATAGTGGGATCGTTATTCGCCGTCATCACCGCGATCGCTATTATGACGATCAGTATGATGGCGACCAGAACGTTCAGTATGACAATGGCGAATACCGGTACGGCGAATATCGCCGCCATCACCGGCATCATCGCTGCCATATCGAACTGGTCAAGCATTGGCGCCACCACCACAGGGTGATCGAAGAGGTCCGCGTCTGCGGCTGATCCCGATCGGAGCAACCGGCCGGCGAAAGCCGGCCGGTTCATCGTGCATGATCGGCTGACGAAATAGCGCTGATGTGAGAGGTGATAATTGACCGCGTCAAATCGTGGTCGCCCGCACGCTCACCGGACCGTGGCAAACGCGGCAAGGACGGCCGGGTCCCAGGCGGCCATGGCATTAGGTCATAGGTGATATCGCCGTTCGGATTGGCGGCGTTGGTGATGCCGCCCTGGGCGATGGGATAGCTGCCCGACAGTCTCGCCGGCAACGCGGTCAAGGCGTCCCCATTTTCTACCGGACCGAGGCAACGCTGCAGACGGAAGCTGCGTCCGCCACGCCCTGGCAGAAGGCGGGACCGTCAAGCCGCGGGTCTTCGACCAGCGTTTGCGCATCGCCATCCACCGGCTGCCCGGTGAAGAAAACCCGAGCCGGCCCGCCGGCAGCATGGGCATCGGCGTTGTACGCGACCGTGCTGGCCGCATCCGGTGCCGGCACGGTGTTGGGCGGCGAGACCACCAGATCGGCACCGACATAGGTCAGCTCATAGTTGGCCGAGAGGGTCAGGCTCCCCTGTTCGATGGCATAGTTGCCAGCAGGGCTAGCGTGTGTCGCCTCAGTCGAGAGCGCGCCAAGGAAGGTATCCCCGTTGACCAACCCCAGACCGCCGATCGAATAGGTGAGTGGTGGATTGGGCATGCCCTGCGGCCGGCTCTGCGCATCCGCCACTATGGTGATCGCCCGCTTGCCGATGCTGAAGTCGGCATCGGCATAGCTGATCTCGTAGTTCGCATTGGCGCTGTCGGTGAGCGTGCCCTGGCCGATCGCGTAGGCTCCGGCGTTCTCTCCCAAGGCGCGATCGAGAGCGCCGACCAACGCCACACCACTGCCGAGATCGGTGCTGGTGTAGCCATAGGAGGAGGGGTCGGCATCGCCGTAAATCTTGCCCTGGCCCGAATTGGCCGTGACTGTCACGGCACGCCTGCCGATGCTGAAATCGGCGCCGACATAGCTGATGTCGTAGTTCGAGTTGGCCGCGTTGGCGAGTGTGCCCTGCCCGATCTGATAGGCGCCGACATCTTCGCCGGTCGTGCGGTCGAGAGCGCCAACCAGCGCCGCGCCATTGCCGAGATCGGTGAAGGTGTAGCCATAGGACGACGGATCGGCATTGCCGTAGGTCTTGCCCTGACCCGAGCTGGCAGTGACGGTCACGGATCGCTTGCCGATGCTGAAACCGGCACCGACATAGGTGATGTCGTAATTGCCGTTGGCAGCATCGCTGAGGGTGCCGCGGCCAATGTCATAGGTCCCGACATTCTCGCCCTCGGCGCGATCAAGCGTGCCGACCAGCGCCGTCCCGCCGCCAAGACCGGAAACCGCATAGCCGTAGGACAGCGGATCACTGTCCCCATAGATCTTGCTCTGGCCCGCATCGGCCGTGACCGTGATGGCGCGCTGTGTCACCGAAAGGTCCGCGCCGATATAGCTGATGGCGTAATTGCCGTTGGCAAGCGTGCCTTGCGTGATGCTGTAGCCGCCGACATCGGATGATGCCGTGGCGGTCGTTGCCAGCGCACCGCTCAGACTGTCGCCATTGGCGAAATCGCCCGAGGTCAGCTGATAGGTCAGCGTTGGATTGTCACCGCCATAGACACGGCTCTTGGCATCGGCCGTCACCGTAATCGCGCGCTGTGCCACTGACAGGTTTCCGCCGACATAGCTGATCGCGTAGTTGCTGTTGGCGAGTGTGCCCTGCGTGATGCCGTAGCTGCCGACACCGGATGCTGTCGTTGCCGAAGTCGCCAGCGCACCGTTCAGGCTGTCGCCATTGACGAAATTGCCTGATGTCAGCTGATAGGTCAGCGCCGGGTTGGCATCGCCATAAATGCGGCTCTTGGCATCGGCCGTCACCGTGATCGCGCGCGGGGTCAACGCGAGATTGCCGCCGACGTAGCTGATCGCATAATTGCTGTTGGCGAGTGTGCCTTGCGTGATGCCGTAGCTGCCGACGCCGGATGCTGTCGTCGCTGTGGTTGCGAGCGCACCGGCGAGACTGTCGCCATTGACGAAATTGCCCGAGGTCAGCTGATAGCTCAGCGCCGGATTGGCGTCGCCATAGGCACGGCTCTTGGCGTCGGCCGTCACCGTGATCGCCCGTTTGGTCACCGACAGATTGGCGCCGGCATAGCTGATCGCATAGTTGCTGTTGGCGAGTGTGCCTTGCGTGATGCCGTAACTGCCGACACCGGATGCTGTCGTGGCCGACGTCGCCAGCGCGCCGCTCAGGCTGTCGCCATTGACGAAATTGCCCGTGGTCAGCTGATAGGTCAGCGCTGGATTGGCATCGCCATAGATGCGGCTCTTGGCATCGGCTGTCACCGTGATGGCGCGCTTCGCCACCGACAGATTGGCGCCGACATAGCTGATCGTATAGTTGCCGTTGGCGAGTGTGCCCTGCGTGATGCCGTAGCTGCCGACACCGGATGCCGTCGTCGCCGTTGTTGCCAGTGCGCCGCTCAGGCTGTCGCCATTGAGGAAATTGCCTGATGTCAGCTGATAGGTCAACGCCGGATTGGCGTCGCCATAGGTGCGGCTCTTGGCGTTGGCTGTCACCGTGATGGCGCGTGGCGTCACCGACAAATTGGCGGCGACATAGTTGATCGCATAGTTGTTGTTGTTGAGTGTGCCCTGCGCGATGCCATAGCTGCCGACACCGGATGCCGTCGTCGCCGATGTCGTCAGCGAACCGCCCAAGCTGTCGCCACTGACGAGGCTGCCTGTTGTGAGTTGATAGGTCAGCGTCGGATTGGAGTTGCCATAGGTACGGCTCTTGGCATCGGCCGTTACCGTAATCGCGCGCTTGGCGATGGTGAAATTGGCGCCGACATAGGTGATGTCGTAGTTCGAATTGCTGGTGTTGGTGATGCTGCCCTGGTTGATGGCATAAGTCCCGGCGCTGTTCCCTGCCGTGCGGCTAAGGCTACCGACCAAGGCCGTGCCGGCGCCGAGATCCGAAACGGTGTATGCATAGGATGATGGATTGGCGTCTCCATAGATCTTTCCCTGGCCCGGCGTCACCGTCACCGTCACCGCGCGCTTGCCGATGGTAAGCAGGCCCGCGCTGTTGTAGGCGAAGCCATAGCCGCTCAACGCCGCGAGATTGTCGGCGCCGACGGTGATTGCATAGGATCCTGCTCCGGCCTGTGTATTGCCCGGCGGGTTGACGGACGTGACGCTTGGGCCGCCGCTGAAGGTCGTGGCGGCGGTGTCGCCGAGATAGGCGCCGATCACGCCTGCCTGGTAGCCCGCCACTGAATAGGTCAGTGCCGGCAGGGCGGTATCGCCATAGGTTTTGGTCGCATTGCTGGATTTGAAGGTCAGTGTCGGCTGATAGGCAAAGACATAGCGGTTGCCTGTCGCACTCACCGGACCACCCGCCGACGTGTTCCAGACGGCCGTGTTGCCACTGTCCAGATTGCCGAATGTATTGCCGGTGGGATTTGCCGCATAGATCAGCCAGCGTCCGCTAGTGGCGGCGACGGCGTCACTGCCCCGGTTGTTGACGAACAGGCCAGCGGCCGAGAGCACTGGATCCGTTCCGCTGATTGTCGCATTTGCCGCAATGGTCAAATCGCCCGTCGTCTGAAGCTTCACCGAACCGGTGGTGTTCACCCCGGTCGCCGTAACCCCGCGGGCGCTGGAAGCACTGGCGATCGTCAGGCTTGCGCCATCGCGCAGATCGACGGAACCGGCGCTGCCGGCGACGTTGCCGACCTGGTTGCCGGCGTTGGTCAGGGTGAAGCTACCCGTGCCACCGAGAACCAGCGACGCCGCCGTCAGGCCACTAGTCTGCGTCACCACGCCGTTCGACGACAGCGCCAGCGTGCCGGTGCCGACCGACAGCGCCTGGTTGAGGGCGAAGGTGGCTGCTGCGGTTTCAATCTGGCGATTGGCGAAGGACAGGCTGCCGACAGAGGCTGACCCAATCGCCGCGCTATAGGCGCTGCTCAGCGCCGACAGCGAGGCGATCGAGCCATCCGCCTCGTCGAGCCGCCAGTCGCCATAGACGTTGAGGTTCGAGACATTGCTGCCGGACAGGCCGGTCCGGAAGGTCACGCCATTCTTGGCGCCCGAGTCCGCTTCGGCAACGGTGTAAGCGAGCACCGAGTTCGAGACCGCGCCGGCCGGCAGAGCGAGATAATAGTAGCCGTTGACGCCGGTCGAGACTGTGCCGAGGTTCACGCCGCCGGAGACGACGGACACCAGCCCGGGATTCTTTGTGTAATAGGGTTGGCCGGTACCGGAAATCAGCGGCGTGTTGCCGGCATCCTTGTAAGCAATTCCGGAGATCGCCTGGACGCCATTGGGGTAGAAGCTCTTCAGATAGGGATAGAGGCCGCCAGTCCCGCCGCCAAAGGCGGCACTCAGTCCATTGGCGCCGCCATTCTGGAAGCTGGAGGTCGACAGGCCGACGACATTGACATTGGGGCCGGTGGTGCCACCGCCGATCGCAGGCTTGGCGCTGGATGTGGTGTTGTAGGGGCCGGATGTCGACGTGTCGTACGCGCCCGTGATCACGCCATCGTAAAGGTTGTTGCCGATGAACGCGCCGACATTCCATCCGCCGCTGACCGCGCCGGTCGAATAGCTGTCGGTTATCCTGCCGCCCTCGCCGACAAACGAATAGCCATAATTCGATCCGACGAGGCCGCCGACGGCCGCGCCGCCGCTGCCGATATCGACAGCGCCCATGGCATAGACGCGATCGATGGTGCCGAAATTGTTGAAGCCCACCGCGCCGCCCGCGGCATTTGTGTCGCGTGCGTTGATGACCACTGTCGAGAAGCTGTCGGAGAGTGCGCCATCGTTCTCGCCGATCAGACCGCCTGAGGTGGACCCGTATTGCGTGGTGAACAGCTGACCAGTCGAATAACTCTGGGCCACCGTGCCGGCATTGAACCCGGCGATCCCGCCAAGGGTCCTAAACCCCCGGACCGTCACATTGGTGACGCCGACATTCT
Organism: Mesorhizobium sp. M7A.F.Ca.US.010.02.1.1; assembly: GCF_004023085.1. Classification (NCBI taxonomy): domain Bacteria; kingdom Pseudomonadati; phylum Pseudomonadota; class Alphaproteobacteria; order Hyphomicrobiales; family Phyllobacteriaceae; genus Mesorhizobium; species Mesorhizobium sp. M7A.F.Ca.US.010.02.1.1. The sequence continues at coordinate 53,682 of NZ_RZRV01000026.1, read as the reverse complement.
GGACCAGGCCGCCCGCGCCGATATAGCCGAATAGGCCGACATACTGGGCAGCGGACTGCGTTACCGACAGGCTGTCGACGGTGTGGCCGAGCCCGTCGAACGAGCCGGTGAAGCCGTTGCCGCCGTTCTGGATGTTGCTGTTGCCGTCGGTGCCCAGCGATATGAAGCCGAGACCGCTATTCCAGCTGGACGTGGAGCTGGCATCGATATTCTTGGCCAGCGCGTAGCTGCCGGTGAGCCCGCTGTTGATCGCCTGCAGGCCGTTGACATCATAGATCAGCGTGTAGCTCTGGCCGTTGACCGACAGCGCCTGCGCACCGGGCGTGCCGGTGAAGGTCGCCGATGCGCCCAAGGCATAGGAGATCGTGCCGCCGGTGCCGCCATTGTTGGTGATGAGCGCCAGTCCGCCGACGCCGCCGATCGTGGCGTTCGCATTGAAGACGATCGAATGAGAGGCGCTGAGCGTCAGCGTGTTGGTGTTCCAGGCGATCGGCGCGGCAATGGTGATGTCGCCGGCCTGGGAACCGCCGCTGCCGGTCGAGATGGTGACGTTTGCCGTTGCAAGAAGGTTCTGCAGCGTGGTGACGTTGATGACGCTGTCATTGGTGTTGGCGGACATGCTGCCGCCGGTGTTGCCGGCAGCGTTCGATATAGTGACGTTGTAGGGATCGAGCAAAAGGTCGCCGGTGTCGCCGAACCGTGCCCGCAGGTCGACCTCACCGGTGAAGTCGAGGCGCTGTTTGCCGGACACTTCCGCGAAGCCACCATTGCCGCCGTCATCGCCGCCGCGTGCGGAAATCTTGCCGGCGAATTTTGTTTGCTCGTCCGACCAGACGATGACCGTGCCGCCAGTGCCGTTGCCGGTCGCATCGGCACTGATTGTCGTCTTCGCATCGATCTCGGTTGCGACCGCGCGTTGCAAGGTGCCCTTGCCCTGCTTGTCACCGCCGATCCTGACCGTGCCGCCGCCATCCTTGCCCGAGGCATCGACCTTGGCCGCCCTGAGCTTCAGTTTGCGGCCGGTCACCGTGACCTTGCCGCCCTTGCCGCCGGTCTGGGCCGAAGCGTCGAGCATGCCGGTGATTTCGACCGAGCCTTCATCGCCGCCGAGCACGATGGCACCGGATTGGCCAGACACCGTGCGTGCCTCGATGACACCGGACATGTTGACGGCTTGGCGTGCGGCATCGCGCACCGCAGCCGCCTTGAGTTCGACCAGCCCGCCATCGGCACTGATCAAGCCGGAATTGCTGACCAGCGCATTGCTGCCGTCAGCCTTGCTCGGCACGGAAACCTGCAGGAAGCCGTCGCCGGACAAATCAAGTGTTGCCTTCTCACCCGATCCGAGCCCGACCTTGCCAAGCGGCACGGTGATCGAGCCGGCATTGTCGACGCTGCCGCCGATCAATGCGGCATAGCCGCCACGCCCGATGCTGATCGCACCCTGGTTGGAGACGGCGGCTGAAGCTCCCTTGCCCTCGAATTCCAGCTTTCCGGCCCCAAAATCCTCGTCGCTGATGCCCAGCGAGGACGCGACGAAGCCGGCGGCACTAACCTTGCCGGTCTTGGAGATGGCAATGCCGTTGGGATTGACCAGGAACACCTGGCCATTGGCATTGAGCTGGCCTGCAATGGTCGATTTGGTACCGCCGGTGACGCGGTTCAGCATCGTTGCCGAGGATGATGGCTGGTCGATAGTGACTGTCGCGCCGGCACCGATCGAAAAACTCTGCCAGTTGACGATCGCCGAACTGGTCGACTGCCTGATGTTCAGTTGCGACGACGATGGGTTGGCGATGGTGACGCCGCCGGATGCTACGCTGCCGCCGGTCGGCAGTTCCTGTGCCCGCGCCGACGTGAAGCCGACAAGCGCCGTCGACGTCAAAAGCAGCGCCATCAACGGCGCGCCGGTGCGGTTCAGGTGCCGCCGTGGGAGGTGGGCTTTGCGCTGCATGGTCATCTCTCTAGAATTGGACGGCGCCGCTGAGCGAAAAGCGATCGCTTGTCGGCAGATGGTTGTCACGATGCTGGCGGCCCCATTCCAGCGTCAGGCTGGCGTTGGTCGCGTCGCCCGCCAGCGCGGTGCCGACCTTCAGGCCAAGCCCGTATGACGCGCCGACGATGTTGGCCGTCTCGAGCGCGGTCGGCATTTCGAGATGGACCTGGCCGACAGCGCCGAACACGTAGGGCGACAACGAAACGATGCCGCCAGTGAACGGCACGTACCAGGGTGAGGACAGCTCGCCGCGCAGCACATAGCCGGAATCGCCCTGCAGCGCGCCCGCGTCGAAGCTCGACAGACCGTTCGCGCCGACCAGCCCGATCTGTTCGGACTGCAGCAGCGGCTTGCCAAACGAGGTCTGCGCGCGGGCGTAGAGATCGAGGCCGAGATGGGTGGCCAGCGGCTGGCTGTAGCTGGCAGAGACCTCCAGCTTCTGGAAATCGGCGTCGGCGCCTTGACGCGACAGTGGCAGCAGCGGCGTCGCATCGGCGGCTGAACGCGCGCCGAGCCCATCGATACCGAAGGACGCAACGACGTTGCCGATGAAGACGCCGCCAAGCGGTGTGAACCAGATGCCGTCGAGACCGAGCCGGGCAATGCGCAGCCGGTCCTCGGCGATCGGCAGCGAAATCGGCGTCACCGCGTCGAGCGTGTCGTTCTGCACGTCGAAGGACAGTTCGGTGCTGATCGTAAGCGCACGGCTGCGGATCCAGGGATATCGAAGCCGCGCCGAATAACGCTCGAAGGCGCTGCCGAAGCCGAGCGTGCCGGGCTCGGCTGTCGGATTGGCCTGCGTGCGGCTGGCTTCCAAGTTGAGCGTCAGCCCGTCATAGCCGATCGGCACGACGATGCCCGCGGCATAGTTGCGATTGCGTGGGCCATCCGTGAACAGGCCACTCTCGCCGCCATCGGGGTAGCCGCCTGCCCTGACATAGACGAGTTCGCCGAGGCCGAGCAATGAGTTGAAATCGACGCCGACGCCCGTAGACCAGCGCTGCAACGACGGCGATAGCGAGTTGTCCCCGGTCGCCTGGCCGCCGATCGGGCGATATTTGCCATCGATGACCAGCACGCTGGCGCCTTTGGCTGTTCCGGCCTGCAAGGTTGAGCGCAGCCGGGCCCCGGGCGTATCGCCAGCCAGCAGCAGCTTGCGTTCGATCGCCGACAGCTTGATGCTCTTTTGTCCAACGAGCGGCGCCAGCGTTGCCTCGACCCGCCCGCGTATGCGCTCGGGCAGATTGCTGGTGTCGATCCGTTCGAGAAAGCCGTCGACGACGACCAGCCGGAGCCCTGCGCCGTCGTTGAGCTTCTGCGCCGGCAGCACCACCCGCACCAGCGCATAGCCGGCCCGTCCATATTCGGTTTCGAGTTTTCGCGCCGCGGCAAAGATTTCCGCCGCCGTCACCGTGCGGTGCGCAAGGCCGGCAACGATCTTGCGTGTTGCGTCAGCCACGTCGGGCAAGCCGCCTTCGACCCTGACATCCCCGAGCTTGACCTTGAGCTTCCCGGCGCCCGCCGGCGCCTCGAGGCCCTCACCTTCGGGAATGGAAACACCTGCCGTGTTGGCTGCCGGCGGCGGCCGAAAGCTGGGCGGCGTGATCTGGCTGGCTGTCTGGGCAAACGCGCCGGCTTGAAGCCACAGGCACGCCGAGACGGCAAACAGGATCAACCATCCCTCACGGGCTGCCAGCCCGCCGAAAACTGGGTGACAGTCGTTATCCCTGCCAACCGCGATCTTGCTTGTATACTTCACTCAATCACTCGTCCTTCGAGGTATAATTCGGCAAAGCTTCGCCACCGCGCGAGATTTAATCGCTCGTTAATTGGCTTCTGCTTTCGAACTCACTTCCGGGAAGGCGTGCCCCCGCCGCTCGGATGTCGCGGAAACTATGCCCGGCTCTGGTGAACGTCAATTCAACGGGCGGCCCTCCGGCTGACTATTATTGGGAGGGGTTTTCCAAGCCATAGCAATCGGTTAGCGGATCCCATGAACCGGTCGTGGCCGGCCCATGTTCGGGTTGGGCTTGCTCTTCGCATTTGGTGCCTCTGGACACAGCTATCGAAGGCTGGAAAATGTGGACGCGACTCCGCTGTTGGAGTTAACTCGGAACATGAGGAGGATGGCGCTGAATCTGGAAGACATTGCCGGCCATCCGGCCCTGCATCGCTGTGTCCAGGCACAGTCGTTGGCGCTGATCAACATCTATGAAACGAGCCCGCGACTGGCTTCCATTTTCGCCACGCAGCAGCGTTGGCTGATGGGTCATGTCGGCCTTGCCATGCATTTCAGGCGCGATCCGCACGACCGCCGCAAGGAGCTGACGGTATCGCGTTTCATCGAGTTCGTACACCAGCACGCGGTGGCCAGCCGCAACACGGCGGACGCTTTCATCAAGGAGATGCTGCACTATCATGTCGCCGAGTATGTTTCGGGTGGCGACGGGCGCACGCACCCTTTGCAGCCAACGGCGGCAACCGTGCAGACTTTCACCGGCTGGGTCCTTGCCCATCTGCAGACGCTGGATCATCTCGACGGTGGCAACCGGCTGGCCAGGTTCCTGGAGCGGCCCGACATGGTTGTCAGGCTGCAGCCTCTGGTGGCGGACGGCCTGCTTGCCTCCAAGCCGGTGCGCGAGCCCAACCAGACTTTTTCCCTGTTCATCTGGCTCAACAATGGCGGCATCGTCATGGACTGGCTGATGTCGGGCATCGACCCCGATCATGCCGGCCTGGACCGGATTCCGACCAGCGTGGTTTCGATCGGAGATTTCGCCAGATGGCTCAAGCTGTCGCGGACCCACCTCGCCCGCAAGCTGCGCGCTGCCGAGGAACTCGGCAGCATCGGCTGGCTCGGCCAGCGCGGCCATTCGGTGATGTGGGTATCGAACACTTTCTACCAGGAGTACATGACCGTCCAGGCCGCTAAGCTGGCCATTGTCGATGCGGCCTTCGACGCCTGTTTTCCAGCTCCGGAAGACCGCTGAAGGATCGGCGCGATCGATATCTGCCCGGGCCGTGAACATTGTCTACTGGCGATCATAACCTGTTATAGAGCGGGCGCGTCTGGACACGGGCCTTGAAGGCTGAAAATGTGATCTGCGTCTTCGCGTTGGGGGCTTGACGCACGGGGGGAGAATGGCGCTGACCTTGGACCATATTGCCGGTCACCCGGCATTGCATCGCTGTGTCCGTGCCCAGGCGCAGGCGCTTATCCAGACCTACGAGACGAACCCGAGGCTTGCCTCGATATTTGCCACCCAGCAGCGTTGGCTGATGGCGCATATCGGCCTTGCCCTGCATTTCAGACGGGAGCCCGATGACTACCGCAAGCAGTTGACGGCGGCGCGTTTCATCGACGTCATCCGGGAGAATTCCGTCGCCAGCCGCAACACCGCCGACGCCTTCCTCAAGGAGATGCTGCACTACAATTTCATCGAGCACCTCTCGGCAGCTCAGGATGGCCGCATCCGCCCCATACAGCCTACAGTGAACACGCTGGACACGCTCGCCGGCTGGATGATGGCTCATCTGCACACACTGGACAGTCTCGACGGCGCGAACCGTCTGGCAACGTTTCTGGAGCGGCCCTGTGCGCTCGCCAGGGTGCAACCGCTGGTGGCTGACGGGCTGATCTCCTCCAGTCCCGTGCGCGAGCCCAAGCAGACCTTTTCGCTGTTCACCTGGCTTAACAATGGCGGCGTCGTCATGGACTGGCTGATATCGGGCGTCGATCCCGACCATGCCGGCCTCGCTGCAATACCGACTGGCGTCGTCTCGATCGGCGATTTCGCCAAATGGCTCAAGCTGTCGCGAACCCACCTGGCACGCAAACTGCGGGATGCCGAAGACCTCGGCAGCGTTGGCTGGCTTGGCCAGCGCGGCAATTCGGTGATGTGGGTGTCGGGCGATTTCTACCGGGAGTACATGACCGCCCAGGCCGTCAAGCTGGCTATCATCGATGCCGCGTTCGTCAAGGCCTTTGACTCGCCAGCAGGCAGCTGACCGGTGGGCATCCCCCGTGCGGGATGCCCAAGCCGGCGAGCCCTTCAGTCGATGTCGAACGACACGCCCTGGGCGAGCGGCAGCGCCTTGGAATAGTTCACCGTGTTGGTGGCGCGCCGCATATAGGCCTTCCATGCGTCGGAGCCGCTCTCGCGGCCGCCCCCGGTTTCCTTTTCGCCGCCAAAGGCACCGCCGATCTCGGCGCCCGAGGTGCCGATGTTGACATTGGCAATGCCGCAATCCGATCCGTCGACACCCAGGAAACGCTCGGATTCCTGCAGGTCTCGGGTGAAGATCGACGAGGACAGGCCTGCCCCCACGGCATTGTGCTCTTCGAGCACCACGTCGAAATCCGAATATTTCATCACGTAGAGGATCGGCGCGAAGGTCTCCTCCGTGACCGGTGACACCTGGCTTGGCATTTCGACCAGCGCCGGGTGCACGTAGTAGGCATCGGGGTGGCCGTTCTCGACCCGCGTCCCGCCGGTCACCTTGCCGTCATGGGCGGCGGCTTCCTTTAGCGCCTTCTGCATGGCCTCGTATGCCGCCTTGTCGATCAGTGGCCCGACCAGCGAGGAGGTCTCCAGCGGATTGCCGACAGACACACTCTCGTAGGCCTTTTTGAGGCGCGGAACCAAGGCGTCGTAGACGCTGTCATGCACGAACAGGCGCCGCAGCGTCGTGCAGCGCTGGCCGGCCGTGCCCATCGCTCCAAAGGCAATCGCGCGCAGCGCCATGTCGAGATCGGCGGTCGGGCAGACGATGCCTGCATTGTTGCCGCCGAGTTCCAGCACCGCGCGCGCAAAGCGCTTGGCCAGCCGCGGACCGACGTCGCGGCCCATGCGGGTCGAGCCGGTCGCCGAAACCAGCGGCACTTTAGGGTGATCGACCAGTATCTCGCCGACGGCGCGATCGCCGATCAGCACCGGCGCCAGGCCATCAGGTGCGTCCGCGCCGAAGCGCTTGACCGCACGTTTGAAGATGGCTTCGCAAGCAAGTGCGGTCAGCGGCGTCTTTTCCGACGGCTTCCACACCACTGCGTCGCCGCAGACCAGTGCCAGGGCGGCATTCCACGACCACACAGCCACCGGGAAGTTGAAGGCGGAAATGACGCCGACGACGCCGAGCGGATGCCAGGTTTCCATCATTCGATGGCCTGGGCGCTCGGTGGCGATGGTCAGGCCGTACAATTGCCGGGAGAGGCCTACGGCGAAATCACAGATGTCGATCATCTCCTGCACTTCGCCGAGCCCCTCGGACGGGATCTTGCCGACCTCGATCGAGACCAGCCGGCCAAGCTCGGCCTTGTGCGTACGCAGCTCCTCGCCGAGCAGCCGCACCAGTTCGCCACGCCGCGGGCCTGGCACCATGCGCCAGGCCTGGAAGGCCTTGTGCGCGGCATCGATCACCTTGGCCGCGTCAGCCGGTGAGATCGTCTTCAGCGCCGCGATCTGCTCGCCCGTCACCGGGCTGCGCACGATCAGGTCGCCGCCGACAAGCGTCTCCTTGGCCACACCCAGTTTCGCCAGCAGTTCGGTCGTTTCCTTGCCTATCGTCATTCTTGTCCCTTTCAGATCCAGTCGCTCATAATGCATGTCGCCCAAAAGTGCCCAGCGGTTTTGGGACAACGACATGCACAAAAGGCACGCCGGTCAAAGCCTGGCGCCATGCTGCCCGCGTGCACAAAGGCACCTCAGACACGATCATCGCGTGGCATTACTCGGTTCAAGGGAAAATCACCACCCCGGCATGGTCTAAGCCCAAACTGCACGATTGAGCCAGATGGCGCTCAGTTTGCCTTCTTGGCCGCTGGGCGTACCGCACCGTCCTTGATCAGCCGGTCGATATGCATGCGGATATGGGCAGCTTCCGCCGCCGTGTTCGCAAGCGCTATGGCGCGGTCGAAGGCGACGCGCGCCTCGTCGCCCCGGTCGAGTTGCATCAAAAGGCCGCCCTTGAGACCGAAAAAATGGAAATAGCCGGAAAGCCGTTCTTCCAGCGGCTCGATCATGGCGAGCGCCTCTGCCGGTCCACGCACCTTCGAGACCGCGACGGCCCGGTTGAGCGTGACCACCGGCGACGGCTGCATCTGCTCGAGCAAGCGATAGAGCAGATCGATCTCGTTCCAGTCGGTGTCCTCGGCCTTTTCGGCCCGCGCATGCAGCGCGGCAATCGCCGCTTGCACCTGGTAGGGGCCGGGCTTGCGATGGCGCAGCGCCTTGTCGACCAGCGCCAGCCCCTCATCGATCATCTTGCGGCTCCACAGGCTGCGATCCTGGTCTTCGAGCAGCACGATCTCGCCGCTCTCGTCGAAACGGGCCGGTGCGCGCGCATGCTGCAGAAGCAACAGCGCCGTCAGCCCCATGATCTCCGGCTCGGTCTGGAACAGCCGCAGCAACAGCCGTGCCAGCCGGATTGCCTCCTCGCACAGCGGTGCGCGGGCCGGCGCCTCGCCGCTGTTGGTCGAATAGCCCTCGTTGAAGACCAAGTAGACCATGGCGGCGACGGCGGCGAGCCGTTCCGACCGCTCGACCGCGCCCGGCGTCTCGAACGGCACGCCGGCGTCCGCAATGCGCGCCTTGGCGCGAGTGATGCGCTGCTCCATGGCACTTTCGCCAACCAGGAAGGCGCGCGCGATCTGCTTGACCGTAAGACCGGAGACGATGCGCAGCGCCACCGCGATCTGCTGCGTTGCCGGCAGGTCAGGATGGCAGCAGATGAACAGCAGCCGCAATATGTCGTCGCGGTAGTGCGCCCCGTCCAGCCGCTCGGCGATATCGCTCTCGGCGTCTTCCAGATCGGAAACCTGGTCTTCCTCCGGCATCGGCGCCTGCTTGGCGCGCTTCCGCACCGCATCGATGCCGCTGTTGCGACCGACGAAGATCAACCACGCCGCCGGGTCGCGCGGCGGCCCGTTCTGCGGCCAGTTCTTCAGCGCCCTGAGGCACGCGTCCTGGAAAGCTTCCTCCGCCGTATCGAGATCGCGGAAATAACGCAGCAGCGCACCCATGGCCTGCGGGCGGGCGGCGCTGATCGCGGAGCTTATCCAGGCCATTTCGGTCATGCGGAAACCCTTGTTGGGTTAAAGACCGAAACCGGCCGGATTTCATACGACCCACCGCTCGGGTTGACCTCGGAAAGCTCGCGGGCGAACTCCACCGCCTCGTCGAGATCAGCGCATTCGAGCGTGTAGAAGCCGAGAAACTGTTCCTTGGTCTCGGCGAACGGCCCATCGATGACGACCGATTCACCCTTGACCTTTCTCAGGGTCGTCGCGGCGGTCGTCGGCAGAAGCCGTGCCACCGGGCCAAGCCGGCCGGCCTTGGCATATTTTTCCTGAACGCCGAGGATATTGGCCATGACCTCGTCGTCCTGTGCCTTGCTCCAGGAGCAGACGACATCTTCGGAAGCATAGCAGAGGATTGCGTAGAGCATGGCTGGTCCTTTTCTCTGTCAAAGGACGAAACAGTAAGACCGATCCCGACACGACGTCGATAAAAAAATCCAGATGTGGCGGATTTGGCCACAGCCGGCCGCGCTGGTCAGCTTTCTCGCGGTTTCAGCCATCGCAGCACGAGAGCTTCCTCGTCATCGAGACCATCGATGGAGCGTTTGCGTTTGTTGGCTTGCGCCATTTCATTCAGCAACCGCCCCTGCGACCACGCTTCGAAGACCCGCGGGTGGATATAGCATTTGCGGCAGACGGCACGCGTATTGCCCAGCCGCTCGGCAACCTTGTCGATAACGCTGTTCATCGCCCTGTTTCGCTGCGCCGGGCTTTGCGGCAGTTCCGTTTGGGCAAACAGCGACGCGGCGTGAATGGTGCCGCCCCAGGTGCGGAAATGCTTCGAACTGAAGGCGTCACCGACCGCCTCACGGATATAGCGGTTGACGTCCTCGGAGCGGACCGGCCGCCTGTTGCCGTCCTCATCGAGATACTGGAACAGCTTCTGGCCTGGCAGGTCCTGCGCGCCGCGCACAATCCTGGCGATGCGGCGGTCGACCAGCTTCAGCTTCCACTCCTTTCCCGACTTGCCCTTGAAGGCAAAGCGCAGGCTTGAACCGACAATATCCACATGCCGGTCGCGCAACGTGGTCAACCCGAAACTCTTGTTGTCACGGGCGTAGGCGGCATTGCCGACGCGGATCATCGTGTTGTCGAGCAGCCAGACGACCGCGGCGACGACACGCTCGAACGGCAGGCCACGACGGCGCAGATCGCTGTCGATCCTGTGCCGCAGGTCCGGCAGGCTCTCGGCGAAAGCAACCAGGCTCGAATATTTGGCACCATCGCGCTCTTCGGCCCATTGCGGATGATAGCGGTATTGCTTGCGTCCGCGCTGGTCCCTGCCGGTTGCCTGGATATGGCCGTCCGCGTCCGGCGAAATCCACACATCCCTCCAGGCCGGCGGAATGACGATCGCCTCGATGCGGGCCCTGGTAGTGTCCGAAACTGTCCCTCCGTCCGGTCCCTGGTAGGAAAACCCCTTGCCTGTTTTCAGCCGCCGGATACCGGGCTCAGCATCACTGACATAGCTAAGCGACGCATGGTCGGCCGAGCTTTGTGCCCCGTTTTTGGGCGCGCCATCTGGCGACACAGCATCCTGGCCAGCCGGTCGGCTGGGAGACAATCCGGATTTTTGCAACATGTCGGCTCCACGCGAATTCCGTAGATAAGCCACTGGCCGACCGCTGGTTCCACGCGCCGTCCGAAAAGCGTCTCGCGCCGATATCGTGTTGGCTGGCGCCTACAGAGCGCCTTCCAGCTTGATCGGCGGCGCGGACAAACGCCGCCGCGCCGCGAGCTTGAACCTGTAGCGCAGGCAGCGCCAAGCTTCTGAGCTCCGCTTTGGCGCGGCCGCGGCTACCGCCAGGAAGCGCGCCGCGGTGCCCAGATCGCCGCGCGCATAGTGGACCCGGGCGATCTTGAGGGCGACAAGGCCTTCCCTGGCCTTGAGGGCCGACAACGGGATGTTGCAGTCGGTGAGTGTGCGCAGTTCCCGGCGCCAGTCCAGGAAGCGCCGCACCGGGTTGATGGCAAAGCGGTCATCGGAACGTACCGGCGAAACCTCGTAGACCATGACAGGTTGCGAAACCATGGCGAGCGATGCCTTGCTCATCAGCCGTGCCCAGAACAGCGTGTCCTCGTCATAGGCCATTCCGATCGGGAACCGCGTCTCGCCGATCAGGGTCCGCGATGCCAGAACGCTGCCCACGGCGACCGAACGTATGTCGCCTTTGACATAGGCCGAAGCATTTGCCAGGCACGCAGCCTGGTAGCCGTTCGGCATCTTGATCTGCCGGTCCTGGCCGTTCACCCGTCGCCGGTAGGCACCGACGATCATGTCGGCCGCCGGCTGCTCCCGGGCCTTGCGGAGCAGTGCGCGCAACCCGCCCCGCAGATGCAGGTCGTCGGCATCGATCAGGTAGACCCAGGAATAGACCGCTTCGGCCAGCGCCAAATTGCGGGCACCGCCTGCATCGCGGCATTTGGCCGACAGCACGCGCAGCGGCAACGACAGTTGTGCCGCGGCCTCCCGCGCGATGGTTGCCGTCCCATCGGTCGACGCATCGTCGACCAGCAAGATCTCGCCGATGATCTCGGCTTCGCTGCGTAGCGATGCCAGCGTTGCAGCGATGGTCGCGGCCGCGTTACAGGCAGGAATGACGACGCTGATTGCTCTCAATTACAAAACCTCGCGCCATGCGCTTGAGGATACAACTATCGTCACCCCGAAACGAATACAGACTAGCGGCGGCATCGCTATTTGAGAAGCAGTCTTGTCCATCCCGAATTGCAGCGCAAATACCTGCGTGTACGACCTGCTTCAGGCTCTTTCGAGCACGACCGGAATGACGTCGACAGCTTGCTCGCCAACCTGTCCCCCCGTGGTCTTGAGCACGCCGACGATCGGCGCCACGTCCGAATAGTCGCGGCCGTGGCCGACGGTGATATGGTCGTTGCTGGCCCGCATGCCGTTGGTCGGATCGAATTCCTGCCAGCCTGCATCGCGCCCGCACCAGACCTTGACCCAGGCATGCATGGCATCGGCGCCTTCCAGCCGGGGCTTGCCCTTCGGCGGGATGGTGCGCAAGAAGCCGCTGACATAGCCGGCCGGAATACCGAGCCCGCGCAGGCCGGCGATCATGATGTGCGAAAAGTCCTGGCAGACGCCGCGCTTCAACTTGAAGGCATCACTGGCCCGGGTCCGCACCGTTGTCGCTTCGCCGTCATAGGTGAAATCGCGATAGATGCGATTGCACAGGCTCATGACCGTGCCGGCGGCAGAGCCGGCGATGCTGTCGCGTGCGTAAGCGGTGATCGCATCGTCGATGCCGGCATGGGTGCTGGACGTCAGGAAATGGTGCGGTGCATCAGGTGCCAGAGACCGCACCGCGGCGAGCTCCTGCCTCAGCCGGGCGATATCGGGCGACACGTCGAGCCCGGGCTCGGGCCGAGACACCGACACGCGGGCGCTCATCCTGATGTCGAGCGCGTCATGCGCGTCGCGAAAGGCGATCGAGGTGACGTTATTGCCGAAGAAATCGGAAAAGTCGGAACGCTCGTTGGGTGCCGGCGCAAAGGACAGGGATGCGGCGATGACACGCTGCACGCCTGACATCGTCGACGGCAGTACGCGCACCTGATGACGACCGCCGCCGGCCGCCGCAGCGTAATCGTAATGCAGATGAAGCCTGATGTCGTAGAGCATGCTTTATCCGAAATAGGCTTTGGCGAGGCTGTTGTAGAGGCCGCCGATTTCATAGGCGAGGTCGTCCAGCGCCTTTGCCGTCATGTCCGAAGGCTCCTTGATGGCAATCTGGGTGTTGAGCTGCAGGATTTCCTTCGCCGCCGGCGACATTTGCCCCTCCCCGCCGAGCGACGGCAACAGGCCGATTTCGGCCTTCAGCCTTTCAAGTTGGAACAGGATGGAGCGCGGGTTAAGCGGATCGAGCGCCAGCAGGTCGATCACCGTGCGCCGACCGGCCTGCACCGGATATTGGCGGCGATGGGTCATCACGCTGTCGCCGATTTCCAGCATCATGTCGAGCGCGCCGTCCGGCGCCTTGGCGCTGGTCAGCCGCGACAGCGTGCGGGAGATCTGGATACCGCGCTCCAGCCGGCGGCCAATCTCGAGGAAGCGCCAGCCGGCGAAGCGGTACATGTTCTCGTGCAGCAGGCCGGAAAAGCCGGCGAGCTTACGCAGGATGACTGTCATCGCCCGGGTCGCGTCGTCGCCGGGCGCGACCGTCGTTGCGAACTGATGGATGGTTTTCGACAGGTCCTTCAGCGCCAGCCAGCCATCGGGCGAGAAGCGGTCGCGGATCTGCCCGGCACTGTAGACCGCGCTATCCAGCGTGCCGATCAGCCCTGACGGGATCGCTGTCTCCACATCGATGCCGAAAGGTTCGAGATAATCCCTGATGTCGGCGAGCAGCGGCATATCCGGGTCGGAGGTTTCGGCCAGCCGCACATGGTAGGCGCGCAGGATGCGCACCGTGTCTTCCGAGCGCTCGATATAGCGGCCGAGCCAGGTCAGGTTCTCCGCCGCGCGACTGGGCAGGCTGCCGGGCCTGGTGCGGCTGAAACTGTCGCCTTCTTGCGGCAGCAGCGTCTCGCGCTCCACCGGTTTGTCGCTGACAACCCAGACATCCGCCGCCTGGCCGCCACGCTGCATGGCGATCGCCGTCGGGTCGAGCGACAGGCCGATACGGGCAAAACCGCCCGGCATCACCGTCCAGCCCTCCGGCGTTCGCGCCAGGTAGACGCGCAGGCTCGCTGGCCGCGGCTCCAGCCAGCCGCCGACATAGACGGGCGTCGTCGAAAGCGTCACCGCTTCCTGGCCGACGAAATCGCCGCCATCACGTTCGATGCGCGCCACCAGTTCCGCCCGCTCCCCGGCCGACAGAGCCGAGCCTAGCTTCGTTGAATCGTCGTCCTCGAAGGCAAGCCTCGTCGACAGCGCCGGCCCGATCACCATGCGATCGATATTGGCCAGCACATGCGCGCGCTCGGTAGCTTGCCCGCACCACCATGTCGCGACACTTGGCAGCAGCAATTCCTCGCCACGCAAGGCCCGTGAAATCTTGGGCAGGAAGGCAAGCAGCGCGCGCGTCTCCATCAGGCCAGAGCCCAGCGCATTGACGGTAGCAACCGCGCCCTGGCGGATCGCCTCGACCAGGCCCGGCGTTCCGATCTGCGAATCCGGGCGCAGTTCGAGCGGGTCGGCGAAAGCGGCGTCGAGCCGCCGCCACAACACGCTGATCGGCATCAGGCCGGAAACCGTGCGCACCATCAGCCGGCTGTCGGAGACGGTCAAATCCTCGCCTTCGAGCAGCATGATGCCGAGGTAGCGGGCGATGTAGGCGTGTTCGTAATAGGTTTCGTTGAGCGGCCCCGGCGTCAGGATGGCGACGCGGCCGTCGGTCTCCTTGGCCATGCCGATCAACGCATCGCGAAAACGGCGGAAAAAGCCGGCAAGGCGGTGCACATGCATCTCGCCATAGATGTCGGACAGCGCGCGTGTGGTGGCGACGCGGTTTTCCAGTGCGAAACCGGCGCCGGACGGCGCCTGCGTGCGATCGCCCAGCACCCACCACTGGCCGTCAGGTCCACGGCCGAGCTCGAAGGCGCAGAAATGCAGGAAGTGGCCGCCGGCCGGCCTGGTGCCGACGACAGGCCGCAAATATTCGGGGCTGGCGGCGATCAATCCCGCCGGCAGGATGCCTTTCTCGACCAGCCGGTTCGGCCCGTAGATATCGGCGATGGTTTCCTCGAACAGTTCGGCGCGCTGCACGAGGCCGGCGCTGATCGCCGCCCACTCGCTCTCCTCGATGAGAACCGGGACATGCGCCAGCGGCCATTCGCGCTCATTGGCACCGGCCTTGTCGTAGACGCGGTAATAAACGCCGGCATCGCGCAGATACTGGTCGGCGCGGGCAAAGCGCTGGCCGAGCTTTTCAGCGCCGAGTTCCTCGAGCGCCTCGACAAAATGCTTCCAGACCGGGCGAGGATTGCCTGACGCATCGACCATCTCGTCGACGACGCCGTCGATCGGCTGGTAGTGCTCCAGCAGGCTGTGGGTCCGCGGCTTGCCGTGTCCCCTCTTGTGATTCCCCTTTGCCATCGCTGATCAGAGTCTTGCCGGCCGCCGAAGGTCAAGGGTCATCGGGAAATCTTCCGCCGGTTGTTCTTCACGGATCACATAGGCGGATGGCGTATGGCCGCGCGGTTCGAAGCGGGCGAGCCGCCGAGCTTCCGCCTCGTTGCCATTGACCGGAAAGGTGTCGTAATTGCGCCCGCCGGGATGGGCGACATGGTAGACGCAGCCGCCGACCGCACGCCCCGACCAGCGGTCATAGATGTCGAAGACCAGTGGCGTGTTGACCGGCAGCGCCGGATGCAGGCCCGATGCCGGCTGCCAGGCCTTGAAGCGGACACCCGCCACCGCCACTTCGCGATTATCAGTGACCTTCATCGGCACGATGCGGCCGTTGCAGACGACTGCGTGGCGCTCCGGGTTCAGCCCTTCGGTCTTGACCTGCAGCCGTTCGACCGAGGAATCGACGAAGCGCACGGTGCCGCCGATCGCGCCTTGCTCGCCCATCACATGCCACGGCTCCAGCGCCTGGCGCAGCTCCAGCTTGATGCCGGCATGCTGAACCTCGCCGCAGAACGGGAAACGGAATTCGAGCTGGGCGTCGAACCATTCGGGCCTGAATTCGAAGCCGTTGAGCTTGAGGTCGTCGAGCACGTCGAGGAAATCGGCCCAGACATGATGCGGCAGCATGAAACGATCGTGCAGTGAGGTGCCCCAACGCACGAAGCGGCCATCGAGCGGGCCTTTCCACGCACGTGCGATGATGGCGCGCACCAACAGTTGCTGCGCCAGCGACATGCGTGCATTGGGCGGCATCTCGAAGCCGCGGAATTCGACCAGCCCCAGCCGACCGGTCGGTCCGTCCGGCGAAAACAGCTTGTCGATGCAGATTTCCGAACGATGCGTATTGCCGGTGACGTCGGTCAACAAATTGCGGAACAGCCGGTCGACCAGCCATGGCAAGGGTGCGTTGCCCTGGTCTGGATGCGGCACCTGCGCCATCGCGATCTCAAGCTCGTAGAGCGAGTCGTGACGCGCTTCGTCGAAGCGTGGCGCCTGGCTGGTCGGCCCGATGAACAGGCCAGAGAACAGATAGGACAGCGACGGATGGCGCTGCCATTGCAGCACCAGGCTCTTCAACAGGTCCGGCCTTCGCAGGAACGGGCTGTCATTGGGTGTCGCACCGCCGACCACGACATGGTTGCCGCCGCCGGTGCCGGTGTGGCGCCCATCGATCATGAACTTGTCGGCGCCAAGCCGTGTCTGCCGCGCTTCCTCATAGATCGCCGTCGTCGTCGCCACGCAATCCTGCCAGTTGGAAGCAGGATGGATGTTGACCTCGATGACGCCGGGATCAGGCGCAACGCGGATGACGTTGAGGCGCGGATCGTGAGGCGGGCCGTAGCCCTCGATATGCACGGGAAGGCCGATCGCCTTTGCCGCGTTCTCGGCCGCCGCGACCAGTTCGAGATAGTCTTCCAGCGCCTCGACAGGCGGCATGAACACGCACAGCCGCCCGTCGCGCGGTTCGACCGAAAGCGCGGTGCGCACAGCGCCGCCAATCTCGGTGATCTCCTGCTCGACCCGCTCCTGCTGGCCGGTCGCAGCGGTGAACGATGCCGCCTGCTGGCGGCGCGCCATCTCGTCGGCGCCTTCGAGTTCGGCTGGAGTCGGTCCGGCCAGTATGGCTTCACGCGCGGGCAGCGGGCCGCGTGGTAGCGACGGGTCGACCGGCACGATATAGGGGAATTGCTCGGGCGGCACATAGGGCAACGTGCCGAGCGGCAGCCGGTAGCCGACCGGTGAATCGCCTGGCACCAGGAACAGCCGGCCGCGCCGCGTCTTCCATTTTTCCGAGCGCCAGCGCGGATCCGATGCCTGGCTGTTCCAGCGCTGGACGGGCAGCACATAGCCGGACGGTTTGGTCAGCCCGCGTTCGAACACTTTCGCCATGCGGCTGCGTTCTTCCGGATCCTCCAGCCTGGAGTTGGACGGATCGACATTGTCGGGCAGCTTGCCTTCCTTGAGCAGCCATTCGGCCGGATCCTCATAGGCTTCGCTGACCATGGCCTTGTCGATGCCGAGTTCGCCGGCAATCGCGGTGAGCAGGCTTTCGGCCTGCTTCGGGCCGATATCGGCCTCGCTCTTTTCGCGTGCGATCAGCGACGGATCGCTCCACACCGGCTGGCCGTCGGCACGCCAGTAGAGCGAAAAGGTCCAGCGCGGCAGGCTTTCGCCCGGATACCATTTGCCCTGGCCGTAATGGAGAAAGCCGCCGGGCGCGAAGCGCTCGCGCAGTTTACGGATCAGTTCGTCCGCCTTTTCACGCTTGGTGGGACCGACGGCGGCGGTGTTCCACTCGGCCGACTCGAAATCGTCGACCGACACGAAAGTCGGCTCGCCGCCCATCGTCAGCCGCACGTCGCCGGCAGCAAGCGCTGCATCGACCTTGTTGCCCAACGCGTCGAGCGCCTGCCAGCTTTCGTCCGAAAACGGCTTGGTGATGCGCGGATGCTCGGCGATGCGGTCGACCCGCATCTCGAAGCCGAATTCGACATTGGCGAAGCTCGCCATGCCGGAAATCGGGGCCGCGTTGCGGAAATGCGGCGTGGCGGCCAGCGGCACATGGCTCTCGCCGGTGAGCAGGCCCGAGGTCGGATCGAAGCCTATCCAGCCGGCGCCGGGAAGATAGACCTCGCACCACGCATGCAGATCGGTGAAGTCTGTCGCCGTTCCCGGCGGACCGTCCAGCGCCACCAGATCGGGCTTCAACTGGACCAGATAGCCGGAAACGAAGCGTGCCGCGATACCGAGATTGCGTAGGATCTGCACCAGCAGCCAGCTCGAATCCCGGCAAGACCCCTTTTTCGCGGCCAAGGTCTCTTCCGGCGAGAACACCCCGGTTTCCATGCGCACGATATAGGCAATCTCGCGCTGCAGCCGCGCATTGAGGTCGACCAGGAAATTGACGGTGTTGGCTGCGCTGCGATCGATGGTCTTCAGCAGCGCCGACAGCAGCGGTCCCGCCGGTTCCGGGGTGCGATAGATGGCGAGATCGTCGCGGATTTCTTCCGGATACTCGAACGGAAACGCCTCGGCCGACGGCTCGACGAAGAAATCAAACGGGTTGTAGACCGTCATGTCGGCGACGAGGTCGACCTCGATCTTCAACTCCGTCACCGGCTCCGGAAAGACGAAGCGGGCGAGGAAATTGCCGTAAGGATCCTGCTGCAGATTGACGAAATGGTTCGCCGGCTCGACCTTGAGCGAATGACTGAGCACCTTGGTGCGGGAATGCGGCGCCGGCTGCAGCCTGATGATCTGGGGCCCGAGAACCACCGGCCGGTCATATTTGTAATGGGTCAGGTGATAGACGGCTGCCAGAATTGCCATGAAGCCCCGGAATTCAGCGTTTCAACGATTTCGCCGAACCCTGACACATCAGGCCGCCATTCTCCAAGCAGAGATGTTGCGGTGCACCTAATTTAAGCAACGGTTGCCGGCTCAGAAAAACGCCTGTATCCCCGTCTGCGCCCTTCCCAGGATCAGCGCATGCACGTCATGCGTGCCTTCATAGGTGTTGACCGTCTCCAGGTTCTGCGCGTGGCGCATGACGTGGTAGCCGATCTGGATGCCGTTACCGCCATGCATGTCGCGGGCCTGGCGGGCGATGTCGAGCGCCTTGCCGCAATTGTTGCGCTTGACGATCGAGATCATTTCCGGCGCCATCTTGCCTTCATCGAGCAACCGCCCGACGCGCAATGATGCCTGCAGCCCAAGCGCGATCTCGGTCTGCATATCCGCCAGCTTCTTCTGGTAGAGCTGCGTTCCGGCCAGCGGCTTGCCGAACTGCTTGCGGTCGAGCCCGTATTGGCGGGCGCGGTGCCAGCAATCCTCGGCGGCGCCCATCGAGCCCCAGGAAATGCCGAAGCGAGCCCGGTTGAGGCATCCGAACGGTCCGCCAAGGCCCTTTGCGTTGGGCAGCAGCGCGTCCTCGCCGACCTCCACGCCTTCCATCACCACTTCGCCGGTGATCGACGCCCGCAGCGACAGCTTGCCGCCGATCTTCGGCGCCGAAAGCCCCTCCATGCCCTTTTCCAGCACGAAGCCACGGATCTCGTCCTTGCCGTTCTCGCCCTTCAGCTTCGCCCAGACGACGAACACGTCGGCGACCGGCGCGTTGGAAATCCACATCTTCGAACCGGACAGCTTGTAGCCGTTGGCTGTCCTCTCGGCGCGTGTCTTCATGCCGCCCGGATCGGAGCCGGCATCCGGCTCGGTCAGGCCGAAACAGCCGATCCACTCGCCGCTGGCAAGCTTGGGCAGGTACTTCTTGCGCTGCTCGTCCGAGCCATAGGCGTAGATCGGATACATCACCAGAGACGACTGCACTGACATCATCGAACGATAGCCGGAATCGACGCGCTCCACCTCGCGCGCCACCAGCCCGTAGGTCACATAATTAGCGCCAAGCCCGCCGAACTCCTCGGGGATATTGATGCCGAGCAGGCCGGCCTCGCCCATTTCGCGGAAGATCGCGGTGTCGAAAGTCTCGTTGAGGTAGGCGTCCTCGATCCGCGGCGCCAGTCTGTCGGCGGCGAAGGCCGCCGCACCGTCGCGCACCATGCGCTCGTCTTCCGAAAGCTGGCCCTCGATCAGGAACGGATCTTCCCAGACGAATGCATTCTTGTCGGCGGCCATGGCGTTCTCCCAACCAAGTGCATGTCGCTCAAAACGATGACATGCATGAAGCAAAATCTTGGCCCGTTCTATCGGCCTGCGCCTCGAAAAAATCAAACGAAATTGATTCACCGATCAATGAGCTATAGGAATGGATCATGAGTGTCCAACGCCGCCTTTTGCCCAACATAAGCGCCCTTGCCGCCTTCGAGGCTGTGGCCCGGCTGGGCAGTTTCACCGCCGCCGCCCAGGAACTCGATCTGACCCAGGGCGCGGTCAGTCGGCAGGTCAGGCTTCTTGAAGATCAATTCGGCCGCCGGCTGTTCGAACGCGACAGCCGCAATGTCAGGCTGTCGACATCGGGCGAAATCTACGCCGAGGCGGTGCGTTCGGCACTTGGGCAATTGCGTGATGCAGCCCTTGGATTGATGAGCAATCGGCATAGTGGCATCCTGAACCTTGCCATTCTGCCGACCTTCGGCACGCGCTGGCTGATGCCGATGATCCCCGATTTCGTCGAAAACAATCCCGATATCACCATCAATTTCGTCACCCGCATCGGCCGCTTCGACTTCGCCAGGGAGAGGCTGGATGCCGCCATCCACTATGGCCTGCCGGACTGGCCTGAGGCCGACTCGACACTGTTGGTGCGCGAAACGGTGGCGCCGGTCGTGTCGCCCGAATTCCTCGCCGGCCGCGCCATCGCCACACCGGCCGATATCGGCCGGTTGCCGCTGCTGCATATGGCGACGCGCCCTGGCGCGTGGACGGAATGGTTCGAGCATCAGGGCCTGAGCGCACCGACGGGGCCCGGCATGCAGTTCGAGCAGTTCGGCACCGCCGCCCAGGCCTGCATGGCGGGGCTCGGTGTGGCGCTGCTACCGCTGATCCTCATTGCAGGCGAATTGCAGCGCGGCCAATTGGTGCCGGCGCCAGGCCAGCCCATGCAAAGCCGCAGCGCCTACTATCTCGTCGTCCCACACGACAAGCGCGGCCATCCGCCAGTCGCCAGTTTTCGCGACTGGCTGCTGGGCCAGGTCGAGAAGGAGCCGGCCGTTCTGGCGTGGTAACTACTTCCGCTTCAGCGCATCCGCCAGCGCCGCGCCGAACGCGCCTTGCTGTGCCGGCCGCTCCGGCTGGCGCTGAGGCGCCGGCGAACGCGGTGCCGGCCTGCCGCCTCCGGTATCGCGCGGCCCACCTTTCGACGCGCCCCCTTCGCCACCATCCTTGCGCATGGATAGCGCGATGCGCTTGCGCTTGATGTCGACATCAACGACGCGCACCTTCACCACATCGCCGGCCTTGACCACCTCGTGCGCGTCCTTGATGAACCGGTCGGCCAGCTGAGAGACATGCACCAGCCCGTCCTGATGGACACCGATGTCGACGAAGGCGCCGAAGGCGGCGACATTGGTGACGGTGCCTTCCAGCAGCATGCCGGGCTTCAGATCCTTGATATCGTCGATGCCGTCGGCAAACGTCGCCGTCTTGAAGCCCGGACGTGGGTCGCGGCCCGGCTTTTCCAGCTCTGCCAGGATATCGCGTACCGTTGGCAGGCCGAAACGCTCATCGACGAAAACGCGCGGATCGAGCGCCTTGAGTGCTGCACTGTCGCCCATCAACGACCGCACATCGCGCCCGCAGGCGGCGACGATCTTCTTGGCCACGCCATAGGCCTCCGGATGCACCGACGAGGCATCGAGCGGCTCGCTGCCATTGGCAATGCGCAGGAAGCCGGCGGATTGTTCGAATGCGCGAGGTCCGAGCCGCGGCACCTTGAGCAGGTCTTTGCGGCTGGCGAAGGGGCCGGTCGCATCGCGATGCGCGACGATCGCGTCGGCCAGAGACGCGCCGAGACCTGAAACGCGCGCCAGCAGCGGCGCCGAGGCGGTGTTGAGATCGACGCCGACGGCGTTGACCGCGTCTTCCACCACCGCTTCCAGCGAGCGGCCGAGACGGTACTGGTCGACATCATGCTGGTACTGGCCGACGCCGATCGATTTGGGCTCGATCTTGACCAATTCGGCCAGCGGATCCTGCAGCCGCCGGGCAATCGACACAGCGCCGCGCAACGACACGTCGAGGCCAGGGAATTCCGCCGCCGCCGTCGCCGATGCCGAATAGACCGAGGCGCCGGCCTCGCTGACGATCACCTTCAGCGGCTTCGGCCCACCATCCGCCGGCATGTCGGACAGCATGTCGGCGACCAGCCTTTCCGTCTCGCGGCTACCAGTGCCGTTGCCGATCGAAATCAGCTCGACCTTGTGCAAGCGGATGAGCTTGGCGAGTTCCGCCTGCGTGCCACGCACATCGTTCCTGGGCGGAAATGGATAGACCGTCGTTGTTGTCAGCACCTTGCCGGTGCCGTCGACCACCGCCACCTTGACGCCGGTGCGGATGCCGGGGTCGAGCCCCATCGTCGCGCGCGAACCGGCGGGAGCGGCTAGCAGCAAATCCTTGAGGTTTCGGGCAAAGACGTGGATCGCTTCCTCTTCTGCCCGCTCGCGCAGGTCGCGCATCAAATCGAGTGTCAGGTGTAGTGACAGTTTTATGCGCCAGGTCCAGCCGGCGACGTCCATCAGCCAGCGGTCGCCGGGCAGGCTGCCGCCGATGGCATAGGCATTGGCGATCATCCGCTCGACCGGCTTCACCGGCGAGGTGTCATCGGCATCGACCTCGATGTCGAGCGACAGCACTTCCTCGTTGCGGCCGCGCAGCATCGCCAGCGCGCGGTGGCTCGGCACATTTGTCCAGCGCTCGACATGGTCGAAATAATCGGAGAACTTCGCGCCGGCCTCCTGCTTGCCGTCGACCACCCTGGCCCGCATGAAGGCGCGCTCCTTCATGTAGCTGCGCAATTTTCCGACCAGATCGGCATTCTCGGCGAATTGTTCCGACAGGATGTCGCGCGCCCCTTCGAGCGCCGCCTTGGTATCGGCCACCTCTTCGCTGACATAGGCCAGCGCCAGTTCGGCAGGCACCAATGAGCGGTTCGCCAAGATGGCCTCGGCCAGCGGCCCCAGCCCGCGTTCCCTGGCGATCTCGGCCTTGGTCCGGCGCTTGGGCTTGTAGGGCAGATAGATATCTTCCAATTCCGCCTTGGTGGTGGCGGCGGCGATCTTGCCTGCAAGCTCCTCGGTCAGCTTGCCCTGTTCGCGGATCGAGCCAAGGATGGTGTCGCGGCGAGCGTCGAGCTCGCGCAGATAGGCAAGCCGTTCGGCAAGGTCACGCAATTGCGTGTCGTCCAGCCCGCCGGTGACTTCCTTGCGGTAGCGCGCCACGAACGGCACTGTCGCGCCCTCGTCCAGCAGCCCGATCGCCGCGGCCGCCTGTTCTGGCCGCGCGTTGATCTCGGCCGCGATGATGGCTGCGATGCGCTTGATGTCGGATGCCATGTCGTTCCTGCTCTCATCGAAAAGAGCGGCGACCATAGGCGCAGACGTCCGGCCCGCCAACCGCCGCGCTTTGATCAGCCCGGCGGGTCCACAGGAAAGCGTGCGCTAATGTGGCGGCTCGGGCCCAGTCTAGACCATGCGGCTCAGCGCCTCGAAGAAGGCGACGATCTCGACATCGAGCGGATCGTCGACCGGCTCCGGCTGCGACGACATCTTGGCGATCACCACTTCGGTCCTGGGATCGACATACAGCCACTGACCATGGATGCCGATGCCGCAATAGGCGCCGTTCTCGTGTCCAGTCTGGTACCATTTGTTCCGGTAACGACCTTTGGGAAACAGTGGCAGCATCGCACCGCGCTGCCAGGCGTCCGCACTGCCGCCGGTGCTGGTCGTGTCGCGTACCCACACCTCGGGCACGATGCGGCGGCCATTGGCCACCCCGCCTTGCCGCATCATCTCGCCGACACGCGCCAGGTCGCGCGGCGTCACCGAAATGCCGCCGGCCGTGCGCGCCGTGCCCTCCATGTCGACGCCGATCGAGGCTTCGCTGACAGCGCCGAGCGGCAGCCACAGCTTCTCGCGCATCAGGTCGGCAAAACGCTGGCCCGACGCACGCTCGAGCAGCAGGCCGAGCAGGTCGGAATTCGGCGAGCGGTAGCGGAAGGTCTGGCCATGCGGCTCTGCAAGGCGTTGCAAGGTCAAAATGAATTCGCGCAGGCTCTCCGTGCCGCCGCCCGGATTCCACAGCGTGGCGCGACGATAGCGGGCGAAAGCGCTCTCCGGATCGAGATAGGCCTCCTCGAAATCGAGGCTGACGCTCATGTCGAGCACATGCCGCACGCTCGCATCGCCATAGGCAGAGCCGGCGGCTTCAGGGATGTAGGCCGTCACAGGCGCTTCCGGGTCGAACATCCCCTCGCCTTGCAATATGCCGGCGATGATGGCTGTCACCGACTTGCTGATCGAGAAGATGATGTGGCGGGCGCCGAAATCCATATGCGGGGCGAACCAGTCGCCGACGATCTTGCCGCCTTTCATCACCGTCAGTGCGTCGGTGCTCGAACGTGCGAGAAATTCAGCCACCGTCTCCGGTGTGCCGGCGATCACGACCTTCTCGCCGAGTAGGCCGCCCATATCGCGCACGGGGGTTTCGACAACCCCCGACGTCGCCGCCACGCGGGCGGTCGGCACCAGTTCGCCGAGATTCTGGAACGACCACCGGTTGAACGGGTTCTCGCGCCAGTTGGCGAGCACCACCTGGTTGCGCCGGAAGCCATAGCGGGTCTCGAACACGGTCTTGCCGGTCATGGCGTTTCCTTCCGGGTCGTTTCTTCTTTGTGGGGCTCAGCGAAGTGCCGTGGCGATAGCGTGCACGGCCTTCAGCGTTGCTATGGAATAGGCACCATTGGCGAAATCCGGCCAGGTCGAAAGCTTCACCACGACCATTCCGGTGTTCCAGTTGATATGGATCATCTGACCGAACACGCCGCGGCACATCAGTGCGCGCGAGCGCGGGTCCTCGATCCAGAACTGGTTGCGATAGCTGCCCTCCGGCAGGCTGGGGCTGAAGTCCGGCCCATGCCTGCCGTTGCGCGTCGCCTCGACCCAGCCGGCCGGCACGACGCCGCCACCATTGTCGAGGATCAGCTGGCCGAAGCGGCCATAGTCGCGCAGCGTCGCGTTGAAGCCGCCGTCGGCCACCGCATAGCCGGCGCTGTCGACCGTGAAGCAGGCGCTTTCATCAGCGCCGAGCTTTTGCCAGAGTTCTTCCGAAACCAGCTGCGGAAGCCGTTTGCCCGTCACCCGTTCCATGATGAAGGCAAGCACGTCGGTCTCGATCGAGCGGTATTCGAATTGGGCACCATGCGGCCGGATCGTTTCCTTCAAGCCCAGGATCAGCTCGAACATGTGCGATGGCCAGCGAAAGGCCGGATCGCTGCCCGGCGGCACCGGCTTCCAGCCGGTGGCGACATCGACCTGCCCAATGTCCGAATAGCGGTCGGTGTATTCCTCGGAGAAGCGGACGCCGCTGGTCATGTCCAGCACATGCTGCACACTGGCGCCGGCCCAGCCGGTAACGCCGAGCTCCGGCAGGTAGTCCGTTACCGGTCTGGCCGGATCGATCAGGCCGCGCCCAACCAGTATGCCGAACACCGAACCGGTAAGGGACTTCGCCATCGACTGCGACAGGTGCAGCGTGCGCTCATCCATGCCGTTGAAGTAGCGCTCATAGGCGACCTTGCCGTCCTTGAGCACCAGGAAGCCGTCCGTATAGGTCTCGTCGAGCAGCCCGGCGAGCGTCGTCGGCGCGCCTGTGCTGTCCTCGACCGTCAGCCCGTCGAGATCGGCCTCGGCGCGTTCGAAGCGGTGGCGATGGCCATTGCCGCGCCAGACTTCGGCGGTCGGCAGAATTTCACGGATGTTCTGGAACGCCCAGCGGTTCCACGGCGGCCGGTCCCAGTCGAGCTTCGGCGGTACCATGGCGGGCGGCGAGCCCTGCATGATCGGCGGCCGCGGATCGGAATTGCGATAGGAGTCCATGACGGCCGAGTCCTTTGAACATGAAAACGGACCCGGCGGCGTGTGCCGCCGGGTCCGTCGAACCCAGTTTATTTCTGCAACTCGGTCCAGATCTTGGTGTAAATTTCCTGGGTCTCCGGCGAGCACATCTGCTGCAGCTCGCCGCGTGGCTTGTCCGCGGCCGGAATGATGACTTCGGGCGCGTCCTTCATGTCGGCCGGCATGTACTTGTCCGAGCCGGTGATGGCATTGGCGTAGCGATGGAAGGCCGAGAGACCTGCCGCGTTTTCCGGATCCATGATGAAGTTCTGGAAAAGCTTGGCGTTCTCGACGTTCTTGGCTTCCTTCAGAACGACGACGTTGTCGCTCCACAGGCCGAAGCCTTCTTTCGGATAGTTGTAGTGGATGGCCGGGTTGGCCAGCCGCTGGCGCAGCGCCGAGCCGTTCCAGTCGCTGGTCGCCTTGAAGTCGCCGGCGCCCATCTTCTCGATGGTGTTGTATTCCATCGCGATCCAGTTCGGCTTGGCCGCCACCAGCAGGTCGCGCACCTTCTTCAGCACCGCCTTGTCGTCGGTGCATTGCTGGCCGCCGACATACTTGATCGCGGCGAACATCACATCGCCCATCTCCGGAACGACATTGACCTTCCCCTTGAGCTCGTCAGGCGTGTTGAAGATGATACCCCAGCTATCGGCCGGCCCCTTGTAGGCATCGGTGTTGACGACCACGCCGATCGTGCCCCACGCCCATGGAACACTGTATTTGCGACCCGGATCGAAATCGGGATTGGCCCATTCCGGCGCCACGTTCTTGAAGTTTTCCATCTTGCCAGGATCGGTCTCCTGGATGAGGCCTTCCTTGATCCAGATCGGCACGTAGGTCTGCGACGGCACCGCAATGTCGAAGCCGGTGCCTCCCTGGCGAACCTTGGCCAGCGCGGTGTCGTTGGAATCGTAGTCGGTGATGGTCACTTTGACGTTGTATTTGGCCTCGAACTTCTTGATCACGTCGGGGCTGGTGTAGTTGCCCCAATTGTAGATGTTGAGCACGCCGTCGGCGCGGGCCAGGCCCGTCGAGGCGAGCAACGCCAACCCCATGGCGGTTGCTGTTGTCTTCCAGTTCATGGTTTTAACTCCCATTTTTCGGTTCAGTCTCGTTTCCTGCTGACGAAGAAAAACAACGTGACGATCGCGACCGAAAGCAGCAGGAAGGCGGTCGATATCGCGTTGATCTCGGGTGTGATGCCGCGGCGGATCTGGCCGAGCATGTAGGTGGGCAGCGTGTCCTGGCCGCCTGATTTGACGAACTCGGTGATGACGACGTCGTCGAGCGAGATGACGAAGGCCAGCATCAGCCCGGCCAGGATGCCAGGCCACAGAAGCGGCAGCGTGATGCGCCGGAAAGCCTTCCAGGGCGTCGCGTAGAGGTCGGCTGCGGCACGCTCCAGCGTCAGGTCCATATTCTCAAGCCGCGCCCGGATCGGCAAATAGGCAAAGGGAATGCAGAACGCCGTGTGCGCGGCGACCAGATAGCCGATGCCGGAATAGCCGGTGAAGATCTTGATGCGCGAGAAGAAGATCAGCAGCGCCACGCCGGTGACGATCTCGGGCACCATCAGCGGCTGGTTGATCGCCGCATATTTGAAGGTGAGGCCGGGATAGGGCGCGGTGCGGGTGGTGGCGAGCGCCGCCATGGTGGCAAAGATCGTGGAGAGCACCGCCGCGATGGAGCCAATCTGGAAGGAACGCAGCGTGGCATCGACGACCTGCGTGTTCTGCCATGCCGACTGAAACCATTTCAGCGAAAAGCCGCCCCATTCGGAGGTCGAGCTCGCCGCGTTGAAGGCATAGATGACCAGCACGATGATCGGCAGATACAGCACGATAAAGCAGGTTGCGGCGATCGCGGTGAATCCTGGCTGGTGCTTGATGGAAAAGTTCTTAGCCATGACGCACCCCCGATCTTCCGGCATTGCGCACATAGGCAAGCAGCGCCACCATGACGATGATCATGACGGCGATCGACAGCGCCGAGCCGAGTGGCCAGTTGCGACCCTGCCCGAACTGCAATTCGATCAGGTTGGACAGCATCATGTTCTTGCCGCCGCCAAGAACGCTCGGTGTCACATAGGCGCCAAGTGCTGGAATGAAGACCAGTATGGAGCCGGCGATGACACCCGGCTTGACCAGCGGAAAGATGATCCGCCGCAGCACCTGGAAGCGCGACGCGTAAAGGTCGTACCCCGCCTCGACCAACCGGAAATCGAGCTTTTCCATGCTGGCATAGATCGGCAGCACCATCAGCGGCAGGTAGACATAGGCCATGCCGATCAGGATCGCCGTGTCGGTGTAGAGTATCTGGATGGGCGCCGAGATGATGCCGAGCTTGAGCAGGATCGTGTTGATGATGCCTTCGTTGCGGATGATCTGCAGCACCGCGAAGGTGCGGATCAGGAGGTTGGTCCAGAACGGAATGGTGATCAGGAACAGCCAGAGATCGCGGGTCTTTTCGCTGCGCGTCGCCATGAAATAGGCGGTCGGGAAACCAAGCACCAAAGTGGCGATCGTCGTCACCACCGAGAGCTTGATCGAGCGCAGGAAGATGGTGACGTGGGCGGCGGCGATCGAAAGCGTGTCGTCGAAGATATCGCGTTCCAGAAACACCGATATCCAGGCTTCCGGCGAGAACTGCCACTTCACGTCGCCATAGGAGCCTGGCGTCAGGAACGAGTAGACGAGCACGATCAGCAAGGGGCCGGTCGCGGCGAGGAAAATGACCAGCAGCGCTGGCGCTGACAAAAGCCAGCGGTCACGGACATCGCGCCGCTCCGCTGCCTTGGCGACTTCTTCCGCGGTCGCCATCGTCAGTCCTTCAGGACCTGAGCGGCATCGCTGCCGATGAGGATGCCGACTGCGTCGCCCTTCTCGAAACCGCAGCCCGCGCTGCGCGTGTTCTGCTGGCGTACGGTGAAGAGTTCGCCACTGTCGAGATGAACATGGATGTGGGTGTCGGTGCCGAAATAGACGATGTTTTCGACCGTCCCCGACAGTTCGCCCTTGGCCTTGGTCAGCTTGGCGTGTTCGGGCCGAACCACCACCGTGGCGTTGGGTTTGGGCTGGAAACCCTGGGCCACGGTCGCCTCGATGGTCGCACCGGATTTGAGCGTGGCGCGCGCCTTGCCGTTGGCCATCTCGCTGATGGCGGCGGTGAGGAAGTTGGTTTCACCGATGAAGTCGGCGACGAAGCGCTCCGCCGGCTTGTCGTAGATATCCCAGGGCGAACCGACCTGCAGGATCTTGCCCGATGACATCACCGCGATGCGGTCTGACATGGTCAGCGCTTCTTCCTGGTCGTGGGTGACGAAGATGAAGGTGATACCGGTCTCGTGCTGCAGCCGTTTCAACTCGATCTGCATCTCCTTGCGCAGCTTGTAGTCAAGCGCCGACAGCGGCTCATCGAGCAAAAGCACCTTCGGCTGCGGCGCCAAAGCGCGGGCCAAAGCCACGCGCTGCTGCTGGCCGCCGGAGATCTGGCTGGTGCGACGACCAGCGAGTGCCTCCATCTTGACCAGCTTCAGCATCTCGGCGACGCGCGCCTTGATCTCCGCCTTCGGCTTGCCCAGCATTTCCAGGCCAAAGCCGATATTGTCGGCGACCGTCATGTGCGGGAACAGCGCATAGGACTGGAAAACGGTGTTAACCGGCCGCTTGAAGGGCGGCAGCGGCGCGATGTCCTGGCTGTAGAGCAGGATTTCACCGGCGGTTGGAAAGTCGAAGCCGGCGATCAGCCTGAGCAACGTCGTCTTGCCGCAGCCGGATGGCCCCAGCAACGTGAAGAATTCGTTCTCCCGGATAGATACCGAGACCGTGTCGAGGGCAGCTACCTGCCCCTCACCTGATCCGAAAATTTTGCTGACGTTTACTACTTCAATCGCATTCCGATCCGGTTTGTCCGGCACGATTACGCCTCACTGTTGACCCCGCTCTTGCTGGCGGAGCTCTTCCCCTGTTCGATGTGACCACATGGCCGGTAGGTTGGCAAGCCCGGCATTGGGTCACAGTTCAATCAGTCATTGAGGCCTGCAAGCCCCATGCCATAGTCAGGCCTGATAGGTGACCTTGCCGCCGCAAATCGTCGTCACCGGCCGCACCTTGTGCAGGTCGGCCGGGGCGGTGTTCTCGATATCCATCGACAAAACCACCAGATCGGCCATGTAGCCTGATTTCAGCGTGCCCTTGCGGTGCTCGGCGAATTCGGCGTAGGCGCCCTCGATCGTGTAACCGGCGATCGCTTCATGCAGTGAGAAACTCTGGTCCGGGTCGCTTTCTGCCCACGGTTTGCGCAACACTGCCGCCTGAATGCCCAGGATCGGATCGATCGGCGACACCGGCCAATCGGATGCGAAGACGACATGCGCGCCGGCATCCTTCAAGGTCCGCCAGGCATAGCTCAGCGGCCAGCGCGCCGGCCCGATGCGAGACACTGTCGGCTCCAACGGAAAATCCATGGCGCCGGGCGGATGCGGCGGTTGCATGGAGGCAATGACGCCGAGTTCGGCGAAACGCGGCACATCAGCCGTGGTGGTGACCTCGATGTGCTCGACACGGTGACGGCTGTCGCGCTTGCCGTTCGCCTTCTGCGCCGCCTCATAACCGTCGAGCACCGCGCGCACCGCGCCGTCGCCGATCGAGTGCACGGCGATCTGCAACCCGCGTCTGTCGACCGCGACGGCCAGATCGATGAATTGTTGCGGCGTGAACAGCGGCTCGCCAACCCAGTCCGGGCGGTCGGCATAGGGCTCGACCATTACAGCTGTCCAGGAATCGAGAACGCCGTCGTAGAACACCTTGACCATGCCCGACGACAGCCATTCGCTGTTGTAGCGTTCGGCCATATCGGACGCCTTGTCGAGCATGTCGAGCGTCATGAAATTCTTGTAGTGGAACGGGATCTTGACGCGGCAGGGCAAACCTTCCTCGGCGTCGATCTCGGCCAGCAGCTCAAGTTGATAGAGATTGCCGTCCATGTTCTGGATCGAGGTGATGCCGTGGCGGGCGCACCAGGCGAGCCCGCGCCGCATGATGTCGCGGTCGGCGTCCCGCTCGGCCGTCGTCGGCATCGGGTCCGGCTCGCCGCCGGTCGACAGCCCCAGCCGCACCCGGCCTTCGCCGGCAAGGTCGAGCACCGGGCCAAAGGCCTCGCCTTCGCGCAATTCACCCGCGGCCAGTCCGTCGTCGCCCATGACGATCTCATTGCCAGGGCCGAGCGTGCGCCCCTGCAGGATGCCGGCCATTTCCAGCGCCTTGGTGTTGGCCCACATGGTGTGATGGTCGGGCGCCGCCATGCAGAACGGGCGATCGGGCAAAATGGCGTCGAGGTGATGGCGCGTCACGCGCTCGCTGCCGAGCACGGTGTAGTCGACGCCTTGGCCGACCAGCATCTTCGCGTCGGGCCGGGTCGGCGCATAGTCGCGGATCGCCTTCTGCAGCGCCTCGAAGCCATGAATACCGGTGAGTTGAAGGTGGGCAAGTTCAGCCCCGCCCGAAAACAAATGCATATGGGCTTCGATGAACCCCGGGACCACCGAACCCCCCTTGGCGTCGATCACCTTGGTGGTCGGTCCCTTGAACTCTTCGATGGAGGCGCGGCTGCCGATGGCGATGATGGCGCCGTCCTTGACGGCGACGGCTTCGGCGGCGGGATTGTCGTCGTCCATGGTCCGTACACGACCGTTGATGACGATCAGATCCGCATTGTGACCCGCACCTGTGACAGACATCGCGACTCCGCGCTTTTGACGACTGACTGGGACCGACAACCTCTCACGTCCAACGACCTGCCGCTCCACCGGAGTGGCGCCATGGGACGAAAAAGAATGCCAGCGCGCTGTCTTGGAAATTCCCCTTGTCATCCCAAGAGGCAGCGTGGATAAAGAATGCGACTGATTATTCGCGTTTGTCAACATACCGAATCTGGAATGTATTGTGGACAGCAAGCTCCCACCATGTTGAGACCGGGCGGGGAACGAGGACATCAAGCCGTGAAGCGCAGTCTCGATCGCAAAACAAGGATAGCGCTCGAACCGCGCAAACAGCCGCGGCAACAACGCTCCAGCAAGGTAGTCGACCGGATTCTCGACGCAGCGCTGGTCTTGACGCGGGAGCAAGGAACCAAGACGCCGACGACGCTCGCCATTGCGCAGCGCGCAGGCTTGTCGGTTGGTTCGATCTACCAATACTTTCCCAACAAGGAAGCCATTCTTCTGGACCTCGCCCGGCGCTGGCTGTCATCCTTTCCCGAGGTGATCGCCAGGCGTATCAAGGTCGCCCCGCCCACCAACCGTGAAGAGTTTCGGCGCGAAGTGCGCAGGCTCTTCACCGACACGTCCAGGCTCTACCTGGAAAACGCCAGCCTGATGCCGGTGATCGAGGCCATTTCAGGCAACGCCGACCTCAGGCCGATCCAGAACGAATATGACGACCAGATCATCGCCCTCTACGCCGCATGGCTGCAGCATGTGAACCCGGCACTTGAAGACAAGATCGCCAGCCGGCTCGGTGTGCTGATGATGGAGGTCGGACACGTTTGCCGGCTTGTGGGGCTGAAAAAGGATCGCAGGACGTTCGACCTCATCGAGGACGATGTGGAAACCATGTGGCTCGCTCTGGTGAGCCCTTATCTCAATCTTGAATCTTGACTGATTTCACACTTCGAGAGGAATTTATGAAGACTGTTTTCTCCCCCCTGCACGCCGGCCATGCCGGCCAAATGGAACTGGTCACATCGGCCATCGTGCCGGGCTTCGAAAAGCCATCGAGGGCCGAATTCATCAAGGCACGGGTCGAAAGCGAGAAACTGGGTCCCATCATCGCGCCGCACGAACATGACCTCGCCGCCGCCAAGCGCATCCACAAATCAGACTATATCGACTTTCTTCCGACGGTCTGGCCGCAATGGCTGGAAGCAGGCCTCACGGGCACGGCGATGCCCTTCACCTGGCCGACGCGCGGCCTGCGCGGCGACGTACCGCCAAAACGCATCGACGCCCTGCTTGGCTATTATTCCTTCGATGCCGGCGCCACCTTCGTCGAAGGTACCTGGACGGCGATCAAGTCTTCCTACGACGTGGCGCTGACCGCCGCCGGCCTAGTCAAGGATGGCGAGGCTTCCGCCTTCGCGCTCTGCCGTCCGCCCGGCCACCATGCCGGGGCTGACTTCATGGGCGGCTATTGCTACATCAACAACGCCGCCGTCGCCGCGCAATGGTTCCGCGACCAGGGCGCCAAACGCATCTCGATCCTCGATGTCGACTATCACCACGGCAACGGCACGCAGGAGATATTCTACGACCGTGCCGACGTGCAGGTGCTCAATCTGCATGGCGATCCGATGGTCGAGTACCCGTTCTTCCTCGGCCATGCCGACGAACGCGGCGCCGGCGAAGGCGAAGGCTTCAACATCAACTATCCGATGCCCTTCGGCACCGACTGGGATGCATGGAACGCCTCGCTCGAGGATGCCTGCGCCAGGCTCACCGCTTATGCACCGGATGTCGTCATCGTCTCGCTGGGTGTCGATACGTTCGAGAAGGACCCGATCAGCCAGTTCAAGCTGAAGACATCTGATTATCCCAAGATCGGCCGCCGCATCGCCAGGCTCGGCCTGCCGACGCTGTTCGTCATGGAAGGCGGCTAT
Organism: Mesorhizobium sp. M7A.F.Ca.US.010.02.1.1; assembly: GCF_004023085.1. Lineage (NCBI taxonomy): Bacteria > Pseudomonadati > Pseudomonadota > Alphaproteobacteria > Hyphomicrobiales > Phyllobacteriaceae > Mesorhizobium > Mesorhizobium sp. M7A.F.Ca.US.010.02.1.1. The sequence goes on along the minus strand of NZ_RZRV01000026.1, from coordinate 20,284 downwards.
GCCGTCGAGGAGATCGGCATCAACGCGGTCGGCGTGCTGACCGGGTTCGAGGATCGGTAAATGCCTATCGTCCAGGAGCATCTAGCGATTTTGGGACAACGACAGGCATAGCAAAGGACCACCGGGACCGGACGGCAACATCGCCCGGTTCCCACTATCGGGCCAAGGCACCAGCCTTCGGCACAGCAACCGGCGCGCCCATCTGTTCAATGCTCCCGAGCCTGGCGAAATCGACCAGCCGCCGAGAGGGCCGGCGAAGACTTTCGCGTCCCGGTCTTCTGTCCAAGGCGCGAAAACCGACCTCTGAGTCGCACCTGAGTCCATCGGATTCGATTTTGTCAAATCGCGTTTGATGTCAGATTCAACTGCGGGTAGATTAGACCCGAATCAGCCGGTCCTCGGGGGGCGCGGCGACCACCCAAAGTCTCTTGTTCCGGAGCTTTTCCGGCACCAGACGCGGACGGCTTCGCGTTCCCTGAATGGATTCGGGATTTGGTTCGGCGCAGCCCTGCGCCACGCGTGTGTCTTCGTCAAAGTAATGCGTATTCGGGTTCGGCGGCTGGCTTCCAGCATCCGGACAGCAGAAACGATTCCGGCCAAAAGCAACAAGAATGAGCAGTCCCGCCGCACTTCTTCAATCCGACACATTGGGCTCGCGCCTGACGTCGCGCGGCGATCTCACCAGCTTTTTCATGCAACTGACCGCCGAGATCGGCGCCGACAGCTACATGCTGGTCGCCATTGTCCACGACCAGGACCGCAACGATGCGCGCATCGTCTCCTCCAACTGGATTTTCGATGCCATCGAACTGATCGGCAAGCGGCTGATCGCCGGGCTTGCGCAAGGCGCGCTCACCGTCGCGCCGGGCATCCGCCCACAGCCGCTGGTGGCATCCCGGGCACCAGAAACAGACGGATTGATCACCGGCGAGGAAGCCCGCCTTCTCGACGTGCTCGGCCATGCCGAAATCTATTCGCTGCGCCTCAATGTCGGTCGCCAGCGCCTGTTCGCCCTGTTCTCTGCGGCGACCGCCGGCAGCATCGACCAGCCGGCGCTGATGCGGGCGCAGCTGAAATGCTGCTACGCGCTCTCGCACATCCCGCAACTCATTGCCGCTGCCGCCATGCAGGATCCGTTGTCGGATCGCGAGCGCGAATGCCTGTTCTGGGTTTCCGAAGGCAAGACCACCGACGAGGTCGCCGTCATCCTTGGCGTCTCCTCCAACACCGTCAACAGCTACATCACCCACGCCATCCAGAAATTCGCGGCCAGCAACCGCGCGATGGCCATCGCCACGGCGATCAGGAGCGGCATCATTTGAAACACGCCGATATCAAGGAAACGGCCGAAGCCCTTTTCAACGAGCAGCGCAACCCGTTCGGAGCCTTCACCCTTGGCTCCGAAACCCATCACGCGGTCACCATTCCCGATGCCGTGCGCCGCTGCCGCTGGATCGCCGTTGACATGAATGCCTCGGCTTTCGGCCTCTTCTTCGTAAGCCCCTCGCCCGAGCGGGCGCGGCTAGTCCCATGCTTTGATTCCGACTATCCCGGCATTGCCGTGGCGACCAAGTTCATCTCAGGCGCCAACGGCGAGGAGATCGTGCGCCACACCCGCATCTCGACCGAACCGCGCTGGTGGACGGATGACGGCGTCCCTGCCATGGCGGAGCTGTTTGGCGATCTCACCTGGACCGAGCAGATGGCGGCGCTGGTGCCCGGAACCAGCGGCATCGCTTTTCCCGTTCACGCCGACCGCGGCCAATGCGGCCTTGTCGTGTTCCTCGGCTCGGAGATGACCATGCAGCAGGATGCGCTCTACGAAATACACGCCCGCTGCTTTTCGCTGTTCGCCGCCGTCGCCCGCATCCGTCCGGGCGATACCGGCCGCATGCGCGCAATCTCCAAGCGCGAACTCGAATGCCTGAAGCTGACCGCCAACGGCAACACCAGCGAGGAGATCGCGCGGCTCCTGAAACTGTCGGTGCACACCGCCAACCAGTATCTGACCCAGTCGACCCAGAAGCTCAACGCCGTCAATCGCAACCAGGCCGTTGCCAAGGCGCTGCGGCTGGGCTTGATCGAATAGGGGAATTCGACAGCGCTTCGAAAGGCGACCGACGGTCAGCGATAGGCGAGCGGCTCGACCTTGCGGATACGCGCCTCTTCGATCACCGCCTCGAGCAGCGCCGTATTGTGCTCCGGGTCTTCGCCCGGCTTCTCGAACGACACGTAGTTGACCGCCACCGATGCGCCGAGCTCGCTCAGCGTCAGCTGGAAATAGACGGTGACGCCGGGCGGCCTCAGTTCCAGATCGAGCACGATGCGCGGGCTGCCGCTCCAGTCGACATGCGCCTCACCACCATGGCCGAGCCGTAGAGTGCCCGGCATGAAGAACAACTCAACCGCTGAATCGACCAGGTCCGACAGGCACGCGAAATGCTCCAGCCGGATAAAGGCGATGTAGTCGGCGACATCGATCAGCCTGAGTTCCCCCACCACCTGCTCGATGGCGCTGGCGACGATGATCTCGCGGGATTTTGCGTGCGGTTGCCGGTTCATGAAATCTGTCTGCGCTCAGCCTTTTTCGAGTAGACGATCCGCACCAGTTCGGCGACGGCCTGGTAGAATTGTGATGGGATCACACTATCGACCGAAACTTGCTTGTACATGGAGCGGGCGAGCGCCACGTCCTCGAAGACCGGGATGTTGTGTTCCCGCGCGATCTCTCGGATTTTCAGCGCCACCAGATCCTGGCCCTTGGCCAGCACCATGGGTGCCGAGTCCTCGTCGCGCACATATTTCAGCGCGATCGAGAAGTGCGTTGGGTTGGCGATGATCAGCGTCGCGCGCGGCACCGCCGTCATCATCCGCTTGCGCGCCCGGTCGCGCGCCAGCGAGCGCAGCCGCGACTTGACGATCGGGTCGCCCTCGGACTGTTTGAACTCGTCCTTGACCTCCTGCTTGCTCATGCGCAGATCCTGCTTCCAGTGGAAGCGCGACCAGACGATGTCGATTGCCGCGATCAGCCCCATGACGAAGACGATCGCCACCAGGATGTCGACGGCGATGCCGCGGATGACGAGACCGAAGGCGACCGGATTGGTGATCATCCCGGCGAGCAGCTTTCGGTGGTCTTCCGACAGCGTGAAGCTCAGCACGACGATGGCAAACCCGACCTTGCCGAGTGACTTCAGGAACTCGACCCAACCCTGGATGCCGAACAGCCTGTTCCACCCCTTGGCGATCGAAATGCGCGAGAGTTGCGGCCGGACCCGCTCGCCTACGAATTGCGGCATGTTCTGGAACACCGAGGCGCCGACGCCGGCGACGGTCAGCAGCACCATCAGGCTCAGGACGGCGCGGCCAACCTCGAGGAGGACGATCTTGTAGAGCGCGATGACGTCGGTCTCCGTGTCCATCGGCCAGGCTTCCGGCTTCTCCAGGAACATCGACAGGAACATGCCGAGATCAATGATCGCATCCTTGGCGTAGAAGACGGTGAACACCAGTATGGCAACGAACGAGGCAAAGAGCGCTGTCTCCCGCGAATGGGGCAGTTTGCCCTGTTCGACGGTGTCGCGGATCTTCTTTTCCGTCGCCTCTTCGGTTTTCGAATCCTTGTCGACCGCGTCAGCCATGGCGCGGTCTTAGGCGGCGTCTTGGGTCGAGGGTAGTTCGAAGGCGCCTTCGCGCGACAGCCGGATCGTCGTCGTAACGATCGTCTTGCGGGCCGCCGTGATGTCGGCGAGAGGGACCCCGTCCGAGCCCTGTCCGAGTTCGGCTTCGATCATGCGCCGCGAGCGGGCGCCGATGGCCGACAGCACCGATTCCGCGAGTGCGGCCGAAGTGCCGCGCAGGGCCAGCGTGACCAACTCCGTCGACAGCCCGTCGAACAGCAGCACCCGCGCTTTCTGAGTGAGCAGCGGCAAGTCCTCGAAAGCAAACAGGCGGGCCCTCACACCGTCGAGATCAGGCGTGCCGGCGGCTTCCAGATCCTGCATGACCTCCTCGAGCAGCGGCTTGTCGAGTTCGTTGAGAACGCTGGCGACACGCGCCTGCCCGGCCGAGGTGTCCTTGGTCGAGGTTTCCGCCAGCACGCTGGTACGCAGCCGGTTTTCGACGATCCTGGCGGCAGCGTCGGGAACATTGGCCATCGTCACCATGCGCTTAATGATTTCTCCACGCATCGGCTTGGTCAGTGTCAGCAGCACGTTGGCCGCCACCTGCGGTGCCAGCTTCGACAACACCATGGCCGCCGTCTGCGGATGCTCACCGGCCATGAAGGCACCAAGCCGCGCCGGCTCGAGCTTTTCGAGCTCGGGCCAGATCGGCGGCGGGCCTTCCGGTGCGACCTCGAATTTCTTGTCGCCCATGATCGCGCTCATCTCTTCGGGCGAGAGCGATTCGTTGAGGATGGTGTCCATCCTGTCGGCGGAATCGAGCAACCCCGCCCCTTCCGTGAACTCGGCTTCGAACTCGGCGACGATGCGCTCAAGATCGCTTTGCGGAATCGTCCGCAGCAGGCGGGCGCCCTCGATCAGGGCCTTCAGTTCTTCCTGCTTGAAGAATTTCAGCAGGCGGCTGGCCGACGGCTTGCCCATCGCCACAAGTATGGCGGCCGCCTTCTGCGCGCGGGTCAAGGTCACCGGCGCCGTCATGCCACTCGCCTCCGCCGCCACCGGCAAGCCCCGCAAACCATGTCTAGGCGCCCTTCGTGCCGGCGATGATTTCGGTCAGCCTGATGCCGAAACGCGACGGATCGCTTTCCAGCACGGTGATCTCGCCGCGCGCGATCTTGCGGCCGTTGACCACGACGTCGACGGGTTCCCCGATGCGGCGATTGAGCGCCACGGTCGACCCTTTTTGCAGCGCCATCAGATCGGAGACCGGCATCTCCGTGCTGCCGAGGATGATCTGGACATCGACGGGGATGTTCATGATCACGCTCGAATTGGCTGATGAGGCCGCCCTGAACGCCGCATCGGGGCGCTGCTCCTCTTCATGCAGGACACCGCGCAACTCTTCGATGGCACGGTCGAGTTGCTCGTCCGGCTGGTCGAGGTCGGCTTCCGCCTTGGTTTTGGCCATGATCGTCTCCAAATTCTCAGGCGCGTCCGGCGGCTGCCGGCATCAGCCCGTCGATAAAGTCCTGTCCGGCGTCGTAAGGATGCCTGATCCGGACGGTGTAGTTCTGTCCCAGTTTGCCGAACTCGCATACGAACAGCGTCTTGCCCCGTGCGCTGAGACGCGCCTGGGACTGGGCCGTTTCCTCGAATTCGATGACGTCGCCGATTTGGAAACCGGCGAGCTCGCCGAGCGTCAGCCGCGCCAGCGGCATCGTGGCCTCGAGCGCCACGGTGGAGCGCATCACCTCTTCCGAAAAGCGGGCGCGCCAGCTGGGGCCGTGATCGTCGTCGCTGACAGAAACGGCTCCGTCGCGGCTGGCCAGCACGACGCGCTGCGGCATCGTCACCGTGACGGTGCCACTATCGGCCGGCGTCGAGATGCCAAGCACGATACGGATTGCCGCGCCATCGCGCAGCACATACCGCTTCGCCTCGGTGCCGGACATTGCTCGCGGCGCGGGCAGGCGCAGGTCGAGCGAGCGCTTTCCCGATCCGTTGAGGGCCTGCGCGACCTGCTGGAACACCATGGTCGAAACATCGATTTCGATCTGCGACAGATCGCGTTCGATCGGCGATGCCGGCAGATCCGGGTCGCCGCCGAACAGCGTGCAGACCATGATCGCGATCGCCGGAGCATCGATCACCAGGGTCATCGCATCGGAGGACGCCGACGAGCCGATCACGGTCATGGCAAACGTGTCGCCGGCACGCGAACGCGCCTCGGGAACGCGGCTGACCTCGATCGCTTTGAGTTCGACGACGACCGGAACGCCAAGCTCGCTGGTCAGGCTTTTCTGCAACAGCGGTACGGCGCGTTCGGCCATGGCGCGGCCTGCGTCGATGACCTGCGCGGCCTCGCCGCTGTCACCGACCAGACGCTCGATGATCAGCGAACGCGCTTCCGCTGGACTGCCCAGGCTGGTCATGACAGTGCCGGGACCGATCTGCCGCGCATCGTTCAGGCGGCCTTCTTTTCGACGGTGCCGGTATTCATCGTGCTCTGCTCGACGGCGTCGATCGTCGGCCGTTCATAGGACGAGATGGTCTTGCGGCCGAACTCGATCGCCACCTGCGGCAGCGCACCGTTCATGTAGGCCAGCAGCGTCTGCTTGACGATGATATAGAGGCGGTTCTTCTTCTCGCGCACTGTCTTGATCTTGGTGGCGACCGGCCCGACCACCGAATAGGACAGGAAGATGCCGAGGAACGTTCCGACAAGTGCGGCACCAATCAAACCGCCGAGGATTTCAGGCGACTGGTCGAGCGCGCCCATCGCCTTGACCACGCCGAGCACGGCGGCGACGATGCCGAGCGCCGGCAAGCCGTCGCCCACCGCCACCAGCGCGTGATAGGCCTTCATCTTGTCGGACTTAATGGTCTGGATTTCTTCGTCCATCAGCGCCTCGATCTCGTGCGAGCGGGCATTGCCGATGATGATGATACGGCAGTAGTCGCAGATGAAATGCGTCAGGTCGTGGTTATGCAGCACGGTTGGGAACGCCTGGAAAATCGCCGACTCTTCCGGATTGTCGATATGCGCCTCGACTTCGCTGCGGGATTTCGAGCGCAGCTCGCGCATCAGCGAGTGCAGCACGCCGAGCGTCTCGAGATAGTCCTGTTCCTTCGGCACCGCCTGCTTGAAGGCTTCGAGGATGCCCTTGCCGGTGTCCTTGACCGTCTTCATCGGATTGGCGACGAGGAAGGTGCCAAAAGCCGCACCACAGATGATCACGGCTTCCCATGGCTGAATCAGCACATGAAGATGGCCGCCCATGGCCATGAAGCCGCCAAGGACGCAGCCGAGCGTTACCACCAGTCCAATCAGAATGCCCACGACAGGTCCTTCCGCATTTCACATCAGGAGCTAGGGATAGTCCCCGTGCCTTGTGTGAGGCTTGAATCGAGGGCTTGGAAGCGATTCAGTTTCGCGCAAGGAAGTAGGGGTATTGTGCCGGCATAGCTTCGGCCGGAGGCACGTCTTTGCTCAATACCTTTACCAGCTACCAGCTCATCACCAAGGACATTTCAAAATCGATCGACAGGATCGAGCAGCAGCCCGTGGTTGATCGCGACACCAAATATTATCTCGCGAATATCACCAAGGTGAAATCGATCGACGATTTCGTCAAAAACGACCGTTTGTTCAAGTATGCCATGAAGGCCTACGGGCTGGAGGACATGGACTACGCCAAGGCCTTCATGGTCAAGGCACTCAAGGAAGGCGTCTCCGATCCCGACAGCTTCGCCAACAAGCTGACCGACAAGCGCTACGCCGAATTCGTCAGCGCCTTCAACTTCGCCGCCAACGGCGCCGATGCGACCATCTACAACAAGACACAGCAGTTGGTGACCAAGAACTATGCCACCCAGGCGCAGATCGCCGGCCTCGATCCCAATTCGGCCTATGTGAAGGGCGAGACGACATACTATCTTGCCAACATCACCAAGGTGAAGTCGATCGACGATCTGATGTCGAACAACCGGCTCTACACATACGCGCTGGCGTCATTCGGTCTCGATTCGGCGACGGAGGACAAGGATCTCATCAAGCGGGTTCTGCAGGGCGGCGTCCGCGACCCCGACAGTGTCGCCAACAAGATGACGGACAAGACCTATGCCGCGCTTGCCTCCGCCTTCAACTTCGAAGCCTATGGCGAAAACACCACCACCATCAATCCGGCGCAACAGCCGACCGTCGACAAATACATGCGCCAGACCCTCGAAGAGGATGCCGGTCAGACCAACCAGGGCGTGCGGCTGGCGCTTTATTTCGATCGCAAGGCCCCGACCATCACCAGCTGGTATGACGTGCTGGCCGACACCGCGCTTGCCAGTGTCGTGCGCACCGTGCTCGGCCTGCCCGATTCCTTCGCCACCGCCGACGTCGACAAGCAGGCGCAGCTGTTCGAGCAAAAACTCGACATCTCGGATTTCTCCGACCCCGAAAAAATCGGCAAGTTCCTGACGCGCTTCACCAGCATGTACGAGATCAACCACCCGACTTCATCGGCCGTCGCCTCGGTCAGCGTGCTGTTTGCCCAGCCACTCACCGTCGGCATCTCCACCGACCTGATGATGGCCATGCAGAAACTGAGGTTCTGAGACCATCATGCGGGACAGCCTGTACGTCGCCCTTTCGTCGCAGATCGCGCTCGAGCGGCGCCTCGACACCATCGCCGACAACGTCGCCAACGCCTCGACGATCGGCTTTCGCGCCACCGGGGTGAAGTTCGAGGACGTCGTCTCCGGCACCGGGCAGAAATCGGTATCCTTCGCCTCTCCGGGCAAGACCTACCTTTCCGGCGCCCACGGTGCCTTGAGCGAGACCGGCAATCCCTTCGATTTCGCCGTCCAGGGCGATGCCTGGTTCGCCATAGAGACGCCGGTCGGCACCGTCATGACCCGCGACGGACGCTTTTCGATGAACGAGAACGGCGAGTTGATGTCGCTCGAGGGCCACCCGGTGCTCGATGCCGGGGGCTCGCCGATCCAGCTTGACCCCCGCAACGGCCCGCCCAAGGCCGGGGCCGATGGTTCGTTGCGCCAGAACGATCAGCTTGTCGGCTCGATCGGTCTCTACAATTTCGATCCAGGCGCGAACTTCGTCCGCTACGGCAATTCCGGCATCGTTCCGGCACGCACCCCGGAGCCTGTCACCGATCGCTCGGATATCGGCGTTGCCCAGGGCTTTCTCGAAGAGTCCAATGTCAATCCGGTGCTGGAGATCACCAGGCTGATCATGGTCCAGCGCGCCTTCGAGAACACCGCCGCCCTGATGCGGCAGACCGACTCGTCCACCGACGAGGCGATCAAGACGCTCGGCTCGAAATAATCCATGTCGCTCGACCAGCCATCCCTGCGCGCACTCGAAAGACAACTCCAGCCGGCGCCGGAAGACCGGCTTGCCGCGCTGGAACGGGTCTGGCGGCGTTTCGCCGACGCCGAGGCGCTGCTCAAGCGCGGCGGCCGCGTCATCGAAGTCACGCCCACGCACTACAAGGTGCACGGCCTTTCCGGTTTCGCCAGGCTGGGCGACATCGTCGAGCAGCGCGGCCATGCCGGTGCGCGCCGCGGCGAGATCGTCAAGATCGGCCGCGACGAGGCCGTCGTGGCGCCCTTCGAACGCAGCGCCGATTCCGGCATCGGTGATGCCGTGTTCCGCCGCGGTCCGCTCGTGGTGGCGCCGCATGCCTCGTGGCGCGGCCGCACCATCGACGCACTCACCAGGGTCATCGATGGCGGCCCGCCACTCGCCCGGGGAGACGACACGACGCGCGGCGCCCAGACGACGCCGGGGGCCATGGCGCGGCAACGCGTCGGCACTGCCTTCATGACCGGCGTCAAGGTCATCGATATCTTCACGCCGCTCTGCTTCGGCCAGCGCCTCGGCATCTTTGCCGGCTCCGGCGTCGGCAAGTCGACGCTGCTCGCCATGCTCGCCGGCGCCGACGCATTCGATACCGTCGTGGTGGCGCTCGTCGGCGAACGCGGCCGCGAAGTCCGTGAATTCCTCGAGGACACGATCGGCGACAGCATGGCCAAGACCGTCGCCGTCGTCGCCACCAGCGACGAAAGCGCCATGATGCGCCGGCGTGCGCCAGACACCGCCATGCGCATCGCCGAGCACTTTCGCGACCAGGGGCATCGCGTTTTGCTGGTGCTGGATTCGATCACCCGCTTCGCTCACGCCCTGCGTGAGGTGGCGACGGGAACCGGCGAGCCGCCGGTCGCGCGCGGTTATCCGGCCTCGGTGTTCACCGAACTGCCCAAGCTGCTCGAACGCGCCGGGCCGGGTACGGAAGGCAAAGGGTCGATCACCGCCATCATTTCCGTGCTGGTCGACGGCGACGATCACAACGACCCGGTCGCCGATTGCGTGCGCGGCATCCTCGACGGCCATGTCGTGCTCGATCGCACGATCGCCGAACAGGGTCGCTATCCCCCCGTCAACCCGCTGTCGTCCATATCGCGGTTGGCCGGAAAGGCCTGGAGCGTCGAACAGCGCGCGCTGGTGACAAGGCTGAAGTCGATGATCTCGCGCTTCGAGGACACGCGCGATATCCGGTTGCTTGGGGCCTATCAGGGGGGCGTCGATGCCGAACTCGACATCGCCGTGCGCCAGGTGCCGCTGATCTATGAGGCGCTGACGCAAGCGCCGAAGGATCGCCCGTCGGCCGACCCTTTCTCCGATCTCGCCCGCCACCTCAAGAGCAAGCTGAACGCCGATGCCGGAGACTGAACGCGAATATACCGAGCGCATCCTGCGCGACATGATCGCCGAGGCCAATGCCGTGGAGCAAGCCGAGGCTGACGAAACGAGAACCGCCAAGGCAAAGGCTGCCCGTACCATCGCAGCGAAAGCCGAGGCCGTTCTGGCCAGAGCCGTCAAGCCAATCCTGCCACGGGCTGGCAAAGCCGATCCTGATCTGGCCAGGCCCGTCGAACCCGCTCTGCCCCGGGCTCCCCGGGCGGTGGCTGCCGAGATGACGCAGGCCAGCCGCGACTCGCTGATCGACGGGCTGTTCCCGCGCACCGAATGGCCGCAGCCGCCAAAGGCACCGTTTCCCCGACTGAAGAAGAAGTCCGACCGACGCAGCGATTTCGTCATAGCCGCGCTCGGCATCACGCTCGGCCTGATCTGCGCCCTGTTTCCCTGGTACATCTTCTTCAACCAGGATCAGTTTGGCGTCCAGGCGATGAAGTTCGGCGGCACCGGCTCCAATTCCGGGCGAGCGGGCGGCGGCGTGGTCGCCGAACGCAGCGCGCCGCTGACGGCAAAGGATATTCCCGCGGCCAATCTCGATCTTCTTGCCACGGGGACGGTGCGGGATGATGCCAATCCCGCAGCCGCACCCGACGAGCAACCGTTTCCGGCCGACGCGGCGAAATTCCGCATGGTTCATGTCGCCAACGGCCGTGCCATGATCCAGGACGACGCTGGCCTCTGGATCGTCCAGCGCGGCTCGATACTGCCTGACTCCAGCCAAGTGTCCTCCATCGAGCAGCGCAACGGCAAATGGGTCATGGTCACCAGTGCCGACCGGGTAATCGAACTCTCCAGATAAACGATCTCCGGCTTCCGGCCATCCGCAAGGCCCGCGCAAGACTGGCGGCCTAGTCTCTGGGTACCTGCTCGGAGATTCCCATGGAGCCCGTTTCCCTTTTCGACCTCGCCGCCAAGCAAGCGCAATGGCTGGCCGTGCGCCAGTCGGCAGTCGCCGGCAACATCGCCAATGCCAACACGCCGGGTTATACGGCAAACGACGTCGAGCCATTCGAAAAGGTGCTCGACCGCGCCGCCGTATCGCTGCAGGCCACCCAGGCCGGCCATCTCGGCAATGCAGCGACCAATGCCGGCTTCACCATCAAGCCGCAGGAGGATGACGGCGTCGTCATGCCGTCCAAGAACTCGGTCGTTCTGGAAGACCAGTTGCTGAAAGCCGGCGAGGTGCGCCGCTCCTTCGAACTCAACACGGCGATCGTCAAGGCTTTTCATACGATGATGATGATGGCGGTGAAGAGCTGACCATGGACGCACTGACCGCAGCCCTCAAAGTCGCAGCATCCGGCCTCGGCGCCCAGTCGGAGCGCCTGCGCGTGGTTTCCGAAAACCTCGCCAACGCCCAGTCGACCGGCACCGCGCCCGGCTCCGATCCTTATCGCCGCAAGACCATCAGCTTCGTCTCCGAGCTTGACCGGGCCTCCGGCAGTTCAACTGTTGCAGTGAACTCGATCGATCGAGATCCCAGTGACTTTCCAGTCGAGTTCCAGCCCGGCAACGAGGCCGCCGACGAGAAGGGCTATGTCAAGATGCCCAACGTCAACGTGCTGATCGAAATGGCCGACATGACCGAGGCCAATCGCTCCTACGAGGCCAACCTTCAGGTGGTCAAGCAGGCCCGCGACCTGATTTCCATGACCATCGACCTGATGAGGAACCAGTAATGATCAGCGGTATCGGAGCGCTTCAGTTCAAGCCGTCGATCGGCGGCGACGACGCGGCCACAAGCCTGCTCCAGGGCGGCGCGGCACCCTCGGCCGGCGGCAATGTCGGCACCTCCTTCGCCGAGGCGCTGAGCCAGGCAGCCTCCAAGACCGTCGACACGCTGCAGAATGCCGAGCAGGTATCGTTGCAGGCGCTCAAGGGCGACGCCGACACCCGCCAGGTGGTCGACGCCGTGATGAGCGCGCAGCAGGCGCTTCAGACCGCCGTCGCCATCCGCGACAAGGTGGTTTCCGCCTATCTCGAAGTCAGCCGAATGGGCATCTGAGGATTCCGCCATGAAAGCACTCGCCATCGCCGCCACCGGCATGAATGCCCAGCAGACAAATCTGGAAGTCATCGCCAACAACATCGCCAACATCAACACCACCGGCTACAAGCGCGCCCGTGCCGAATTCTCCGACCTGCTCTATCAGGTCGACCGCACGCAAGGCGTGCCCAACCGCTCCAACGCCTCGCTGGTGCCGGAGGGCGTCTCGATCGGCCTCGGCGTCAAGACGACGGCCGTGCGCAACGTGCACACCCAGGGCGAACTGACCAGCACCGGCAACAGTTTCGACCTGGCGCTGACCGGCAGGGGCTGGTTTCAGATCGAGGGTGCCGACGGCGGCACGCTCTACAGCCGCGCCGGAGCTCTCAACACCAACGCCACCGGCCAGTTGGTGACGGTCGACGGCGCTGCCGTCATTCCGGCAATCAATGTCCCCGTGGATGCCGTCGAGGTCATCGTCAACAAGACCGGCCAGGTCTTCGCCCGCATCGACGGCCAGACCGACCTGCAGAACCTCGGTCAGCTTCAGATCGCCAATTTCGCCAACGAGGCCGGCCTGGCGCCGCTCGGCGACAATCTGTTCCAGGAAACCACGGCTTCGGGGCCAGCCAATGTCGGCGTGCCTGGCGATCCCGGCTTTGCCACCATCCAGCAGGGCTATCTCGAAGCCTCCAACGTCGACCCGGTCAAGGAAATCACCGAGCTGATCTCGGCGCAGCGCGCCTATGAGATGAACTCCAAGGTCATCCAGGCCGCCGACGACATGGCCTCCGTGGTCTCCAAGAACATCAGGTAAAGCATGATGTCGACGCCCGGCCTCCTGTCCGCATTCCGCCGCACCGCGCTCGTCCTTGCGCTGGTGACCGGCGGCCTGCCGGCTTTTGCCCAGGAGTCGGCCAACCAATCGGCCACCCAGATCGCCAGCAATCAAGCTGTCGGCGAGGTGGTGCTTATTCCGAGCCGGGTTATCTATCCCGGCGAGACCATCAACCTGGCTGCCCTGAAACAGGTCACCCTTATCGTCGGCAAGCACAAGCCGGAGGCGGTCGCCACACGGGTCGAGGAACTGGATGGCAAGGTTGCCAAGCGCACGCTGCTGCCCGGCCGCTACATTCCCTCCACCGCGATCCGCGAGGCCTGGCTGGTCGAACAGGGTGCTTCCGTGCAGATCTTCTTCATCGCCGGCGGGCTGACGATCTCGGCCACCGCCGTGACGCTGCAGCCGGGAGCCGCGGGCGACCTCGTCAAGGTTCGCAACATCGACAGCGGCAAAATCCTGTCCGGCACGGTGATGGCGGACGGAACCATCCAGGTCAGCGCGTCATGATACGCGGGCTTACCCTGATGCTGGCAGCCGTGCTTGGCCTGCAGCCGGCGCTGGCCGACGGCCTGACGCCGAAGGCCAAGCGCGAGCTCGCCGCCAAGAATGGCGGCGTCTACAACGATCCCGAATATGATCCGGCCACCACCAGCCGCATGTTCCGGGTTTCGACCGGGCCGAGTTCGCTGCCGCCGGGCCAGGTTGCCTCGCGCATCAAGGACATCGCCCAGCTGCAGAGTTCGCGCGACAATCAGCTCGTCGGCTACGGCCTGGTCATCGGCCTTGCCGGATCGGGCGACAGCCTGCGCAACTCGCCATTTACCGAACAGTCTATCCGCGCGATGCTCGAAAACCTCGGCATCGCCACCGAAGGCGGCAGTGCACGCGCCAAGAATGTCGCCGCCGTCATCGTCACCGCCAACATGCCGCCCTACGTGCAGTCGGGCGCCCGCATCGACATCGACGTCTCCTCGATGGGCGACGCGACCTCGCTTTCCGGCGGCACGCTGATCATGACGCCGCTGAAGGCGGCGGACGGCGAGATCTATGCCGTCGGCCAGGGCTCGGTCATCGTGTCCGGCTTTACCGCCCAGGGACAGGCCGAGCAGCTGACGCAAGGCGTGCCGACCTCCGGCCGCGTGCCGAACGGCGCCATCGTCGAGCGTGCTGTCCAGGCCGAGTTCGACGATCAGGCGATCCTGACGCTGCAACTGCGCAATCCCGATTTCTCGACCGCTATCCGCATCGCGGACGCCATCAACGATTACACCGGCCAACGCTTCGGCATGCGGGTCGCGGCCGAGCGCGATTCGCGCACCGTTCAGATCAGAAGGCCGAAGGGTGTCTCGGCGGCGCGCTTTTATGCCGAGATCGAGAACCTTGTGGTCGAATCCGACACGCCGGCCCGTGTCGTGATCGACGAGCGCACCGGCACCATCGTCATCGGCAATGACGTCAAGATCTCACGGGTCGCCATCAGCCACGGCACGCTCACCGTACGCATCACCGAAGCGCCGCGCGTCGTCCAGCCCGAGCCCTTCTCCAAGGGCGAAACCGCCGTCGAACCGTTCACCGCCATCGACGCCAGCCGGCCCGACGCCCGCGTTGCCGTGCTTGACGGACCCGATCTCCAGACCCTCGTTTCCGGCCTCAACCGCCTCGGGGTCAAGCCGGACGGCATCATCGCCATTTTGCAGGGCATAAAGTCGGCCGGGGCCCTGCAGGCCGACCTGGTTCTGCAATAGGCGATGCCGATGACGCGCTCCTTCCCACGCCATGACGGCAGACACCGCAAAGCCGCGATCCTGCTTGCGACCGCTATTCTCGCGGCGCTGCCCTTTGCCGGCGACACCGCACGCGGCGAGGAGACGGTCCGCCAGGTTCTGCCGGGAGCACCGGTGGCAGCGCCGCCGCGGCAATTGACACGGGAAAAGGCGCCGGACCAAAGCGAGATCGAGCGCTTCTGCTCCAACATCGCCGACGCCGCCCGCGACCGCCGCTATGTCTTGCAGGCGGAGGAACTGAAGCAGCTCCAGGCCGGCATCGACGAGCGCATGAAAGCTCTGGATGCAAAAAAAGCCGAGTACGAGACCTGGCTGAAGCGGCGCGAGGTTTTCCTGGCCCGGGCCGAGGACGGCGTCGTCCAGATCTACGCCGGCATGAAACCCGACGCCGCCGCCGAGCGGCTGGCCATCGTCAACGCCGATCTGGCTGCGGCCATATTGATGAAGCTCGATTCACGCAAGGCGAGCGTCATCCTCAACGAAATGGACCAGAAGGCGGCGGCGACGCTCACCGGCATTATGGCCAGCGCAGCCCGAAGGGTAGATCCGTCATGATCCGGAAAATGCTTGTCCTGTGCGCGGTCACCGTGCTGTCGGGTTGCGGAACCAACCTCAAGGAGGTCGGCAGGGAGCCGGCCCTGTCCCCGGTCGGCTCCGGCATCGATGGCGGCAGCACTGGCTCCCTCTATCGCTATCCGCAAACGCCGCCCGCGCCGGTCAAGCAATTCTCGTTGTGGGACGACCGCCAGAGCCGGCTGTTCACCGACCCGCGGGCGCTGTCCCAGGGCGACATCCTGACGGTCAAGATCAAGATCAACGATCGAGCCAACTTCAAGAACCAGAACGACAGGAGCCGCACCGCCAATCGCAAGCTCGGTTACGACCTCAGCGCGCAGTGGGACAAGTGGAGCACCGCCGGCAAGGGCGCTGGGGCTCTCAGCTCCACCACGGACACGACCGCCGACGGCGAGATCAAGCGCTCGGAGACGCTTGAGCTCAATGTCGCGGCGATCGTCACCGATGTGCTGCCCAACGGCAATCTGATGATCACCGGATCGCAGGAAGTGCGCGTCAACGCCGAGCTCAGGGTGCTGACGCTCGCCGGCATCGTGCGGCCGGCCGATATCGGCGCCGAAAACACCATCCCCTACGAACGCATCGCCGAGGCCCGCATCTCCTACGGCGGACGCGGTCGCATCACCGAGGTTCAGCAGCCTGCCTACGGCCAGCAGATTCTCGACCAGGTTCTTCCGTTCTAGGGTTGGGGAACAGAGCACAGTGGCAAATGTCGAACAGGTCCAGCCGCGCAAGGGTCCCTCCCTTGCCATTCAGGCCGGCATGCTGCTGGTTGTGACGGCGGCCGCCATCGGCATGGGCTGGATGTCCGGCGGCTATCTGAAGGGTGTCGACGCACCGTCGTCGGTACCGGCGGCGCCCGAGAATGAAGGCAAGACGGAGCAGCCGGCTTCTGCCGAGCAGCCAGTCGTGGGGCCTACACTGGTCGTGCTGGCGCCGATCACCACCAACATCGCCTCGCCTGCCGGCACCTGGATCAGGATGGAGGTGTCCATCGTCTATGACGCGCCGCAGCCACAGGCAATGTCGGATGACATCCACCAGGACCTTCTGGCCCTGGTGCGCACGTTGAAGATGCATCAGATCGAGGGCGCCAGCGGCTACCAGCACCTGAAGGCCGACCTCGAAGACCGCGCCGCGATCCGCAGCCAGGGTCACGCCAAACAGGTACTCATCAGGACATTGCTGCTCGAATGAGAAAACTCCTTCTCGCCACGGCCATGATCGCCGCCGCCACCTCCATCGCGGCGGCCCAGCAACTCGATCTCGGCGGCATCGGCAAGGCTGACGGCACCACCGTCGGCTACATCATCCAGATGTTCGGCCTGCTGACCGTTCTGTCGGTGGCGCCAGGCCTGCTGATCATGGTGACCAGCTTCACCCGTTTCGTCATCGCCTTCTCGATCCTGCGCGCCGGCATCGGCCTGCAGTCGACACCGGCAAACCTCATCCTGATTTCGCTGTCGCTGTTCATGACCTTCTATGTCATGGCGCCGACCTTCGATCAGGCTTGGAACACCGGCGTCAAGCCGCTGATGGACAACCAGATCACACAGACCGAAGCCTTCGACAAGATTTCGGACCCGTTCCGCACCTTCATGCTGCACAATGTGCGTGACAAGGATTTCGACCTCTTCGCCGACCTCGCCCGCGAGCGCGGCCAGACCGTTTCGCGTGACACCGTCGACCTGCGCATCCTGGTGCCAGCCTTCATGATCTCGGAGATCCGGCGCGGATTCGAGATCGGCTTCCTGATCGTGCTGCCATTCCTGGTCATCGACCTGATCGTCGCCACGATCACCATGGCGATGGGCATGATGATGCTGCCGCCGACAGTGGTGTCGCTGCCGTTCAAGATCCTGTTCTTCGTCCTGATCGACGGCTGGAACCTGCTTGTCGGCAGCCTGGTGCGCTCCTTCAACTGATCCTGCCGCGCCGGCTCGAAATTCCAGCAATATATTTTCGATTAACCGTTCGGTTTAGCCCTTTGGTAGGGACTTGCCCGCATATTCGCTCGCAGATGGCGGGTGATCGATTTTGAGAGATCATGGGCATGATGCCGCACCGTCATACCGGTAGAGCCGGTATGTAAAAAATACCTGTAAAATCAAGGTACGAGTACCATGTCCAGCATCATGACGAACAGCGCCGCATTGACGGCTCTGCAGAGCCTCAATGCCACCAACAAATCCCTCACCGACACCCAGGCCCGCATTTCGACCGGCTACAAGGTCTCGCAGGCTTCGGACAACGCCGCCTACTGGTCGATCGCCACCACAATGCGTTCCGACAACCAGGCAATGTCCACCGTTTCGGACGCTCTCGGCCTCGGCGCCTCCAAGGTCGACACAGCCTATACCGGCATGAGTAGCGCGATCGATACCATCAACCAGATCAAGACCAAGCTGGTCGCGTCCTACGGCCAGACGGACGCCTCCAAGGAAAAGACCCAGGTCGAAATCGCCGCCCTTCAGAACCAGTTGAAGGCCTACGCCGATGGCGCCACCTTCTCCGGCACCAACATGCTTTCGGTGTCCACTGCGACAGGCACCGCGGCCGACGTGAAGATTGTTTCGGCCTTCAACCGCGACGCGACCGGCGCGGCTTCGATCTCGACGATCGATGTCAATGTGGAAAGCATCAAGCTGTACGATGCCGGCGCGGCACCAACCGCCAAGGGTATTCTCGACACGGCTCGCCTCGGCACCACGGGCGCTGCTGTTGCCACGGCCTCGAACCCCACCCTGGGTGCTGCAGCAGCGGCAACCGACACCTATTCGGTTGCCTCGCTCACTATCTTTTCGGGTGGCACGGCTGCCAGCGATAGCCAGATCGCGCAGCAGATGAACGTCGTCGACGCCGCGCTCAAGGCCATGACCAACGCCGCCACCACGCTCGGCGCCGCCAAGAGCAGTATCGACCTGCAGAAGACCTTCACCTCGAACCTGATGGACTCCATCGATCGCGGTGTCGGCCAGCTCGTCGATGCCGACATGAACAAGGAATCGACCCGCCTCCAGGCCCTGCAGGTCCAGCAGCAGCTCGGCATCCAGGCGCTGTCGATCGCCAACGGTTCGTCGCAGTCGATCCTGTCGCTCTTCCGCGGCTAATCGCCTTCGCTCAACCACAGTTCGCACAAAAAAATCGGGCCGCGCCAAAAGCGCGGCCCGATTTGCGTTTTGCTCCAGCCCCACGCAACCCTCGATGCTTAACTCTCAAAAGCCAGCTTTTAACAGGCTGTTAACCATGCCGCGCTAGTTATGGTTAACCAATAGCTTACGACAGTTGGCGAATCGGTCCGACCGGCACGATGCCACCCGTTGAACAGGCCCATCCGGCATGTCTGAGCATGTCGGCTTTTGAGAAGGAGCGACTTTCTTGGCGAGCATCATGACCAACGCTTCGGCGTTAACCGCACTTCAAAGCCTCAGCGCCACCAACAAGTCGCTCGAACAGACGCAGGCCCGCATATCGACCGGTTACCGGGTCTCGCAGGCCTCGGACAACGCCGCCTACTGGTCGATCGCCACCACGATGCGCTCCGACAACGCGGCCCTGTCGACCGTGCAGGATGCACTCGGCCTCGGCGCCTCGAAGGTCGACGCCGCTTACACCGGCATGAACAATGTGCTGACAACGATCGGGCAGATCAAGACCAAGGTGCTGTCCATGGTCGGCCAGACGGATGCCGCCAAGGCAAAAACCCAGACCGAGATCAAGGCGCTTCAGACGCAGATGAAGTCGTTCGCCGATGCGGCGACCTTCTCCGGCTCGAATTTCCTGGCGGTGACCTCCAAGCAGACTGCCGCCCCCAATGATGGCGTCCAGCCCGACTCGCAGATCGTGTCCTCATTCAATCGCTCCTCATCCGGCGCAGTGTCGATCGGAACGATCAACATCGATGTTGAGGGCACCAAGCTTTTCGACTACGGCCTCGCCGCCGAGGTGAAGAATTCCGGAACCCTCGATCGCAAAACCTCCATCTATTCCACGGGCGCCGCCCAGACCCTGTACGACAACGCCTATGCGGGCGTGATCGCGGGCGGAGGAACGGATATCGCCGCGAACACAGCCGGCCAGACGGCGGCGGGAGCGGTCGCCAAGGTCGACAATATTTCCGCCTACAACCTCGACATCACGGCCCCAGGGGTAACCGACGACATCATCACGCAGATGGTAACCAGGATGGACAAGGTCATGGCCCAGCTGACCGACTCCGCCACCATCCTCGGCTCGGCCAAGAGCAGCATCGACCTGCAGAAGACCTTCACCCAGAGCTTGATGGACTCCATCGACCGCGGCGTCGGCCAGCTCGTCGATGCCGACATGAACAAGGAATCGACCCGTCTCCAGGCCCTGCAGGTGCAGCAGCAGCTCGGCATCCAGGCGTTGTCGATCGCCAACGCCGCCTCGCAGTCGATCCTGTCTCTGTTCAAGAGCTGATCACGGGCGCCACCGGCGCCCACCTTCCCATCAGATAATCGGGCCGCGCCGCAAGCGCGGCCCGATTTCATTTTCGCACAAGCTTCGAAGACTAGAGTTCCAGCGGACAATCATGCTGGGAGTCGTTGAACCGTGCCGGAACAGATCCAGAGCATCATCTCGAATCTCCGCGGGTTTGGCGTGAAGCGCCTCGCCATGCTGGCGGGCATCGCCGTTCTGGTGATGGGCGTCATCGGCATCGCCTCGGTCTATCTCAAC